>DATLBC010000063.1:0-24690 GCA_035527095.1 Ilumatobacteraceae bacterium | reverse complement strand
GAGACCCTCCCGATCCGATAAATCTTTCGGCACTCCGCCATGAAGCGGTGTGACGGCATCCGGTATTAGCAGTCGTTTCCAACTGTTATCCCAGAGATCGGGGCAGGTTTCTCACGTGTTACGCACCCGTTCGCCACTAGGTCTTCCGGAGCAAGCTCCATGGACCTCGTTCGACTTGCATGTGTTAAGCACGCCGCCAGCGTTCATCCTGAGCCAGGATCAAACTCTCCAACAAAAACGTGGCCAACCCCTCGACTCACCGAAGTGAGCGTTCAGAGCCGGCAACGATAGTCAGCGAGCGCACCATCCGAGTCGGGAAAGACTCATGTGGACGATGCGTCCTTGCTGTATTGGCCATCCCACGGTACAAATCGTGAGACAGCCGGTAACCATGGTTGCTGCCGTCAGGGTAGACGACAGCAGAAATTGACAGACAGTTCCGTGTCCACCCGAAGGTGGGCGCGTACTGCCCGCACTGGCGTTCTGTCTTCTCTTCCGTTTTCAAGGAGCCGAAGCTCAGGCACGCACCGAGAACAGTGGAGATCCTTGCGGGTCTTCGTCGTTCGGCGTTGGTGCCGAGTGGCCTTTCCGGAGGGTTGAACCGCTCCGTGAGGCGGAGTTAGAAGATAGCAGTTCCGCAGCCCGATGCAACATGCCTCAGGAAAATATTTCCAGGAGGTGGTGCGACTTCTTTCCCTTGCGCAGCAGCAGGTACTTGCCGTGCACCAGTTTCTGCTCGCTGAGCAGGGACTTTTCGTCGAGCTGCAGGCCGTTCGCGTAGAACGAACGCTGGGCCGCTGAGCGGCGTGCATCACCGTTCGAGGTGGCCAGTCCGGCGCCGACGAAGACCGCCGTCGAATCGGCGAGATCCGCCACACTGAGGCGCGACGATGGGATCTCTGCGCTCAACGTCGCAAAGGCCTCCTCGGAGGCGCTGCTCGGGTCACCCGTGAAGAGGAGATCGGCCGCCTCGGCAGCCGCCACGGCCGCTGGAGCGCCATGGACCAACGCCGTCATCTCGTCGGCGAGGGCGCGCTGGCCGAATCGGAGATGTGGCGCGTCGTCGTGCTCGGCGACGACCGCCCGAACCGCTTCGATCGGCTGCAAGGAGAACGTCAGTAGCTGTGCCTCGACCTCGTCGTCAGCCGTCTGCATCCAATGTTGGCGGAACTGGTACGGGCTCGTCTTCGCAGCGTCGAGCCACACTCTCGCCCCGGTCGTCTTGCCAAGCTTGCTGCCGTCGCTCGCGGTCAGGAGCGGCCAGGAGAAGGCGTGGACGTGCGCGCCCCGCTTGCGCCGGATCAGGTCGACGCCGGCGATGATGTTGCCCCACTGATCCGACCCACCGATCTGGATGGTGCAGTCGAGGTTGTCGTGCAGCCAGAGGTAGTCGTTGGCCTGGAGCAGCATGTAGCTGAACTCGGTGAACGAGATGCCGTGCTCGGAGTTGACCCGCAGCTTGATGCTCTCGCGCGCCAGCATCTGGTTGACCGTGACGTGCTTGCCGACGTCGCGGAGGAACTCGAGCACCGTGATCGGCTGCGTCCAGTCGCGGTTGTCGACGAGTGCACCGCTCCCGTCGTCGATGTCGACGATTCGGCGCAGTTGCGCCGTGATGGCCGCGACGTTGTGATTCAGGGTCTCGTCGTCGAGCAGGTTGCGTTCGTCCGATCTCCCACTGGGGTCCCCGACCATTCCGGTCGCCCCGCCGGCGAGAGCGATCGGGCGATGGCCCGCATCTTGGAACCGCCGGAGCATGATCAGCCCGATCAGGTTTCCGACGTGCAGGCTGTCCGCGGTCGGATCGCAGCCGTAGTAGAGCGCCACGGGGCCACGTGCGACGGCCTCACGGAGCGCGACGCGATCGGTCGAGTCGTGGATGAGGTTGCGCGCTTCGAGATCGGCGATGAGATCGGTGCCAGCCATACGTCGTGCAAGAGTACTGTCGGCCGGCACGGGACGCCGCGGACGATTCAGAACGGGCCGGAGATCATGTAGGTGCGGCAGCATTCCTTGGTACGCGGCTCGAGATCTGCGCTCAGATCGGTACCGAGCGGACCGCGCTCACGGATACTGTCGGCTTCGTGGCCGACCGAGTCGACGATGCAGCGCATCGAGCGAACGACGCCGAGCTCCTCGAGCACTTCGTCGCCTTCGCCCGTTCGGCGCACCCCCGCGCACCGTTGTATTCGGCGCTCTCGGCCATCGCAGCCCGCGACCCGCAGGTAGCGGTCATCTTGCGCCGTGCCCCGGCGCCCGAACGAGTACCGGTGCTGTTCTTCGCTGCGGTCCACGCACTCCTGCTCGGCGAGCCCGAGGCGGAGCTGGCCCAGTGGTACCGGAACCTCACCGCCGAACCCCGTACGCCGAGCGAGCGTTCACTCGGCCCCGTCTTCCGACGGTTCGTCACAGAGCGTCACGGCGACCTCGAGCATCTCGTTGCGACCAGGACGACCCAGACCAACGAGGTTGGACGCTGCTCGTTCCTGCTGCCGGTGCTCGGACTGATCGCGAGTGAGGTCGGACCGGTCGGGCACCTCGACGTCGGGGCGAGCGGCGGGCTGAACCTGCTGCTCGACCGATACGAGTACCACTATCGCTTCGACGGTTCCGAGCAGACTGTCGGCGGGCCCTCGACGGTGGCCCTCGCGTCCGAAGTCCGCGGTGACATGCCGGTGCCGAACGACCTCCCCGAGGTCACGAGCCGGTGCGGCGTCGATCGACGACCGATCGATGTCACCGACCCCGTCGAGGCGCTGTGGCTCGAGGCCTGCGTCTGGCCCGACCAGGCCGATCGGTTCCACCGCCTCGTTGCCGCGATCGAACTGGCTCGGGAGCGTCCGCCCGAGCTGCTCGCGGGCGACGCCGTGTCGTCATTGCGACCAGCGATCGAACGCGTCGGTGCATCCGCTCACCCGGTCGTCACCAACTCATGGGTGCTGAACTACCTCACGCCGGCCGCCCGGATCGACTACCTGGCCGAGCTCGACGCGATCGGGGCCGAGCGTGACCTGTCGTGGGTCTACGCCGAGGCGCCTGCGCTGATCCCGGAGCTGCCGAACGAGCCCGACCCGATCGACCCACATCGCACCGTGCTGTCAATGGCTCGCTGGCGCAATGGTGAGCGGGCGATCACTCACCTGGCAACCTGCCATCCCCACGGCTACTGGATCCACTGGCGATGAGCGGCAGGGCTCAGAACGGTCCGGAGATCATGTACGTGCTGCCGTCGAACGTCGGCGGCGTCGGTGCGCGCTGCGAGTTCACCATGAGCCGCGTCCCCGTGGGATCGAAGGCGGCTCCCGTGACCTCGGATCCGTCGTGGCCGACGAACCGGAGGAAGGGGTCAGCCTGACCGTCGGGGGTGATCAGCACCACCTCCATGTTGCCTGCGTCCTCGCAGACGTAGAGATTGCCGGTGTCGTCGTGCACGGCGAGGTTGTCAGGACCTTCGAGGGGTGGGCCCTCCCAGTACAGCGTGAATCGTGAGCGGTTCAGGTCGAGGCGAGAGATGCGGTTGTCGCCCTTGGTGGCAAGGTAGAGGATGTCACCGTCGAGCGCGATGCCCTCTCCGCCCGGAAGCGCCGTCGCTCCGGGAGCGTCGTAGCGCGTCAGCGTTCGGCCCGGCTCCCCGATCCCTCGAACGGGAACCCAGCTCACGGCGCCATCCCGCGGCGAGACAGCCAGCGCTTCCAGCTCACCCTCCGACAGGTCACCCCAGGTGCGGGGCCGGAAGCGGTACAGGAGGCCGTCGGGCTCGTCCTCGCTCAGGTACAGCACCCGGCGAGTGGTGTCGGCGGCGACCGCCTCGTGGCGGAACATGCCCATCGCCGGCCTCGGCTGCGCTGGCGCCTGCCCGAGCGGGTCGCACTCCCAGACCTGACCGGCCGGGATCTCCTCGCAGGACAGCCACGTCTCCCACGGCGTGGCACCGCCAGCGCAGTTCCATGTGGTTCCCTCCAGGATCGAGTAGGCGTCGACCACGCGGCCATCGGCATCGAAGCGGAGCGCTCCGGCACCCCCAGCACCTTCGACCGGCACCTCGCTGTTGTTCGCGTAGACCCAACCGCCGTCGTCGAGGGCGAAACAGGCCCCACCATCGGCGAAGATGTGCCAGCGGTAGTCCGTGCCGGCCACCCGTTGTCCACCCGCGGCCAGGAGTTCGGACGTGAATCCTGCCGGCAGCAGGAGGCCGTTGGGGTCCGGCGTTGCCGCCAGCGGGCCGTAGCGCGTCGTCTCCTGACGTCTGTCGCTGGTGGTCGTGACCGGTGTGGTCGTCGCCCCAGTGCTCGACGTGGCGTCCGTCGGGGGCGCTGTGCTGGTCGTCGATGAACCGTCGCTCACATCGGCGGCCGTGCTCGTGCCCGCGTTCGAGTCATCGGTACCGCACGAAGCGACGAGACCGTCGACCGCGGCGATCATCCCGACCGATGTGGCGATCTGCAGGAAGTGCCTCCGATCCATGGTTCAGGGTGCCTCCTCCTGGCCGGCCGCGGGCGCCCACGTCGCGAGTTCGGCCCTCACCGCGTCGGCTCGAAGGGTCAAGAAGTCCTTACGGCCGGCCAACGAGTTCTCAAACTCGCCCATCGTGACGAACTCCCGCGAGCCGCTCAGCCCGTCGGAGCGCACGAGATCGGCCAGCAGGTCGGCCCGCGCGTTCAGCGTCGCCGCGTCCCAGACCTCGTCGAGGACCCAACGGACGCGCTCGACGAAGTCGTCGCGGAACGTCGGGTCCTGCCACAGCCTCCACGCGATCGTGGCATGGACCTTGGGCGGGAGGACAACCGGCGTCGATGGCGCGACATCGTACGTGCTCCATGTGCCCATGCCGAGGGCCATGTCGGCACCGTGGGGCAGGAACACCCACCGCTCGCTCGCCGGGTCGTGGTAGACGTAGAAGTTGTTCGGATACGGGTTCCAGAGTTGATCCCCGGCTCCGGGGAACAGGGCCGGATCGCTCAGGTCGTATGCGTAGCCGTCATGGTGCGAGGTCAGTGCCTCGATGGCCCAGTAGGTCATCAGCTGGTCGACGTCGACGAGTTCCTCGATGGCAGCGCGGTAGTCATCGTCCGACGCCGTTGCGACCACCTCGACGACGGCGGCCAGGTCGCTCGTGTCATCACGGCGCTTGTTCGTGCGCAGCTCCAGTCCCATGTCCGGTGCGTCGTGTGCACCCGTCGATTCGTAGAGGTTGCCGGTGGGGTCGGCGAGGTGCTGCGCCAGCATCCGTTCGTCGTAGGTTTCGCGCATGACGTACAGCCCGAAGGTCTCTCCGTTCACGGTCACTCGCGCCAGGGCGGAGCGAGGGGCCGGAATGCCGGCCGCCCGGTAGACCTCGTAGACGAGCGGCTCGTTCACGAAGGAGTGGTCCCACGCTGCGTTGCCGAGCGTGAACCGGTCGACGTCGAACACCGTCACGCCATCGACGAACTCGTCGGTCTCGATGCTGAAACCCGGCTTCTCGTCAAGCGGCTGGAATTGTCCGAAACCTCGTTTGAGCCGAAGTCCGACGTCGTCGACCGTGCTGCCGTCGACCGTCAGGCGCACCGGGACCCGGTCGTCGGTGGGTGGATCGAGGAGTGCGAGATTCTCGTTGCTGATCTCGATGTCCACCTCGTGCAACACCGCCTGGTCGAACAGCTGCTCGGATCGCTCCGAGAACGACGGCAATGGGGTGATGGCCGCAGTGCTCGGTGGTGCCGTGTCCGCCGGCCCGGCGTCCACCGGCGACCCGGTCACCACCGGGTCCGATGTCTCGACCGCTGCGCTCGACACCGGTTGGGGAACCGACGTCGCCGGGGTGGCGGTCTCGTCGCCACAGGAGGTGGCCAGTAGGCCGACACACGCACCGAGTGCCACCCAACGCACGCTCCGAGTCACGGTGCCACGCCCTCTGGAGGTGGCAGGACGTGCCCGCCTGTGCCCTTGTCGACCTCGCGGTCGGCGCGTCGTTCCACTGGGCGATCGGTGTTGATTCGGACGTCGACGCGGGTCCGCTTGTTCGAGAAGTCCATCTCCAGCACTCGCAGCCTGGTCACTTCGTATCCGAGGCGGTCCTCGAGTTCGCCTGGCAGCAAGCTCAAGGGCCGAGGGACCCCCTTGAGCACGACCAGATGTCGCTCGGCATGAGGCAGCATCCGCGGGTGGTCAGCGACGAACATCACCCCGAGCAGCACGACGTTCAGCGTGATCGCGACCCGCCACTGGTCCGACGAGGACAGTCCGTTCACGAGGCCGATCACGAGCGCGACGAAGTAGTACCCGATCTCCTCCTGGCTGGCGGTCGTCGAGCGCAGACGGATCACCGAGAGCAATGCGAAGAGACCGATGCCGAATCCGACGCTGATCGTGGTGGTGGCGGTGAACGAGGAGACGGCGAACAGACCGACGTTGACCCCCATGAAGCCGAGGGTCAGATCACGTCGCTGGTGACGCCGGAAGTAGAGCGCATACGTCAGCAGCGAAATGGCAACGAGGTCGACTACGAGGCTGGTCAGGAAGTGTTCGTACTCCGTCGACACCGTTGGTCACCTCATCGAATTGCTCGCTCTCAAATCTCACGGTACGTGCGCTCCGGCCGGACCATCAGGGCCGTTGGTCATGTCGGTGCCGCTGCCCGCCAGCGCCACTGCGTGTCGACCGCCTTGCTGACTCCGATGCGCGGTCCGATCAGCGGATCGTCCGGGGGCGGGGTGCCGTCGTCGACGATCCGGATCGAAGAACCGGGGACCGTCAGATCGATGCCGTCGTCGGACAGTCGGATGCCAAGTGCCTGACACAGCTTGCCGGGTCCGTCGGCCAGTGGTCGGCCCTCGCCACGCCGCGCCCGCATAGCGGCGACCCCCTCGATGGGCTCGATGGCGCGGATCAAGACAGCAGCGCCCTCGCCCTCAGCCCCGGTGACCACGTTGGCGCAAGCGTGGAGGCCGTAGCTGAGGTACACGTAGAGCCCGCCCGCCCGTCCGAACATCACGGCGGTACGAGCCGTCCGACCGCGGAAGGAATGGCTGGCGGGATCGTCTTCCGCGTACGCCTCGGTCTCGATGATCCGTCCGGCGGCACGGACACCGCCACGATCGACGACGAACAGTTTGCCGAGCAGTTCCGGGGCTACGACCGGTGCGGCGCGGGCGAACCAAGCGCGATCGATCAGAGCGCCAGCCGTTCCCGATCGGCAGCGAGCATCGCCTGGTACGAGTCGAGTTGCAGCGGGAGCGCCTCTGGGCCGGCGGCACCGCGTGACGTCCGCATGCGTACACCGACCCCGGGGCCGACGAGCGCAGCCGCGTCGGGGCCGAGCCGCGCGTCGGCAGCGACGAGGTCGTACAACGTCCCCTCCCCCGCCACGGCGGCGCGCACGTGGGCGCCGACGATCGCGTGTGCATCACGAAACGGGGTTCCAGAGCGAACCAGGAACTCGGCGAGGTCGGTGGCGGCCATGGTCTCTTCGTCGGCGGCAGCTTGCATCGCGTCGGGCACGAACGTCGCGGTTGCGATCATGCCCGTCAGCGCGGCAACCGCGAGAGTGACCTGCTCGACCGAGTCGAACAGCGGCTCCTTGTCCTCCTGGAGGTCTCGGTTGTACGCGAGCGGCAGGCCCTTCAGCGTGGCCAGGAGGCCCGTGAGGTTGCCGATCAGCCGCCCGCTCTTGCCGCGCGCCAACTCGGCGATGTCCGGGTTCTTCTTCTGCGGCAACATCGACGAGCCGGTCGCATAGCCGTCGTCCAGCCGGGCGAACCCGAACTCGCCGGAGGTCCAGAGCACCCACTCCTCGCCGATACGGGAGAGGTGGATCCCGACGAGAGTCAAGTCGAACACCGCCTCGGCGACGAAGTCGCGGTCGGAGACAGCGTCGAGGCTGTTGTCGAACACGCCGGCGAATCCGAGGTCGGCGGCGTTACCGACCGGGTCGATCGGCAGGGACGAACCGGCCAACGCGCCCGCACCCAACGGTGAGACGTCGAGACGCGTACGGGTGGCGAGGAGCCGGTCGACGTCTCGGGCGAGCGCCCAACCATGGGCGAGCAGGTGGTGAGCGAGCAGCACCGGCTGCGCACGCTGGAGATGGGTGTACCCGGGCAGGTACGTGCCCTCGGCGTCGACGGCGCGCTGCAGCAACACCTGCTGCAAACCGTGGATCCCGCGTGCCACGTCGAGCAGCTCACGCTTGCACCACAAGCGGAGATCCGTGGCGACCTGGTCGTTGCGGCTTCGAGCCGTGTGGAGCTTCCCGCCGGCCGGACCGGCGAGTTCGGTCACACGACGTTCGACAGCGGTGTGAATGTCCTCGTCGCTCTCGACGAACACGAACTCCCCGCAATCCATCTCTGCGGCCACCTCGTCGAGCGCATGGAGCACGTCATCTCGTTCGTCGTTGGTGAGCAAGCCGACTCGCGCGAGGCCGCGGACGTGGGCCTTCGACCCGTCGATGTCGTCGCGCCACATCGTGCGGTCGAATGGCAGGCTGACCGTGTACGCCATCAACGCCTCGGCCGGTCCGCCGGCGAACCGACCGTGCCAGAGCGTCTTGGCGTCTGCGGCGGGATCTCGGGGATCGCTCATGTCAGTCCAGTCCTGCGAGGTCGCGTAGGTGAGCAGCCAGCGTGGCCCCGTCGGTGGCGGACGACACACACATCAGGGTGTCGTCGCCGGCCACTGTGCCGAGCAGCCCGTCGACTCGGCTGCGGTCCAGCGCCGATGCGACCACATGAGCGCAGCCGGGCGGGGTGCGAAGAATCACGATGTTGGCCGAACAGGCAACCTCGGCGACCCACTCACCCATCACCCGCCGAAGCTGGTCGACCGGGGCCAGACGATCGGGAGCGAACTCCGGGATCGCATACACCGTGTTCCCACTCGGGACTCGCACCTTGATCGCGCCGATGTCGTCGAGGTCGCGTGACACCGTTGCCTGGGTGGCCTCGATGCCGTGCTCGGCGAGCAACTCGATCAGCTGCGGCTGGCTGATGACCTCGTGATCACCGATGATCCGGCTGATCGTCGTCTGTCGTTGCACCTTGCTCACTGCACACCCCCGATCGTGGTTCCCGGAGACCTGGGCTCGGGGGACTTCGTTTGGAGGAGGAAGGCGAGGGCGCCGCGCGCCGCGTGGAGTCGATTGTGGGCCTGCTGGAACACGACCGACTGCGGTCCGTCGATGACATCGGCGGACACCTCGATCCCGCGATAGGCGGGCAGACAGTGCATGAACACCGCCGTCGGATCGGCGAGCGACATCATGTCGCCATCGACGGTGTAGCCCTCGAACTGTTGCAGCCGCTCCTGCTTCTCGGCCTCCTGGCCCATCGAGATCCAGGTGTCGGTGTGAACGGCATGCGCTCCCGCAACTGCGTCGGCGGGTCGGTGCGACTGCTCGACCGATGAGGCGCCGAGCACAGCGAACCGTTCGAGCTCGGACAACGGAGCCGCAAAGCCGACCGGGCAAGCGATCCGAATGTGCATGCCCAGCAGTGCCGAGACCTCGGCGAGCGACCTGGCAACGTTGTTGAAGTCTCCGACGTAGGCCACGGTCTTGCCGGCGAGGTCGCCCAGGCATTGCTGCATCGTCAAGGCATCGGCGAGCGCCTGCAGCGGGTGCGAGTGATCAGACAGCATGTTGACCACAGGGACGTCGACGACGGCCGCCATCCGGGTGACGGTGCGATGGTCGAACACTCGGGCAGCGATGAGCGAGTGATAGCCCTCCATCACCTGCGCAATGTCCTCGACCGGCTCGCGGGTGTCGAAGCCGACCTCCTCGCCACGCGTGTAGATCGGATGGCCACCCAACTGCGACACCGCCATCTCCATCGAGTGGCGAGTGCGGTTGGACGGCTTCTCGAAGATCAAGGCCGCTCCACCACCCGCGAGTGGCCGACCCAACGACTCGATCGGTGCCTCGGCGAGCGCCAGGATCTGTTGAACCTCGCTCGCGTCGAGGTCGGTGATGTCGAGCAGGTGGCGTGCTGAACCGCTCATGACGATCTCTCGTCGTCGAGTTCGGCCTCGTCGAGCACGCTCGCCAACGAGGCGGCGATCATCGCGACGGCCTCATCGATCTCATCGTCGGTGACCGTGATCGGCGGGACCAGCCGCAACGTCGTCGGCGTGACCGCGTTGACGATCAAGCCGAGTCCGATCAGGTCGTCGTAGATTGCCTTGGCATCGATGCCCTCGGCGAGCTCGACGCCGAGCATCAGCCCGCGACCGCGCACGTCGACGACACCCGGGACCGAGCGGAGTGCGTCGGCGATCCGTTGTCCCTGCTGACGGGCGACTGCCGGCGCGTCGATCCGCTGCATCTCGTCGATGACGGCGTTGACCGCCGCGGTGGCGATCGCCGTGCCCGAGTACGTGCTGCCATGGTCGCCCGGCTGGAAGACCGCAGCGACGTCGGTTCGCGCCCAGCAGGCACCCACTGGCATCCCGTTGCCCATCGCCTTGGCCAGCGTCACCACGTCGGGGCTGACCCCCGAGTGCTCGAATCCGAACCAGCGGCCCGTGCGAGCGAACCCGGTCTGGATCTCATCGACCATCATGAGCGCGCCGCGCTCGTCACACAGCTCTCGTATGCCCTGCAGATACTCGGTGCTTGCCGGATGGATGCCCCCCTCGCCCAGGATCGGCTCGATCAGCACGGCAGCAACCGTGCCGTCGACCGCCTCGCGCATTGCGTCGAGGTCACCCCATGCGACATGGCGAAAGCCATCGGGCATCGGCACGAAGGGCTCGTGTTTGGCAGGTTGTCCCGTTGCTGCCAGCGTCGCCAGGGTGCGACCGTGAAAGCTCCCGAGCGCGCTCACGATCGTGTGTCGGCCGCGCCCACCGTGCTTGCGAGCGAGCTTGATGGCGCACTCGTTCGATTCGGCTCCCGAGTTCGTGAAGAAGATCTGCCCGCGGTGACCGGTCGCCTCGAGCAGCAGTTCATTGATCTTGACCGCGGCCTCCGTGGCAACGGGGTTGGCGAAGAAGTTCGACACGTGCAACAGCCGTTCGAGTTGGTCGCCGACCGCTTCGGCGACCACTGGGTTCGAGTGTCCGAGCGACACGACGGCGATTCCGGCGAGGAAGTCGAGGTACCGCTTGCCGTCCGAGTCCCACAGTTCGGTGCCTCGTCCCCGTTCGAACATGATGGCAGGGGGGCCGAACACCGGCATGAACGGGCAGTCCGCCATCGGTGCGTGGTCGAATGCGTGTGATGCGGAGGTGGTCATTCGGAAGGCCCTTCCCGGGGTTCGTCGGTCGATTGTTCGTTGCGAAGCGCGTCGTCGCGGTGGTGCATCACCATGGTGCCGATGCCGGCATCGGTGAAGACCTCGAGCAGGAGCACATGGGCGATCCGGCCATCGAGGATGTGGGCACGGTGCACGCCATTGCGGACTGCGTGAGTGCAGCTGGCGACCTTCGGAATCATGCCACCGGCGATGGTGCCCTCGGCCACGAGTTCGTCGAGTTCGTCAGCGGTGGCCTGGCGGATCAGGCTCGTTGCGTCTGCGACGTCGCGGCGCAGCCCCTCGATGTCGGTGAGGTAGACGAGCTTCTCCGCCCCGATCGCCTCGGCGATGGCGCCGGCGACGGTGTCCGCGTTGATGTTGTAGGACTGGCCGAACTCGTCGCTGCCGATCGTGGCGATGACCGGGATGAACTCGTCGTCGATCAAGCCGTGGATCACCTCGGGATTGATGGCGATGACATCGCCCACGAACCCGAGCTGCTCATTGCGCGCCGAGGCTCGAATCAGCCCGGCGTCGACGCCGCTGATGCCGACCGCGTACCGGCCATGCACGTTGATCGCTGCGACCAGCTGGGGATTCACCTGTCCCTTCAGCACCATCCGCGCGATGTCGACGGTTTCGGCGTCGGTGACCCGCAGGCCGTCGACGAATTCGGGCTGCTTGCCCAGACGCTCCATCATCTCGGAGATCTGAGGACCGCCACCGTGGACGACGATCGGTCGCATCCCGACCAGGCGCATCAGCACGATGTCCTCCGCGAACAGCGTGAGCGCGTCGTGATCGGACGTGCCGGCGAGCGCGTTCCCCCCGTACTTGACGACCACCGTCTTGCCGGCGAAGCGGCGGATGTACGGTAGGGCCTCGACGAGCACCGACGCCTTGGTCGATGCGGCCCCACTGTCCTGGGCGTCGTTCTGGCTGGTCATGGTGCGAGTCCGATCATGGGGAGTCCGGCTGTCTCGTCGAGTCCGAGCGCAACGTTCGCGGCTTGCACCGCCCCGCCGGAAGCACCCTTCGTGAGGTTGTCGATGGCGCACATGGCGATCACGGTGTTGGTGCGTTCGTCGTAGCGGGCGCTGAGGTGAGCGGCGTTCGACCCGAGCACCGACTTGGTGGCCGGCGGAGCATCGAGCACCCCCACGAACGGCTCGTCGGCGTAGAACGACTGCAGCGCCTCGTTGACCGCAACCTCGGAGCACCCGGCGGTCGCAGTCGCTGTGCACGTGGCGAGCAGGCCCCGGCTCATCGGTACGAGATGGGGGGTGAAGATCAGCTGAGCGCCGATCTCCTGCTCCATCTCCGGTGTGTGTCGGTGCGACAGCAACCCGTATGGAAGGGCGTTCGAGTCGATGTTGGTGAACACGTTGGTCTCGGTGGGCGCCCGTCCGGCCCCCGTGATTCCGGTGAGTGTGTTGACGACGATGCCAGTGGTCTCGACGAGGCCGCCTTCGACGAGCGGCCTCAGCGCCAGGGTCGCAGCGGTGACATGACAGCCGGGGGTCGCAACGAGCTGCGCTCCCCTCAGCTCGTCGCGATGCAGTTCGGGCAGACCGAACACGGCCCGTTCCAGCAGGTCGAGCTGCGTGTGCTCGAACCCGTAGAACGTCGGGTAGGCGGCTGGATCCTTCAGGCGGAATGCTGCGGACAGGTCGACGACACACCGGACGTTGCCGACCAGCGACGGGGCGAGCTCCATCGACGCACCATGTGGCAGCCCCAGGAACACCAGATCGAGGCCGTCGATCGTCGCCGGGTCGAACTCGGAGAACACGAGGTTCGGATAGGCCACCTGCAGCGACGGATACAGGTCGGCCGCCCGCCGGCCCGCCATCGAATCGCCGGTCGCGACGACGACCTCGAAGTCGGGGTGCTGGTCGGCGAGGCGCAGCAGCTCGGCCCCGGTGTACCCGGATGCTCCGACGATTCCCACACGGATCATTGCATGACCATACACACTGCCGCATGTTCATCCAACATGGTTCCGTCATCGTTGGTGGCAGACTGGAAGCGATGATTCCCGGGACGCCGCCCACCAAGGGACGCCTCCTCGTCGCCACGCCTCCGCTCGAGGACGAGAACTTCGACCGTGCGGTGATCTTCATGCTCGAACACCATGACGAGGGCGCCATCGGCGTGGTGATCAACCGACCGAGCTACGAGGCACTCGACGAGCCACTCGACCGGTGGATCGATCTGCAGTCGGTTCCGTCGTCGGTGTTCTCCGGCGGTCCCGTCGAGGAGTCTGCGCTGATTGCGCTGGCCGAGACCAGGCAACCGATGGTCGACCACGGCGACTACCTCTCCCCCATCGTCGGGACGATTGCGTCGGCCGACCTCACCGCCGATCCGGCACTCGTGGCTGCCGAGGTCCGTGGCGTGCGGGTGTTCCGTGGCTACGCAGGGTGGGGACCGGGCCAACTCGAAGGCGAGATCGACGCCGGCGCGTGGCTGGTGCTCGACTCCGAGCCGGGCGACGTGTTCTCCGATGACCCGGACGAACTGTGGCGCACCGTGCTGCGCCGCCAGCCCGGTCGCCTGGCCTGGCTCGCCGATGCCCCCGACGACCTCAGCGCCAACTGAGTCGGCACCCCTGACGCCGAGTGCTGGACGCAGGTACGGCCCAGGTGGCACGATGAACCCGCCATGGTCGAACTGGACAACGCCCGCAAGCGTCTTCTCGAGGAGCGTGCACACCTGCTGCACCAACTCGAGGAGGTCGAAGCCGAACGCAACGGAGACGGCCCGATCGACATGCTCGGCGGTGACGCCGCGGCGGATACGACGATCGCGACGAGTGAACTCAATCTTCGATCGGACCTCGCCCACTCGATCGCCGAGATCGACGCCGCAATGCACCGCATCGACCTCGGGACGTACGGGATCGACGAAGAGACCGGCGAGCCGATCGACCCAGAGCGCCTCGAGGTGCTCCCGGCAGCACGCACGAACGTCAGGTGACCTCGAACTGTTCACGTTCCGACGCCTGACCCGCGAGGACTTTCCGCTTCTCGGTACGTGGCTGGCGGCACCGCATGTGCGCGAGTGGTGGAACCACGATCACTCTCCCGAGGCCGTCGAGGACGATTTCGGTGCTGCCGTCGACGGTGCCGAAGCCGGCGAGGACTGGCTCGCCGAACTCGACGGAAAGCCCATCGGCCTGATCCAGTACTGCCGCTTCGTCGACTACCCCGACTATGCCGCCGAGATGGAACCGGTCTATCCGGTCGACGCTGCAGCAGCTTCGATCGACTACCTGATCGGCGATGTCGAGATGATCGGCCGCAGCGTCGGCAGTGCGATGATCCACGCATTCGTTGCGTTCGTATGGGCGCACGATCCGACCACGACCCATCTCGTCGTGCCGGTGAACTCGGCCAACGAACGGTCGTGGCGAGCCTTGCTGCGAGCCGGATTCCATCTCGTCGCTCGGGGCGAGATCGACCCGGACAAGCCAACCCACGACCGCATGCACGAGGTGTTGCGCATCGACCGTCCGGTCGCCGCGTCGTAGGTTGGCGGCATGACCGCCGACTGGGTTCGACCGATCGTCCACTTCGAGATCCTGGCTCGCGACCCCGAGATGCAGCGCAGGTTCTACGGCGAACTGTTCAACTGGCCGTTCGGTGATGGCCCGATCATGAACGTTCCGAGCGGACTCGGCGGACCCGAGCCGGGCCCGGCAGGTCACATGCGTGCGAGCGATCGGTCCGGCTTTGCGCTCTACATCCAGGTGCGCGACATCAGCGAGTCACTGGGTCGGGTACCGGAGTTGGGGGGAACTGTGGTGTCCGAGCCGTTCGACGTCCCTGGCGGCCCGACGATCGCTGCCATCGACGACCCGGAAGGCAATCCCCTCGTGTTGGTGCAGCAGTAGCCGCGCCCCCTGGGCTCAGGCGCTGTGGAAGCGATCGACGTGCACATCGATCGCCAGCGCCGCGAACGCCGCGCCCAGGTCGGAGTTCTCGAAGGCCCGTTGAGCATCAGCTGCCGCCGCGTCACCGGCCCAGATCGTGAGCGCAAGCCACCGCCCGTCGGAATGACGTCCGAGCGTCCGACGCACCAACCCGGGCTGCTGATACGCGAACTCGACCTGGATGCGTTCGTCCAGCGCACGGAAGCTCGCTTCGTCGACACCGGGCGCCAGGCGAAACGTCAGGACCTCGAACATGACGGCGACGCTACGGTCCGGTGATGGACGAGTGGTGGATCGAACCGATGCGGCGGGCGTTCGGCGGCCGTTCGATCGTTCTCGCCGGCGCCATGGGATCATCGTGGACCGAACACATCGAGGTGCTGCGTTCCGTCGGCGTGGGCAAGTTGCTCGTGGTCGCCACCGAGGGTCGTGGTGCCGGGCCATTACCTGATGTGCCCACCGTGATCGTCGAGCCACCCGCTGGTCTGTCACAGATGGAGCGCATCCACAGCGCCGACCGGACCCTGCACGATCCGACACCGGAGATGATCGACGCCATTCAGTCGTTCGATCCGCGGGGCGAGGCGATCGTGATCGGGACGTTTCTCTCGACAGCGTCCGAGGTGGCCGGACGGCCGCTGGTCTCGTATCGACGATCGGAGTGGCTTGCGCTCGAGGACAAGGTCGTCGTCGACGCGTTCTGGGACCGTGCCGGAATCGATCGACAACCTGCGATCGTCATATCGCTCGATGAAGCCGCTCGTGCCGCCCGGTCGATCGATCGGGGTGACGGCACGGTCTGGGCCGCCGATGCCCGCGAGGGCTTCCACGGCGGCGCCACGCAGACGTACTGGGTGAACGATGACGCTTCGCGCCAGCTGGCAGTCGCCGGACTGCGCTCCGTGTGCGATTCGGTACGGGTGATGCCGTTCCTCGAGGGGATCCCGTGCTCGATCCACGGCATCGTGCTCCCCGACGGAGTCGCCGTCCTGCGCCCGGTGGAGCTGGTGACGTTGCGACGCGGTACCGAGTTCGTCTACGCCGGATGCGCCACCTACTGGGACCCGGCGCCGGCCGTGCGCGAACAGATGCGCACCGTCGCCCGCCGAGCCGGCGATCGTCTGCGTGCGGACGTCGACTTCCGCGGGACCTTCACCGTCGATGGGGTCGTGACGTCCGACGGATTCTGGCCGACGGAGCTCAACCCCCGGTTCGGGGCCGGCATCATGACGATCGCCAGGGGTACAGGCATCCCGATGGTGCTCGTCCACGACCTGATAGCCGGCGGACACGACATCGGCCGCTCTGCGGCCGAGCTGGAATCCGATGTGACTGCTCACGGCGATGCCCGGCGCGGCGGCGGCTCCTGGAAGGGCGGCTTCGACATCGCGATTGAGCTCGAGGCGGAGCCGGTGCAGTACGCCGACGGCGCGTGGTCGTGGGCGGACCCCGGCGGGGAGTTCGCCGGGCGCGTGACCGCCGGCGCCGGGTTCGTCCGCTGTCTCTACGACCGGAAATCGACACCCATCGGACCGTCGACCGGCGCGCGAGCTGCGGCCTTCTGGGACTTCGCCGCCACCGAGTTCGGCATCGACACCGCCCACCTCACCCCGCCCCGGTCGATGTAATCAGGCAGTCAGGGCGGCGATGGCGTCGTCGACGCGATCGAGTGGGATCAGTAGGTGGTCGTGGTGGTAGCCGGCGAGCACGTTGCACGAGACGTCGATTGCCGTGAGGCTCTCGCTCACCGCGGCGGTGAGGCCGACGGCGTCGAGGCTCGACTGCACGGTCAGCGTGAGCCATGCGAACTGGCCCGTGATCTTCTGCCCAGCCCGTTCTGCTGCGTCGACCGGCAGCACGATGGTGGTCAGGCGGCCTTCCTTGATGACCGCATGCGCCGAAGCGATCAGCCCGGGCGTGGGAACCTCGACCGCGATGTAGGTGAACACGCCAGGCCGTCGCTGCACGGCGAGCGTGGCGAGCATGAGCTCGAGGTCGGTCTCTCCTGGTGCAACCATCCGCCTCAGTTTCGCAGCTCTGGCACACCGTCAGGGCGCGACCATTCCAAAGGGCGTCTGCGAGCGATGGACGAGCGGAGGTTTCGCCGACAAGGGAGCCTCGTCAAGGCCTTCGCCGACGCGCTCTGAGTACCGCCTCGAGCTGCGGTCAGCTCCGGAGTTGGGCGCCCAGCTTCGTCGTCGCAGTCTCAACGCCCCGCCGGATGTCGGCGATGTCGGCGTCGGTGAGGTTGCGATCGGCCGCTTGGAGCCGAACTCGATACGCCAACGATCGAGTGCCTGCCGTAGCGCGCTCACCGCGGTAGACGTCGAACAGGTCGATGTCGACGAGCAGGTTTCCGGCGCCCTGTCGGACGGCCTTCTCGACCTTCTCGGCGGAGATGTCGTCGGGGACGACGAACGACAGATCGAGGTCGCTCGACGGGTACCGGCTCGTCGGCTTCCACTGCGTCGGCTTCGGCTCGCGATCGAGGATCTGGTCGAGGTCCAGCTCGAGAATCGCAACTCGCTCGGTCACCTCGAATGCAGCAAGTACGTCGGGGGCCACCTCGCCAACCGCGCCCAGCGGGTCGCGGCCCGCCTGCAACGTGGCCGAACGAGTGGCATGCAGTCCCGCCGGCACCTTCGACTGATCGATGCGGGCACCTGTCCCGAGCGTGGCGGCGAGCTCTCGCCAGACCGCCATTGCCGCCGGAGCCTCCTGCCCGGCGAGCACGACGGTCAGCGCCTCGTACTCACCGGGAAGCTCGCCCCCGGCGGGCGGGTAGACATGGCCGATCTCGAACAGCGCCACGCCGGTTCGGCGATGCGACTCGTTGTAGGCGATCGATCGCAGCAGACCGGGACGCAACGAGGTACGCAGCACGCTTTCCTCGGCAACGAGCGGGTTCGTGATCCGCAGCGCCTCCGTCGGAAGACCCGCCTTGGCGAGCGTGTCGGGAGCCAGGAACGGGTTCGGCATCGCCTCGGAGATCCCGAGACCGAGCAACACCTCACGCACGAGTCGCCGCCGATGCTGGTGCACGCCGAGTTCCCCGTGCACCACGGACTTGGGCACGGTCTTGCCGAGGCGGTCGTAGCCGTAATGGCGGGCGACCTCCTCGATCACATCGACCTCCTCGGTCGAATCGAGGCGCCAACTCGGCAACACGACGTCTCTCGTGTCGCCCGAACCCGAGACGGTGTATCCGATCGGGTCGAGCAATCCGGGGAGCTCATCGGCGACCAGGTCGGTACCGAGGATCCGGTTGACTGCGCTGATGCGCACCGAAACCGACCTGTGCTCAGCCGGGAGGGCGGTGCTGCGGGCGTCAACGGCATCGGCGTGCACGACGAGGTTCGGACATGTCTCGCCGAGCAGTTCGACGAAGCGGGCGATCGCCAACGGCATCCCGTGTGGATCGACGCCGCGCTCGAAGCGCGCCGAGGCTTCGGATCGCAGGTTGGTGCGCGTGACGGTCTGGCCGATCCCGACGAGCGAGAACCACGCCATCTCGAGCGCGACCGTGCTCGTCGAATCGCTGATCTCGGTGTCGAGCCCGCCCATGATGCCTGCGACCCCGATCGGTGCGTTGTTGGCGTCACAGATGAACAGGTCGTCGGCGGTGAAGGCGCGGTCCTCGCCATCGAGGGTCGTGAGGTGTTCGCCATCCGCAGCCAGGCGGATACGAAAGCCGCCACCGCCGAGCGTGTCGAGGTCGTAGGCGTGGTTGGGCTGGTTGAGTTCGAGCATCACGTAGTTGCTCACGTCGACGACATTGCTGATCGGGCGCATTCCCGCTGCGGTCAGTCGGCGTGCCATCCATTCTGCGGATGGCGTGACCTCGATGCCGGAGATCACGGTCGAGGTGAACCGCCCGCAACGTTCACCGGCGACGATCTCGACCGACGCGGCGCGAGCTTCTCCGGTGACCGTCAGCGCCGAGGTCGGTGGACGGAACTCGACACCGAGCTTCGCTGCCAGATCCCGTGCGATGCCGACGTAGCCCCAGCAATCCGGGCGATTGCGTGTGACGTCGGCATCGATCAGCACGTCGAGGCTGAGCCCGAGCGCCTCGCCGTAGGGGCGTCCGAGCGCTGCATCGGGAGGCAGCACCCGGATGCCGGAGTGATCGTCGCCGAGGCCGAGTTCACTCGCCGAACAGAGCATGCCTTCGGAGTCGATTCCGAGGATGCCGCGTCGTTCGATCGTCATGCCGTTGGGCATGGTGGTGCCGAGCGTGGCGAGCGGAACGATGTCGCCTTCGGCCATGTTGAACGCGCCGCACCAGACGTGGCGCTCGTGACCGTCGCCCGCGTCGACGTAGACGCGCTGCACCTTGGCGGCGTCCGGATGCTGCTCGAGGCGCAGGACCCGTGCGGTCACCACCCCAGGCACGGTCTCGCCGACGGTGGACACCGAGTCGACCTCGAGACCGAGCGCGGTGAGCCCGTCGGCGACACGCTGGACGTCGTCGGCGTTCGTGGGGTCGCCGAAGTCGCCGTACTCGTTGAGCCAGGACAGGAGAATCTTCATCAGAACTGCTCCATGAATCGAATGTCGTCGGCGAACATCTCCCGGATGTCGGCCACGCCGTGGCGCATGATCGCCATCCGGTCGATCCCGAAACCGAAGGCGAAGCCGCTCCATTCCTCGGGGTCGAGACCGCCGGCGCGGAGTACGTTCGGGTGCACCATTCCGCACCCGCCGAGCTCGATCCAACTGCCGTCGGGCCGCTGGATGTCGAACTCTGCCGACGGCTCGGTGAACGGGAAGTAGCTCGGTCGCAGGCGCGACGTGAAGCCGGGCCCGAAGAACGCCTTGGTGAACGCCTCGATCGTGCCCGCAAGGTCGGCCATCGTGATGTCGCGGTCGATCACCAAGCCCTCGATCTGGTGGAACACCGGCATGTGTGTCGAGTCGGGTGTGTCGCGGCGGAACACGCGGCCGGGGGCGACGATGTAGATCGGCGGCTCGCTCTCGAGCATCGTGCGGATCTGCACGGGCGACGTGTGGGTGCGCAGCACCGTGGTGCCCGGTTCTCCGCCCGGCGGGACGTGATCGACGAACAACGTGTCCCACTCGCCACGAGCTGGGTGCCCGATCGGCATGTTGAGCGCCTCGAAGTTGTGCCAGTCGGTCTCGACCTCCGGGCCTTCGGCGACTTGGAATCCGAGACCGATGAACACATCTTCGAGGCGCTCCCATGCCTGGGTGACGAGGTGAGCATGCCCACGGGTCGGTTTGCCCACGTACTCGGTGAGGTCGAGTCGTTCCGTCTGCACGCGTGCAGCGAGTGCTTCCGCGCCGAGCACCTCGCGGCGAGCGTCGAGGGCATCGGTGACGGCCGTCAGCGCCTCGTTGATGGCGGCGCCGGCGGCCTTCTTGTCGTCGATCGACTCGAGCGAGCCCAGCCGGGTCTTCAGTTGGGCCAGCTCGCCCTTCTTGCCGGCGAGTCGCGTGGTCAGCGTCGTGATGTCGTCGAGAGTCGTGGCGGAGGTGATGTCGGCGAGTGCCGCCTCGCGGGCGGCGGTGATGTCAGTGAGCACGTGGACCTTTCATGGGCGTCGAACGAGGAGCGATCAGGCGGAGACCCCGGACGAACGCAGGAGACGGCATAGGAGCGAGTGGCGTGTCCCCGGTTCAGCCGGGGCGTCGAAATCGCTGCAACTGTGTCTGCACGATCGCCGAGGTTAGCGCTCCCCCACCCCGACCGACGTACACGTTGTGCCGGGCCCCGACACGTACGTCTCGACGGGCTCCCCGCATCAGCCGAAAGGTTGACCACAAATCAGCCGGATGACCCTGGTCGTCCGTGCGAGGGCGGCGCACCATGGACGGCGTCTCGAACGAAAGGAGACCGATCATGTCGATGTCGCCACCCACCACGCCCTCACCCCCACCACCGCCTCCCCCAGCCGGACCAGCGCCCACCCCGAGCGCAGCTCCGTACCCCGCTCGACTCACGATCGACTACCCGGAGCAGCTGAATCGCGTCACGACGGCGTTCCGAATGATCTTGATCATCCCGATTGCCCTCGTGCTCGGGATCCTCACGAACAGCAGCACGACCACCGTGCAGACCACAGACGGCGAATGGCTCACCACCACCGGCGCCGGCATCACCAGCGCACTGTTTGTCGTCACCCTGCTGATGATTCTGTTCCGACAGCGATACCCGCGGTGGTGGTTCGACTTCGCGTTGGAGTTGAGCCGCTTCAGCGCCCGTGTCGGCGCCTATTTCGCGCTCGTCACCGACAGCTACCCCTCGACCGTCGACGAGCAGAGCGTGCACCTCGACATCGACTACCCCGACGATGTCCAACGGGACCTCAATCGATGGCTACCGCTCGTGAAGTGGTTCCTGGCGATTCCTCACGTCTTCATCCTGTTCTTCTTGTGGGTGGGAGCGTTCTTCGCCGTGGTGTTCGCCTGGTTCGCGATCCTGTTCACCGGGCGGTATCCGAGGGGCGTGTTCGACTACGTCGTCGGCGTCGGCCGGTGGAGCCTGCGGGTGTACGCCTACGCGTTCCTGCTCGTCACCGACCGCTACCCGCCGTTCGAACTGCGCTGAGGGTCAGCGTCACACGGTGCCAGGCACGAACCGGCCCTGAACCCGACGCCGTGAGACACCAGAATGACATCGATGATTCGACGAGCGACGACCGCAGACCACGCGTCGATACGAGTCGTCGTCGCAGCCGCCTTCGGCTCTGATGCCGAGGCCGATCTGGTCGAGCGAATTCGGGTGTCGCCCGAGTACGAGCCGTCGATGGACCTCGTCGCCGAACGCGACGACCTCGGGGTGGTCGGCCACGTGATGATCAGCCGTGCGCTCCTTCGGTCTGCCGACAGCAGCGAGCGGTCGATCGTCATGCTGTCACCACTTGCTGTTGCTCCCGCCGCCCAGGGCGCCGGCGTCGGCGGGGAGCTCGTGCGGGTGGCGACGGCGATCGCCGACCGGCACGGTGAGCCGCTTCTCGTGCTCGAAGGGAACCCTGCGTACTACCACCGATTCGGGTTCGTCGCGGCGGCCGACCACGGCATCACGTTGCCGCTGCCCGAGTGGGCTCCGACGGCCGCCGCGCAGGTCATGTTGCTGTCGTCGTTCGATCCGACCGATGCCACCGTGCGCGGCATGGTGTCGTATCCGTCGGCCTTCGACGGGCTCGACTGAGCCGCCGGAGGATTGGCGTCACGTCCGCGTGAAGCAGCGTCAGATCGCTGGAGTGCCCTGGTGGAAGTCGAGGCACCACCGGCCACCACGGCGTATCCAGACCGATGCGCGGTTGCCGATGCCGCGGGTCTCGACACTGCGATAGGTGACGAGCACGGCGTCAGGACCGAGCGCACGGATCTCCATGTCGCGCAGTTCAGCGTCGATCGGGCCGATCTCGATGTCGACGATGTCCGCGCGGGTGTACCGGCGTCCGGACCAACCGAACTCCGTGAATGCCGCGGTCAGATGTTCGTCCATCCACGACTGATCGCCGCGAGTGGCGTCGATCCACATCGATCGCTCGAGATCGAACAGCGTCGCGGTCGTGGCATCGTCCACGGTCACGTGGCCGGCATCGTTCGCGACGCCCGCTTCGGCCAGACGCAACCGGTTGCCGTCGGGGTCGGTGAGGTCGATCTCGCGACCCCATGGTTGATCGTTGACCACGACGCCGAACTCGACGCTCACCGTGTCGACGTCGTCGACCCACAGGTAGACGAGCCCGTGAGGGTCGGCGTCACCGACATGCTCGGAGAGGTGGATCTGCGCGCCTTCTCGACCGATCCCGACGTAGGTCGGCAGGTGCGGTTCGAAGCGGTGTTCGAAGAGCTGTTCGAAGCCGAGCCGCCTGTACCACGCAATGGATTGCACGGCATCGGCGACACGCAGGATCGGTACGACGTCCGTGGTCATGCCTGCGTTTCGACGCGTACGAACTCGTAGCTCCACTGGTCGGCAATACCGTCATCGATCAGCACGTAGACGCCGTCATCCGTCTCGAACTCGAGCGGCGGCGGGTAGGAGGCCGCATGCCATGAGGTCGGGCCGCCCACACAGGGAAGCAGCATGCGTTCGCCGTCGATCACCCGAGGATTCTCACCGCTCGTCGCGCCGCCCGCAAGCGTCAGCGACCGCGCTGACGAGCCACTTCGAACACGAGCACGGTCGTCGCCATGGCGACGTTGAGCGACTCGCTGCGTCCGACGTGCGGAATCGTCACCCAGCACCGCACCGGACCGACCGTGTCGGACCAGTCGTCGGGCAAGCCAGCGGCCTCGTTGCCCATCACGAGTGCAATCCGACCGCTCAGGTCGGCATCGGTGTACGCCACGACGGTTCGGCCGGCCACATCATGGCTCGACGTGCCGATCGGAGCGAGACCAGAGCCCGCGACATCGTCGATCGTGGCCTCGACCACTGGCACGTGGAACAACGCACCGGCGGAGGCCCGCACCACCTTGGGGTTGTAGGGGTCGACACTGCCGGGGGTCAGCACCACCAGATCGGCGCCCGACGCTTCGGCCGAGCGCAGGATGGTTCCGAGGTTGCCCGGATCGGAGATCCGATCGAGCACGATCACGAACGATGCAGCGGCGAGCAGGGGCTCGACCGGGCCGTGGTCACGCATCGCCACGACGGCGATCGGGTTCTGTGGCGTCTCGGTCGACGCCACCCGATCGAGCACGCCCTCGGCCAACTCGATCACCGGGCCGGCTCCGGCCACCCCGGGCTCGACCACACCGTCTGCCTCTTCGGCGACGAACTGCATTTCGCACACCCAACCAGCGGCGACAGCCTCAGCGACGAGCACCGGACCTTCGACGACGAAGCGACGTTCGTCGTGACGCGAACTGCGGCGCCCGATCAGGCGCCGCAGTTGCTGTACTCGTGGATTGTTGAACGCCAGCGCACTCACGTGCACCAGTGTGGCCGGTAGCGCGGTGCCTGGCACCGCGCAACCACTTCAGTCGAGTGCGGCCTTGGCGGCCTCGACGAGCGAGCCGAACGCGGCGGGATCGGTGATCGCGAGATCTGAGAGGATCTTGCGGTCGACCTCGATGCCTGCAGCGTTCATGCCGGCGATGAACCGGCTGTAGCTCATGTCGTGTTGACGAGTGCCGGCGTTGATCCGTTGGATCCAGAGACGGCGCATCTCACCCTTACGGGCGCGACGGTCACGGAAGGCATAGTTGCCCGACCGCATGACCTGTTCGTTGGCGGCCCGGAACGAACGGCTCTTGTTGCCGTAGTAGCCCTTGGCCTGTTTCAGTACCTTCTTGTGGCGCTTCTTCGACGCCACACCACGCTTGACACGTGCCATTTCGGTTCCTCCTCTTTCTCAGACGTCTCAGCGCTCGGCGAGGAGGCGCTTGATCTTCTTCTCATCGCTCGAATGAACATCCGCGTCGCGGTCGAGACGGTGCTTGCGCGACGACGTCTTGTATTCGAACTTGTGCTGGTTGTTCTGCTGCTCGTGACGCAGACGACCGGTGCCGGTCTTCTTGAATCGCTTAGCTGCCGTCTTCGACGTTTTCATCTTCGGCATC
>DATLBC010000062.1:0-3264 GCA_035527095.1 Ilumatobacteraceae bacterium | reverse complement strand
GCATTCTGCGCCGGCTACGACCTCGGATCGGCGAACACCGACGTCGAGCGGCCGATCGCCAAGCAGGACGGGTGGTGGAGCCGCCACGTCGTCAACAACTGGTTCGAGATGTGGGACATGCCGACGCCGATCATCGGCCAGGTCCACGGCTACTGCCTCGCCGGTGGCAGCGAGCTCGCGGCGGCGTGCGACCTCGTGTACGTCGCCGAGGACGCGAAGATCGGCTACCCGCCGGTACGGCTGATGTCGCCGCCCGACATGCAGTGGCAGACATGGCTCATGGGACTTCGCCGCGGCATGGAGGCCCTGCTCACGGGCGATGCGATGAGCGGTACCGACGCCGTTGCAGCCGGCATGGCGAATCGAGCCCACCCGGCCGACGAACTCGACGCCGCCGTCCTCGCCGTTGCGGAGCGGGTCGCGAAGATCCCGATCGAGCTGCTCGCGCTCAACAAGCGTGCGGCGCACCGGGCGATGGAGGCGCAGGGCATCCGGACGGGAATCCGCGCCACTGCCGAGATCCAGGCACTCGGGTTCCATCAGCCGCCCTCGATCGAGTACCTCCAGTCTTTTGCGAAGGTCGGTGTGTCCAAGGCGCTCAGCGAGCGCGACGCGGCATTCAGCGACTACCGCGAGGCCCCGGAGCCCGGATCTGACCGCTGAGGCTCCGCTCGCTATGGTGGCGGACGATTCCGCCGAGCACCGGCGGTGGGGAACGAATCGACACGGGGGACGATGTGAACACGAAGAACGAATGGATCGGCGACTCGGAGCTGGGTGAGCGATTCCCGGCGTGGACGAGAGGGAATGCGGCCGACGTGTTCCCCGATCCGTTCAGCCCGCTCGGCAAGACGCTGGTCCTGCAGGAAAGCATGTCGCGTGGTCTGCGCGATGCGTACATCGAGCTCGGCGCACTGAGTTACGACGAGTTCGAATCGCCCGAGGCGCCCGATCTGTTCAAGATGTTCGGCGGCTACGTCTACAACCCGCTCACGATGACCCGCGTGCTCGGCGCACGCATGCCTGGCGCGTCTCCGGAGATGATCGACAAGGCCTTCTTCGACGAGCGCGACGAAGTGCCGCCCTACGAGGAGCAGCCCTGGCACGTGTCGCCCGAGCACGAGGCGAAGTTGGGCGAATCGATGGGTTGGGCGATGTCGGCCTCGGAGCTCCCCGAGCTCGACGCCGATCGTGCGATGGTGCGTTCACTGCGTGAACACCGCCCCGACCTCACGACGCTGACCGATGCCGCGCTGCTCGCACGAGCTCGTTCGATGGCGCCGCTGCTCCAACAGACCTTCGAGAATGCGATGCGGGTGTCGTCGATGGCGTCGCTCGGACCTGGCGCACTCGGTGCCGTCTGCGAAGCGCTCGGCGATCCGACGTTGTCGATCCGCCTGCTGGCGGGCATCGAAGTCGACTCGGGGGCACCGTCGCACGCGATGTGGGAACTCGGCCGCCTCGCAGCGGCATCCGACGAGGTCGCCGCGGCCTTCGACGCAGGCCCCGACCAGGTCCTCGACATCCTGCGGGCCGCGGACTCGGCCGATGCGCGTGAGTTCCTCGATCGCTTCGACACGTTCCTGTTCGAGCACGGCGCCCGCGCCCAGAACGAGTACGACCCGTACTCCGCCTCGTGGGAGGTGCGTCCCCGCATCGCCCTCGCGGCGATCGACCTCATGCGCCGGTCGGACGAGTCGCAGAAACCGGGAGGCCGCATCGGCACCTCGGTCGCCGAGCGAGATCGGATCATCGCCGAGGTTCGCGCCAAGATCGCCGACGATCCGGAATCGGCAGGAACCTTCGAAGCGGCACTGCAGTCCGCCCAGGTGTTCCTCAGCGGACGTGAACGAGCCAAGACGAACGTGGTGACCGTCATCAACGAGATGCGCGTGGCGCTGCGGGAGTTCGGCCGCCGTCTGGTCGAGCGCGGTGTGATCGACCAGGTCGAACAGGTCTTCATGGTCACCAACGACGAACTCGATCGGCTCCGCCTGCATCCCGACACGATGAAGGATCTGATCGCCGAGCGATGGGCACAGTTCCGGTCGCTGTTCGACTACGAGCCGGTGTTCATCGTCAACGGCCGGGTCCCCGATCTGTCGGAGATGACACGGCGGGGCGGCAAGAACCTCGCCCAGGTCACCGCCGGAATGGTGCTCACCGGGGCCGCCGGCTCCGGGGGTACCGCCACCGGACGTGCCCGGGTGATTCTGGATGCTGCCGACCCCGCTGGCCTCGAACCCGGCGACATCCTCGTGGCACCGCAGACCGACCCCTCGTGGGTCCCGCTGTTCGTGCCCGCCGCCGGCGTCGTGGTCAACGTGGGCGCGATGGGCAGCCACGCGATGATCGTGTCGCGCGAACTCGGGGTGCCGTGTGTCGCATCGGTTGCCGACGCCACCGACATCATCCCGGACGGGGCCATCGTCACGATCGACGGCAATGCCGGGACGGTGACCATCGACTCGCTGCCATCCTGAACGTCGTGTCGAGCGCTGCACCGACGGCCGAATTCAGCCTTGCTGCCGTCCACGAAGCCATCGCTGCCTCTCGGCCGGACGCCGACTGCCTCGTCTTCCGGGAGCGACGGTACACATGGGCCGAGATCACCGAACGCACCCGTCGACTCGCGAATCACCTGATCGGGCAGGGGCTCGGTGTGAAGGTCGAGCGAGCAGATCTCGCGGGCCACGAGAGCGGGCAGGACCACCTGGCGATCTATCTCCACAACGGCAACGAGTACCTCGAGTCGATGCTCGGCGCGCTCAAGGCTCGGGTCGCCTCGCTCAACGTCAACTACCGATACGTCGCCGAGGAGCTGCTGTACCTGTTGACCGACTCGCAAGCGAGCGCCGTAGTCGTGCACTCGGCATTCACCCCGACGCTGGCCGAGGTCCGGGATCAGCTCCCGAATCTCCGCGTGATCCTCCAGGTCCCCGACGAGTCGGGTCACCCGTTGCTGCCCGGCGCGGTGTGGTACGAGGACGCGCTCGCCGCAGCCTCGCCCGAGCGACCGGATGTCGAGTGGAGCCCCGACGACCTCTACATGCTCTACACCGGCGGTACGACCGGCATGCCCAAGGGCGTGATGTGGCGCAACGGCGATGCCATGGTCGAGTGCTTCGGCGGCTCGAAGACCGCCACCTCGATCGACGAGTTCGTTGCCGAGGCCAACACCGGACTCAAGGCGCTGCTCGCGCCGCCCTTCATGCACGGTGCCGGTCATTGGATGAGCTTTCGCACGTGGCTCGGTGGTGGCAC
>DATLBC010000061.1:0-28874 GCA_035527095.1 Ilumatobacteraceae bacterium | reverse complement strand
CCCGGCTCCGCCTCGATCGGGGTCGAGCAGGACGCCGTCGACGTCGAGGGCCAGGATGCGCACCGGTTCAGGCTGGCACACACGGCACCCCTACGCTCCACGAGGTGACCCCCGACGAGTTCCGAACCCACGGCCACGACCTGATCGACTGGATCGCCGACTACGTCGGCTCGGTCGAAACCCGCCCGGTCGGGTCGAGCGTGGCCCCCGGCGACGTGCGCTCGCAACTCCCCCTACATCCGCCGACCGAGCCTGAGCCGTTCGAGCAGGTGATGGCCGACATCGAACGAATCGTCGTGCCCGGCCTCACCCAGTGGCAACACCCTGGGTTCTTCGCGTACTTCCCGTCGAACACATCGTTTCCCTCGATCCTCGGCGAGTTGCTGTCCGCCGGTCTCGGCGTGCAGGGGATGAGCTGGGTCACGTCGCCGGCGTGCACAGAGGTCGAGACGTTGATGCTCGACTGGATGCAGGAACTACTCGACCTCCCGGCCGCCTTCCGCTCCACGAGCGATACCGGCGGCGGCGTGATCCAGGGGACCGCAAGCGAGGCGACGCTGGTGGCGATCCTGTCCGCACGCTGGCGGGCAACGGCCGGATCGGTCAACCACGACGGTGACACCACGCGGCTCGTGGCCTACGCGACGTCGCAAGCCCACTCGAGCATCGAGAAGGGGCTGCGGATCGCCGGCGTCGGTACCAACCGGATCCGGATCGTCCCCCACGACGGGGCGTTCGCCATGCGAGCCGACGCGCTGGACGAGATGATCGCCGCCGACGCGGCCGCTGGACTCGTGCCGTTCTTCGTGTGCTCCACGCACGGCACGACGTCGTCGATGGCGTTCGATCCGACCACGTCGATCGGCGAGGTCTGCCGCCGCCACGAGGTCTGGTTGCACGTCGACTCGGCGATGTCCGGAATCGCTGCCCTGGCTCCGGAGTTCCGCTGGGTCAACGACGGGTTGGAGTTCGCCGACTCGTACTGCACGAACCCCCACAAGTGGATGGGCGTCAACTTCGACTGCAACCTCTACTGGACCGCCGATCGCATCGCGCTGCTCGGCGCCCTCAGCATCCTGCCGGAGTACCTGCGCTCGGAGGCCGCCGAAGCGGGCGCCGTGATCGACTACCGCGACTGGCAGATCCCGCTCGGTCGCCGATTCCGGGCACTCAAGCTCTGGTTCGCGATTCGCTGCGACGGCGTCGCATCGTTCCAGACCATGATCCGCAGCCACGTCGCCCTGACGCAGGAACTCGCCGGATGGATCGCCGATGACGATCGGTTCGAGATCGTCGCGCCGCACCCACTCAATCTGGTGTGCATCGCGCTGCATGGTGACGGCGCCGATGCAGCAACCGACGCGCTCATCGACGCGGCCAATGCAACCGGGGAGGCGCTCTTCACCCGCACCGTGCTCGACGGCCGGACGGTCCTGCGCGTCTCGATCGGCGCCCGGTCCACCGAACGCCACCACGTCGCAGCGGCCTGGCACCTCCTCCAGCAGCTCGCCTGACCGTTCTCGTGAACAAGGTGCGCAACCCGTGCGCACCTTGTTCACGAGTTCGATGGGGGCGGGCACGGGTTGACAGGATGCAGCCATGACCAACGCTCGACCAGTGGCACTCATCACGATGGCGACGGGCTACGTCGGCCCGGCGCTGGCACGTTCGCTGGCGTCTCGGGGGTACGACCTCGTGCTGCAAGGAGCGGACGGCGACGACACGATGGTGGGCATCGAGGCACCGTTCGCTGCGCAGGTGCCCGAACTCGAAGCGCTCGGCGCGGCCGTGCACACCGTGACCGACGTCGACCTGTCGACCGCCGACGGAAATCGGGCACTCGTCGCCGCGAGCCTCGACCGATTCGGCCGGCTCGATTCCGCGTGCCTGGTCACCGGATTGATCGTGGTCGGCAAGTTCCTCGACATGACGATCGACCAGTGGGAACGGGTCAAGCGAATGAACCTCGACATGGTGTTCCACGGCCTCCAGGCGGTGTTGCCCCCGATGGTCGAGTCGAAACAGGGCCAGGTCGTCGTGTTCACGTCCGCCACCGGTGCCCGTCCCGACCCGATCACCTCGATCTACGGCGGCACGCGGGCGGGCGCGAACGGCATCGTTCGCGCGGTCGGGCTCGAACACGCTCGCGACGGCGTCCAGGTCAACGCCGTCGGAACGAACTACATGGACTTCCCCGGTTTCCTCAAGGCCTCCCGCGCCGACACCGACCCCGAGCGGCGAGCAGCCATCGAGGCGCAAGTCCCGATGAAGAAGCTCGGCACGATGGACGAACTCGCAGCATTCACCAGCGTCCTGCTCGACGGCACGAGCCGCTTCCAGACCGGCCAGTTCTTCAGCTTCAGCGGCGGCTGGAGTACCTGAGCAGGTCGACGAGCATGTGAGCGGTGGCGCCCCATACGGTCTCGTCGTCGAGTTCGAAGAAGTGCAGCGGTCGGTCCATCGGCGGACTCCCCCAGCGCTCCATCCGGTAGGTGCCGGGTCGGGCAAGCTCGGCCAACGGCGTCCACATCACCCGGTCGACCTCGCCAGTCAGGGCTTCGACCGGGGGCCGATGATCGAGCACCGAAACGATCGGCACGATGTAGCTGCGGCTGACGATCGTGTTGAGGTGAGGGAGTTCGCCGACGATGCTCGGGATGGCAGGATCGAGGCCGACCTCCTCGTGTGCCTCTCGTAGCGCCGTCTCGGTCGGGGTCTCGCCGGGGTCGAGGCGTCCACCGGGGAAGCTGATCTCGCCGCGATGGTTGCGCATCTGCATCGACCGGCGCGTGAGCAGCACTTCGGCCCCTTCGTCGCCTTCGAACAGGGCGACCAGCACCGCGGACACGCGGGCGTCGGGGAACGAGGGCAACAGCGGCTCCGAGTGCTCGGGTACCTCCGCGACGACGTCGTCGACGCTCCAGCGGGTGCCGTGCGGCCACGGCGGATCGTGATGCTCGGTCCACACATCCGGACGCGGGATCTGTTGGTTGCCGCCGCGCCGGCGCTCGTTCATGCAACGCCTCGCGGTGCCGTGGACGTGAGTGCTTGATCGAGATCGGCCCACAGGTCCTCGACGTCCTCACACCCGACGCTGAAGCGGATCAGGGTCGCCGGGATGCGCTCCTGGCCGGGAATCGTCGCCCGGCGCTCCATCGTCGACTCGACCCCGCCGAGGCTGGTGGCGTGATTGATCAGCTCGGCGCGTTCGCACACCTCGGTGGCACGCTCGCCGGACCCCGTCGTCTCGAACGAGAGCATCGCACCGAAGCCGTTCATGAAGCGGGCGGCGACCTCGTGGGTCGGGTGGCTCGCCAGCCCGGGGTAGCGGACGCGGGCAACCTCGGGATGCGCTTCGAGGCGGGCCGCAAGTTCCATGGCGTTCGCCTGGGCACGTTCGAGCCGGAGCCCGAGCGTGCGGGCCCCACGAATGGTGAGAAACGCCTCCATCGCACCGATGCTCGCCCCGTGGAGCAGGCGACGTTCGTGGAACTCGTCGAAGAGGTCGTCGCGCGACACCGTGAGCACGCCGGCGAGCAGGTCGGAGTGGCCGCCGATGAATTTGGTCGCCGAGTGCATCACGACGTCGGCACCGAGGCCGAGCGGCTGCTGATTGAGCGGAGTGGCGAACGTGCTGTCGACGGCCACGAGGGTGGTGGGGGGACGTGGCGTCGAGCAGATCGCAGGCAGGTCGGCGACGGTGATCAAGGGATTCTCCGGCGACTCGAGCCAGACGAGGTCGCACTCGGAGACAGCGGCCACCCACGCAGCCGTGTCGGCTTGGTCGAGGCGGCGGACCGTCCAGCGGCCCTGGCGTTCCCCCTCGGCCACGATGCCGGCGACGCCGTGGTACGGATCGGTCGGCACGGCGATCGTCGCGCCGACAGCCAACCGCTGGAACACGACCGCCGCAGCAGCCATGCCTGAGGCAAATGCGAGGGCCCGTCCGCCGTCGAGACTCCCGAGAAGTGATTCGAGCGCATCGGTGGTCGGCGTGCCGTCCGACCGGCTGTAGACCCGATCGTCGGGGAGATAGAAGTTCGAGGCGAACACCGGCGCCACATTGAGCGACGCGCCTGGCGTGCGATCGCGGGCACCGGCGACGAGCCAGGTCTGCGGGGTCCAGTCGGGTGGAGTCCGGTCGGGTGGAGTCCGGTCGTTCATTGCTGCGACCGTACCGCCGGGTCACCGCTCAAGCGTCGTCGTCGGCCCCTGAGCTGAACGAGTCCTTCCACCGCTTCAACGAGTTCACGCCGCCGCCGACCACGCGTCCCGCGCCACGCCCGAGCGCCTCGCTCGACGGGCGCCCGGCATCGTCGGCCCGTGCTTTGGAGGCCTTGCGTTCGGCACGTGACGCCTTCTCGGTGAAGTCGGTGTGGAACCACACGAACCACAGCACGAACGCCACGGCCCCGAGCAACATGCGGCTGGTGTTGTCGATCGAGACCCACGGCTGCACGGCACCGGCCAGCAAGAGCAACATCACCACGACGTCGAGTTGCCGGTGGACGCGCTTGCCGGTCCAGCTGAATGCGCCGGCCGCACCCTTGGTGATCGCGGCGTTGAGAATGATGACCAGACCGAGCACGGCGGGCACGGCAGGCTGCGGCATCTGCACCGCCACACTGATCAACCCGATACCCAGCAGGTACTCGATGAGCTGATGTGTCCAGAACGGACGTCGCACTCGTTCGATCTCGACCATCGCCGCCGATCCTACGCGGCTTCTCGTCGGCGCGGATCTGATCGTGCCTTCCGCGACCCGATCCGCGCAGACTCCTGTGCGCCCACCCGTAGGGTGGCCAGCACCGGACGTTCCGCGCCAGAGCGGTCATCGAGAGGGAGCCACCGTGAGCACGAGCCATTGGACCACCGCCGACATCCCCGACCAGTCGGGGCGAGTCGCCGTCGTGACCGGTTCGAACACGGGCCTCGGGCTCGCCACCGCAGAGGCGCTCGCAGGCGCCGGCGCTGAAGTCGTGCTGGCCATCCGCAACATCGACAAGGGCGACGCGGCACGATCGCAGATCCTCGAATCTCATCCGGACGCCGCCATCCATCTCCAGTCACTCGACCTGGGTTCGCTCGACTCGGTGCGCGGCGCGGCAGACCAAATCCTCGAACGTCATGATCACCTCGACCTCCTGATCAACAACGCCGGCGTGATGTACACCCAGTGGCAGACCACGAGCGACGGGTTCGAGTTCCAGATGGGCGTCAACCACCTCGGACACTTCGCGCTGACGAACTTGTTGCTCGATCGTTTGATGGCCACCGACGGCTCGCGAGTTGTCGGCGTCAGCAGCATCGGCCACAAGGTCAAGTCCACACTCGACCCGGCCACGATGATGTCGGATGAGAAGTACGACCGCATCGCCGCCTACGGCCGCTCGAAGCTCGCCAACCTGCTGTTCACCTACGAACTGCAGCGTCGCTTGGAGGCCGCCGGCGCGACGACGGCTGCACTCGTCGCCCATCCCGGCGTGTCGGCGACGGAACTCGGTCGTAACGCTCCCCGTCTCGTGCAGTTCCCGATGAAGTTCAGCGGCCTGATCCTGCAGTCAGCTGCCAAGGGCGCGCTCCCCCAGCTCCGGGCGGCAACCGATCCCGATGCCGTCGGAGGCGAGTACTACGGCCCCGACGGCTTCATGGAGTGGCGTGGCGACCCGGTCGTCGTGACGTCGTCGGAACGGTCGCACGACCTCGCACTCCAGCAGGCGCTGTGGGCCGAGTCCGAACGCCTGACCGGCGTCATGTCACCGATCTGAGCGGGCCCGCAGACGCGACGGAGCCCCGAGGTCTCCCCCGGGGCTCCAACGAGTACAGATTCGGTGTTCAGGTTCGGATGGTGATCCGACGGCTCACGCCGTCGTCACATCATGCCGCCCATGCCACCCATGCCGCCGCCGGGCATGCCACCCATGCCGGCGTCGTCTTCGGGCTCGTCCGCAACGAGGCACTCGGTGGTGAGCACCATCGCAGCGATCGATGCGGCGTTCTGGAGACCCGCCCGGGTCACCTTGGCCGGGTCGATGATGCCAGCAGCGATGAGGTCCATCATCTCGCCGGTCGCGGCGTTCATGCCCATCGAGCCCTCGGCGGCCTCGACTTCGCGAACGACAACCGAGCCTTCGAGGCCAGCGTTGTTGGCGATGTTGCGAGCCGGCGCGGTGAGCGCCTCCCACACCGTCTTGGCACCGGTCTTCTCATCGCCTTCCAGCGAGTCGACGACGACCTGGACGTCCTTGCGGGCACGGATGAGGGCGGTGCCGCCACCGGCGACCACGCCTTCCTCGATGGCTGCACGAACCGACGACACGGCGTCTTCGATGCGGTGCTTCTTCTCCTTGAGCTCCACCTCGGTGGCAGCGCCGACCTTGATCAGCGCCACACCGCCGGCCAGCTTCGCGAGACGCTCCTGGAGCTTCTCACGATCCCAGTCGGAGTCGGTGTTCTCGATCTCGGCCTTGATCTGGTTCACGCGACCGTCGATGTCCTCAGACGTTCCGCCACCGTCGACGATGGTGGTGTTGTCCTTGGTGATCACGACGCGCTTGGCGGTGCCGAGCAGATCGAGCGTGACGTTCTCGAGCTTGAGACCGACTTCTTCGCTGACGACCTGGCCACCGGTGAGGACGGCCATGTCCTGCAGCATCGCCTTGCGGCGGTCGCCGAAGCCGGGTGCCTTGACGGCGGCGGCGTTGAACGTGCCACGGATCTTGTTGACGACGAGCGTTGCGAGGGCTTCACCCTCGATGTCCTCGGCGATGATCACGAGCGGCTTGCCGGTCTGCATCACGGCCTCGAGAGTCGGCAGCATGGCCTGCACCGTCGAGATCTTGGCGCTGTTCAACAGGATGTAAGCGTCTTCGAGGACGACTTCCTGGCGCTCAGCGTCGGTGACGAAGTACGGCGACAGGTAGCCCTTGTCGAACTGCATGCCCTCGGTGAAGTCGAGCTCGGTGCCGAACGTGTTCGACTCCTCGACGGTGACGACACCGTCTTTGCCGACCTTGTCGATGGCGTCAGCGATGACCTCGCCGATCGAGCTGTCAGCCGCCGAGATGGTGGCGACGCTGGCGATGTCGGACTTGTCGTCGACATCCTTCGCCTGCTTGGCGATCGAGTCGACGGCCGCCGCAACGGCCTTCTCGATGCCACGCTTGACCGACATCGGGTTGGCGCCGGCAGCGACGTTCTTCATACCGGTCGACACCATTGCCTGTGCGAGCACGGTGGCGGTGGTGGTGCCGTCACCGGCGATGTCGTCAGTCTTGGTGGCGACTTCCTTGACGAGCTGGGCGCCCATGTTCTCGAAGGGATCCTCGAGCTCGATCTCCTTGGCGATGGACACACCATCGTTGGTGATCGTCGGGGCGCCGAACTTCTTGTCGAGCACGACGTTGCGGCCCTTCGGGCCGATGGTCACGCGGACGGCATCGGCGAGCTTGTTCACGCCGGCTTCGAGTGCGCGGCGCGCCTCGTCGTCAAACTTCAGTACTTTTGCCATTGGGGGTTCCTCTCTGGCTTTCGATTGGATTGCGTTTGCGGTCTGGGGTCAGAAATGATGTCGCAGGAGCGACGATCAGTTCTCGACAACCGCGAGGACGTCGCGGCTGTTGAGCACGAGCAGGTCTTCGCCGTTGACGGCGACTTCCGTGCCGCCGTACTTCGAGTACAGGACCGTGTCGCCGACCTTGATGTCGACGGGGATGATGTCGCCCGAGGTCTCGGAACGCTTGCCCGGGCCAACGGCGAGGACCTCGCCCTGCTGCGGCTTTTCCTTGGCGGTGTCGGGGATGACGAGACCCGATGCGGTCTGTGTCTCGGCCTCGTTGGGCCGGACCACGATGCGGTCATCCAGCGGCTTCAGGTTCATGGTGTAAGCCTCCATTGGCTTGCTCACGGCGGGGTTCGAATCCCGTTGGGTCTGATGTTCCGGAACGAGTTGGCACTCGACCCGGGCGACTGCCAAGGCTAGACCGGCGACCCCACGGTTAGCAACCGCCCACCGAGAGTGCTAACCGCCCCAACCCCGAAAAATGGGCGACACGGCGCGCCCCTGAGCTCGGTGTGCGCACATTTCGGTCAGTTGGCGATGGTCGCGCGGATCATCGCCAGCGCTTCGGCCAACGGGAGGCCGATCACGTTGGTGACGCTGCCGTCGACACGTTCGACGAAGGCACCAGCGGCGCCTTGAATGCCATACGCGCCCGCCTTTCCGACGTGCTCGCCCATCGAGAGATACCAACCGATTGCGTGTTCGCTCAGTTCGACGAACCGCACTGCCGTCTCGACCACACAGGTCGTGGTTCGCGGAGACCCGGGCTCGGGGAACCACGTGACGGTCACGCCGGTGTGGACGAGGTGTGCGCGACCTGACAGAAGACGCAGCATGCGACGAGCGTCGTCGTCGTCGGCCGGCTTCTCGAGGATGTGTCCGTCGACGTCGACCGTGGTGTCGGCGGCGACGATGATGATCGACTCGTCACCGACGCGCTCGGCCACAGCCTGGGCCTTCTCGGCCGACAGCCGCGTCACATAGTCGGGCGGCGCTTCGCCGGGAAGCGCCGATTCGTCGATGTCCGCAGGGACGACGTCGAACTCCAGCCCGACCGAGCGCAACAGCTCGGACCGTCGCGGTGAAGCCGATGCCAGCACCAGTTGACGACCGTGCAGATCGATCAGCGTCACATCAGGCCCGGCACAGTGTGACGATCAGCCGCCGGAGAGGGCCATGACCTGATCGTCGTCGGGGATCGACACGTCGTGGAGCAACTCGTCGCGCCGGTGACCGTCGAGCCAACCATCGGGCAGGCTCACCTTGATCGGGCCGTTGGTGTGGCCGCGCTTGATCCGTTCGCCGCCCTCGACGATCCGGGCTGTCGGGTCGAGCCCGGCGACGATGTCCTCGAGCTCCATCAGCGACTTGACCATCGAGAACCGTCGCCGCACCTCGGGCCCGACGGGATAGCCGCTCATGTACCAGCCGGTGTGCTTGCGGAAGTCACGCATCGCATGGTTCTCGCCGAGATGGCCGACCAACAGGCGTGCATGGCGCACCATCACGTCACACACCTCGCCAAGCAGCCGACTGTCGGGCACCGGGCGGCCTGCCAACGCCTCGACCAGGTCGCTGAACAGCCAGGGGCGGCCCAGGCATCCGCGGCCGATCACCACACCGTCACATCCGGTCTCGGCCATCATCCGCACGGCGTCGGACGCCTGCCAGATGTCGCCGTTGCCGAGCACGGGGATCGAGCCCACCGCCTCCTTGAGTTCAGCGATCGCCTCCCATCGGGCCTCGCCGGAGTAGTGCTGCTGGACCGTACGGGCGTGCAGAGCGATCGACGCCACACCCTCCTCGGCGCACACTTCGCCGGTGCGGATGTGTGTCAGCCAGTCGTCGAACAATCCCATACGGAACTTGGCCGTGATCGGCACCCCGTACGGCGATGCGTTCGACACCGCAGCGCGCAGGATCGCACGGAGCAACTCGGGTCGTGCGGGCACCGCCGCTCCCCCACCGCGACGGGTGACCTTCGCGGCCGGGCATCCGAAGTTGATGTCGATGTGGTCGACGCGTCCCGCGTCGCACAACGTGGCGACCGCACGGCCCATGATGTCCGGGTCGCTGCCGTACAACTGCAGGCTGCGCGGGTGTTCGTCGGGGGCGAAGCTGATCATCCGGTCGGTCTTGGCGTTGCCGTGCACGACCGGCGTGGCCATCACCATCTCGTTGACGTACACCAGGCCGGGTGCGAACGAGCGGCACATCTCACGGAACGGCGCGTTGGTGACGCCCGCCATCGGGGCGAGCACCACCGGAGCCGACAGCTCGAACTGCGCAATCGAGAACGACATGACCGCCCCAACGGTATCGGCACTCAGCCCGTCGGGGCCGGGTCCGGACGGGCGAGTGCCGGCACGCCGGCGAAGGAAGCGCCGGCGACGAACCGGAGTCGGGCCGACCACATGGTTCCCCCTACGACCCGAAGAGAGGCCCGACAATCAAGCGAGGAACGGGAGGCGGAGGTTCGGGGTGGCGCCGACGTCGAGAGGGGTCGGACCATCGGAGCGCAGGCGGTGCCAGCCGGCCGCAGCGATCATCGCGGCGTTGTCGGTACACATCGCCCGGCTCGGCAGGAACCCCTTGATCCCGTCGCTCTCGCATGCATCGAGGATCTGTTCGCGCAGCAGCGAGTTCGCCGCGACCCCACCTCCGAGCACGATGCCGGTCGCTCCGACCTCGGCCGCCGCGCGGCGGGCCTTGGTGACCAGCACGTCGACAACCGCTGCCTGAAACGACGCCGCCACGTCATCGGACGACACGTCAGGGTGCTTGCGCACGTAGTTGACCACTGCCGTCTTGAGTCCACTGAACGAGAAGTCGTAGCCATCGTCCATGATCGCTCGCGGAAACCTGATCGCCTCGGGGTTGCCGTCGAGCGCCGCTCGATCGATCGCTGGACCACCTGGGTAGCCGAGGTCGAGGAACCGGGCCACCTTGTCGAATGCCTCGCCGGCGGCGTCGTCGATCGTCTGGCCGACGAGGCGGTATCGGCCGTGGCCCTGCATGTCGACCAACATCGTGTGGCCGCCGGACACGAGCAGTACGAGGAGCGGGAACTCGAGCGTCGGGTCCTCCAATGATGCGGCGTACAGGTGCGCCTCCATGTGGTTCACCCCGACGAACGGCACGTCCCAGGCCATGGCCAGCGCCTTCGCCGCCGACACCCCGACGAGGAGCGCACCGATCAGGCCGGGCCCGACCGTGCAGGCCACTGCGTCGATGCGCTCCTCGTCGACGCCGGCCTCGACGATCGTGCGGGCGATCACCGGGTTCAGCACGTCGAGGTGAGCACGCGACGCGATCTCGGGCACGACACCACCGAAATCGGCGTGGAGGTCGACCTGGGTCGAGACCACGCTCGACACGACGTCGTGACCGCCGAGCACGAGCGCCGCCGCGGTCTCGTCGCAGCTCGTCTCGATGCCGAGCACCAGCGTCGAGTCGTCGAATGCAGGAGCAGCGCCGTGCACATCTCGTACGTGGTCGGCGGGCAGGTCGGCCGTCATTGCGTCCACCGTTGCTCGGTGTCGGCGCGGATCGAATCGATCAGCCGGCGGTAGTCGTCACGCTGTATGTCGTTGCACCACATCACGATCGCGTCCTCGGTGTTCTCGTAGTAGCGCGCCCGCACTCCCGCTGGGTTGAACCCGAACCGGCGATACAGCTCCTGGGCACCTGCCGACGACACGCGCACCTCGAGCGTCCATGCGGCGCATCCCCGATCGATGGCCTCCTCGGCCAACGCGATCATCAATGCCGTCGCCACGCCGGAGCGTTGTTGCGCCGGCTGCACAGCCACGTTGGTCACGTGAGCCTCGTCAGCGGTGAACCACAGGCCCGCGTATCCGACGATCTGGCCGCGACCGCGCCCCGAGCCGTCGTGGCGACGCGCGACCAGATACCGACGTGTCCCCGATCGAACCTGGGCGAGTTCGCTCTCGAACACGCCCTGCGACCACGGCTTCGGGTAGCTCAACGCTTCGATCGCCATCACGCCGCGTCGGACATCGCGTCGCTGCATCGGCTCGATCGTCAGCGGACCGACGGTGAAGTGACCACCGCCGTCGTCTCGCCGGAGGAGTCGTTCGATCACGCTCATCGAGTCGCCCTGGTCGACCAGTTGATCTGCGCGTCCGGCGCCCGCAGGTAGATCGGCTCGACTTCCCGCGGATTCACCCACTCCTCGCGCAAGGCGCGAGCGTGCGCGAGTTGCACGAGCGGAGCCGCCGACGGGTGCGCATCGCCGCCGATCTCACATCGGTAACCGTCGAGGATCTCGTCGCGGTATCGCACCGCACCATCGCCGACGCACAACACATCCTGGCTGCGAGCGAGCAGATCCGCGACGAGTTCCTCGACAGGGCCAACCATCGGCTCGGACACCTGCTGGAGGCCACCGGGGACCTGGCGGTACATCGCGTAGAACACCTCGCTCTTGCGGGCATCGATCACCGGCACGACGACGCGGTCGGTGTGGCGAGACGGGAACGCCAACAGGTCGAGCGACGAGATACCGATCATCGGGACACGCAGTGCCTGGGCGATCGCTTTGGCAGCGGCGAGCCCGACACGCATCCCGGTGAAGAGCCCGGGCCCCACGTCGACAGCCACCACGCTGATCTCGTCGAGGTCGATGTCGGCCTGTCGCAGCATGAACTCGATGGCGGGAACGAGGGTCTCGACGTGGCGACGACCCTTGGTGATCTCGAACAGTCCGATGACACCCTCGTGGCCGCCGACGGCCACGCTGACGCGCTCGGTCGCGGTTTCGATGCCGAGGATCAGCATCGGAACCGCTCGCAGGCTTCGATGAGCCGACTCCACCTCGGCGCCCAATTCGCACCGCTTGCCGAGATCTCGATCAGCCGGGCGGAGTCTGCAAGCCCGTCGATGTCGCTGTCGAGCTCGTCGTCGTCGAAGAGGTCGGGTTCGAGATGCACGACGAGGTGGTCGCCGAAGAGCGCGTCGGCGACATCACCCCATTCGACCAGCACGATCCCTTGGTACTCGGCGAGTTCCTCGAGCGCCAGGTCGGCGATTTCGGCGGTGCGATCGAGACGGTAGAGGTCAGCGTGGTGCAGCGCCTTGGCTCCATGACCGAGACCGGGCGGAATGTCATAGGTGTGTACGAGCGTGAACGTCGGCGATGTGATCGGTTCGGTCACGCCCAGGGCCGCTCCGAACCCCTTGGCGAACGCCGTCTTTCCCGCCCCCATCTCACCGGAGAGGACGACGAGGTCACCGGGGCGACACAGCCCGGCCAGTGCGGCCGAGATCGCATGGGTGTCGACGAGCGAGGCGGCACGCAGTTCAAGCATCGTCACGACCCAACATTGCAGAGTCGATGTTACGAGCATGGCGGCGTGGCACGCGACCCGCGATCCCGCAGACGATCTCGTAGCCGATCGTGCCGAGCAGGTCGGCCCAGTCCTCGGCCCGGATGACCTGCGGACCCTCGGGACCGTCCTGGCGGCCGATCAACACGACCTCGTCGCCGATGTCGACGGCATCATCGCCGCAATCGACCAACAGCTGGTCCATGGTGACCACGCCGACGATCGGACGACGTCTCCCGCCGATCAACACTTCACCGCCCGTCTCGAACAGCCGCCGGGGCACCCCGTCCGCGTACCCGATCGGCACGGTCGCCACCGTCGTGTCCCGCTCGAAGGTGTACCGCAGCCCGTACGAGATCCGACTTCCTCCGACGACTCGCTTGACGTAGGACACGCGCGCGTTCAACGCCAACGCGGGACGCAGCCCGCTGCACCACGGGTCGACACCGTGACCCGGCGAGATCCCGTAGATCGCGATGCCGGCGCGCACGAACGACCGGCGGGACGCTGGGTGCACCAATCCCCCGGCCGAGTTCGCGGCGTGGACGAGCACACCGCTCGGCAACGACAACGAATCGACGGCGTCGTCGAATCGGCGGAGCTGGACGGCGGTGAAGTCGTCGTCCGGGAGATCGGCCATTGCAAGGTGGGTGAACACGCCCACGAGGCGGAGCAGCGTTGGGTGCGCCTCGAGCGAGGCGACCAGTGCGGCGAGCCCATCGACCGCGACACCGACGCGCTGCATTCCCGTGTCGATCTTGAGGTGCACCGGCACCCCCTCGACGCGATGATTCCGTGCCGCCGTGGCGAGCGCATCGATGAAGTCCGATGTGTACACGGTGGCCATGAGCCGGAACCGAACGATGTCGTCGGCTGCGTCGGCCGGCTGCTCGCTCAGTACCAGGATCGGAGCGACGACACCGGCCTGTCGGAGCTCGACACCCTCTTGCACCAACGCGACACACAGGCCCTGGGCTCCCCCGTCGACCGCCGCCGTGGCCACCTCGACCGCACCGTGGCCATACCCATCGGCCTTGACGACCGCCCACACGGCGCTCGGGGCCACGACCGTTCGGAGGTGTTCGACGTTGTGGCGGATCGCGTCGAGGTCGACGTCGACCCAGGCCCAGCGCGCAGGGGTGGCGGGTTCGCTCACAGCGCCTCGAGCGCCGACGGGATCAGGTCGACGATGTCACCGGCGAGCAACCCTCGACGTGGGCCTCGCACTGCGGCATCGGCGTGGAGCCAGGCGGCGCCGGCTGCGGCCCGTTCGGGCGCCACGCCGGCTGCGAGCAAGGCACCGATCATCCCGGCGAGCACGTCGCCCGAGCCCGCCGTCGCCAAGCGCTCATCGCCGTGATCGACGACCAGCACCTGCCCCGCAGGCGTCGCCACCACGGTGGTGGGGCCCTTGAGCAGCACCACGACGTCGAGGTCGGCAGCAAGCGCACGAGCCGCACCGACCCGATCGATGCCCGGTGCGCGACCGGCCAGGAGCGAGAACTCGCCATCGTGCGGCGTGATCACGGTCGGGCGCCCCCGAGGTCGCAGGAGCGGTCCGGCCCCATCGGCGCTCCACGCCGCGGCGAAGATCCCGTCGCCGTCGATCACCACCGGCAGGGTCGCGTCACCGATCAGCGCCCGCGCCGATGCGATGATGCCCTCCTCGCGGCCGAGTCCCGGACCGATCACGAGCGAGCGGAACCGGTCGAGGTCGGCGAACACCTCAGCGTGGAACTCGGTCGACGCGATCCGACGCTGGATGATCTCGCTGCGGGCGTCCGGGTCGAGTCCCGGGCTCGACAACGTCACGAGCCCAGCACCGGCCCGCGCTGCCGCTTCGGCGCACAGGCGGCCGGCGCCGAGCATGCCAGGACTGCCGGCGACCACGCGGACCGCCCCGTTCCACTTGTGGGCATCGGTTGATCGTGTCGGCCACCAGGCGGCCACGTCGGTCGGCCCGACCAGGTGTTGGCTCGCTTCCGACACGTCGAGGCCGATGTCGACGACGTCGATCAGCCCGCACAGCTCGCGTCCGGCGCCGAACACCAGACCGGGCTTCAGCGCCTGGAACGTGACCGTGCGATCGGCGGCCAGCACGCCCGGCCCGGCCTCGCCGGTGGACGCATTCACGCCGCTGGGGATGTCGACCGCCAGGACGAGAGGGCGTTCACCGCGCGGTGACACGATCTCGGGAGCGATCCACTCACCTCGGAATCCGGTCCCGTAAGCGGCGTCGATGACCAGATCGCACGGTGGCAGTTTCGGGGGACGCATGGCGGCGTCGATCACTCGGACCTTCACCCCGCGCCGCTGGAGATACGTACCTGCAGTGCGGCCGTCGCTGCCGTTGTTGCCGCCACCCGCGAGGACGTTGACCACGCGCCCGTACGAGCCACCGAGCATGTCGAGCGCCACCCGCGCAGTGGCCCGGCCAGCGCGGTCGATGAGTTCGTCGACCGGTTCGGGCGCAGCCGCGTCGACGGCCCGCATCTCCTCCGGCGTCACGATCGGGATCACGTGAGCGAGCGTAACGAAACACCCTCGGCCCTCGACAGACTCAGGCGCCGAGCAGTGACTCCTTCAGATCGCGCTTGACGAACTTGCCGTTGGCATTGCGGGGCAGCGACTCGTTGAGGAACCAGACACGCTCGGGGATCTTGAACTTGGCGAGATGGTCACCGAGGCGCGACAACAGTTGCTCCTCGGTCATCGAGACACCGGGCGACAACACGATCGCCACGCCGACGATTTCGCCGAGGCGATCGTCGGGAACCCCGAACACCGCCGCCTCGACGACACCGTCGAGTTCGTAGATGGCTGCCTCGACCTCTGAGCAGTAGACGTTCTCGCCACCGCGCAGCACCATGTCCTTGATGCGGTCGACGATGAACACGAAACCATCGTCGTCGATCGTGGCGACGTCGCCGCTGTGGAACCAGCCGTCACGGATCGAGTCGGCAGTCGCCTCGGGCCGGTTCAGGTACCCCTTGATGACGACGGCACCGCGAACGCAGAGTTCACCCGGTTGGCCGGCGGGAACCTCGTTGTCGTTCTCGTCGACGAGCTTGGCTTCGAGGGTCGGAACCACGCGGCCACACGAGAGCGGCTTGGCGACGTAGAGGCTCCCGGAGTTCGCGGTGACGATGCCGTGGGTCTCGGTCAGGCCGTAGCCGGTGCTCGGTGCGCCGCCGGCGAGCGACTTGTCGATCTTGTCGACGAGATCCGGCTGCAGCGGGGCGCCACCGCCGCCCATCCCGGCGAGCGTCGACGTGTCGCGGGTGGCCCAGTCCGGATGCATCAGCAGCTCTCGGCTCATCGTCGGCACGCCGGAGAAGTTGGTGACTCCCTCGCGCTCGATCAGCTCCAGCGCCCGCCCGGCGTCCCACTTGTAGGTGAACACGATGCGTGCGCCCGAGATCGTCGCTGGATGCAGGAGACAGTTGTTCGCCGTCACATGGAACAGCGGGGTCGGCGCCATGAACACCGCCTGCTTCGGCTGGCCGTTGGCATCGGTCGCCGGGGGCGGTGCGGCGACTCCCGCCTTGGCCGTTGCGAGCCCGGCAACGGACGTCATGAAGACGAGGTTGAGCAGGTTGTGCACCGAGCCGCGGTGAGTGAGCTGTGCCCCCTTCGGGAATCCGGTGGTTCCCGACGTGTAGAAGATGCACGCATCGTCATCAGGGTCGATCTCGACGTCGGGGAGATCCGCCGGCGCAGACGCCGGGTCGATGACGTCTTCCCAGCGCTCGGCGCCATCGGGGAGGTCGCCGTCGAATCGCACGGTCATCAGCGCCATCGGGGCTGCTGCACGGAGCGCATCGAGCACCGGCAGCACGCGATCGACGCGTTCGCCGTCGGCGATCAGCACCTTCGGCTGCGAGTCGGACAAGCCGTACTGCATCTCCTCGGTGGTCCACCACGCGTTCATGCCCACCACCGAAGCCCCGATGGAGATCACGGCCCAGTAACCGAACACCCACTCGGGATAGTTGCGCATCGCGAGCGCGACGCGATCGCCGGGTTGCACGCCGTGCACGTCGACGAGTCGAGCGGCCAGCGCCCGGATGATGGCATCGGATTCGGCGAATGTGTACCGCTCGTCTTCGTACACGACGTAGTCGCGATCGCCATGACCGCGAGCCATTTCCCACACGCTGCGCATGCTCGGCAACGCACTCTCGAACACCTTGATCGGCACCCCCCGCACCTCGACCACGGTGGTCGCAAACTGCGCCCCCGGTGCCGTCAACTCGTCCCACGCCTCTCGGTACTGCTCGATCATGGCGAGCATGTTCGCAGCGCACCGTCCCGAAGTCCTAGTCGGGCCACCTGCGCCTTCGTCGGCGCCGCGTCACTCCGCGATCACGTAAGCGCCGGCCATCACGTCGCTGTGGGTGAGCGAGAGGTGCCATGCGACCACACCAGCCTGAGCAGACAGCTCGGCGGCGCGGCCGGCGAACGCCAGCGACGGTTGGCCCGACTCGGCCCGCTCGACCCAGACCTCGTGGAACCCGAACGCGCCCAGTCCGACGCCGAGTGCCTTCATCACCGCCTCGCGGGCAGCGAATCGCGCAGCAAGCGAGGGAACCGGGTCGACCTGCGGCGCAACGTAGGCCAGTTCGACGTCGGTGAACAGCCGGGTACGCATCGACGGCGTGCGTTCGAGCGAGCGACGGAACCGCGCGATGTCAACGAGATCGACACCGATCCCGACAACGCTCACCTCGATGCCCCTGCGCCCGTCACCGGCGCCAATGATCAGCGGTGTCGGAGATCGGTTGGATCAGGAGCTCGGTCACGGGGAGCTCACCCAACAGCGACTCGTCGAAGCTGCCCTCAGTCTCCGTGACCCAGTCGACGAGCCGGTCGTAGCGACGGTCATAGCCCTGCAGCACACCGCGCATCACGTCCGCGGGTAGTCGGTCGTGGAACGCGAGGTGCAGCAACGTGATGCCCGTCGTCTCACCTCCCTTGACTTCGGGAACGAATGCCACGGTGCGTCCATCACTGCGCCCGACCGCCACCAGCACCTCGCTCTCGGATGCGACCCGGCGCTTCGTGCCGCGCAGTTCGGCTCCATGTTCGACGCGGCTGGGGAGATCGCGCGAGATACCACCCCGGTCGATGATCGAGATCGTCTCGCCATCGATGCGATAGCGAGTGAAACCGCGTACGTCGGCAACCGCCGGATCGAGATCGGCAAGCACCTTGAGTGTCCGATAGGTGAGCACGTCGCGTCCGGCACCCGCAGCGAGCACCGCCTGCACGAGGGCGCGGTCGATGACGTCTTCGTCACTCCGGGAGATCCCGACGGTGACCGTCTTGGCCTGGTGTTTGATGGTGTCGACGGGGCGTGTGAGTTCCTCGATCGCCCGGGTGAGCGCTGCGACGACATCGTCGATCAACGCTGCGGGAGTACCGACCTTGCCCGACTGCTGCTGGTACTGCTCGATCGGTCGATCGGATGACACGTCGCGAAGCAGCCCGTACAGGCGGGCCGCAGTGGACGCCTCGAGGTGACCGTCGTACAGCGCGGACCGCAGTCCGTCCTGGAACCGTTCGATCGGATGTCGGAGTTCGCTGCGCAAGCGGGCGACGACCTCGTCACCGGACAGTTGCTCGCCGACGAGCCGTTCGATCGTCTTGCGCGCCTCTCGCAACGGATGCGCCGACGCGTCGATCGCAAGCGCAGCCTCGTAGCCGAACAGATGGCCGACCATCGCCGACAGCACGAACCCGAGCGCCGGGTCGACGGCGGGAACGTTGATGGTTGCCGCAGCGTGGTAGCGGGTTTCGCCGTCGTTGGCGACGACGATCGGCGTGGCCTTGTGGGCGGTGAAGATCGCCACTTCCTTCGCGACGTCATCGGCCGTGGAGCCGACGAGACCTGCCGCGCACACCAGGATCAGCGGTTCCGACGACAGATCGATGTGCTTCTTGTCCTCGGTCGAGTCGCACGCCATCGACTTGTAGCAGAGCTCGCTGAGCTTGATTCGAACCTCTTCGGCCGCGACTTTGTTGGGGCCGTTGCCGACGACTGCCCAGTAACGCTTCGGCGGGGCCAGGCGCCTGGCGGCGTCGGCGATGATCTCTCGGCGCGTCAGCACCTCGCGCATCGCGTCGGGAAGCTCACGCAACGACGCCAGCAGATCGGACCGGCGCCGAGCATCGCCAACACCGGTGGCCTCGGCGATCGCGCACGACAGCAGGGCGCCGGCGGCCACCTGGGCGTAGAACGCTTTGGTCGACGCGACGCTCATCTCGACGTCGCGCCCGTCGGAGGTGTACAGCACGCCGTCGGCCTTGTCGGTGAGATCACTGCTGCGCCGGTTCACGATGCCGATCACGGCCGCACCGCGAGCACGCAGCAGGTCGACCGTGCGATTGGTGTCGGTGGTGGTTCCCGACTGGCTGACCGCGATCGCCAGCGTGTCGCTCATGTCGAGGCGCATGCCGAAGCCCGACAACTCGGTGGCGGTGATGGCGTCGACGTCGAGTGTGGCGTTGGTCAGCTCGTCGAGGATCGCTGCCGTGCTCTGACCGGCGACAGCGGCGGTGCCCTGGCCGATCACGCGCACCCTGTTGATGGTGCCGGCGGCGAGCCGGGCGGCGACGTCGGCGGGCAGAGCGCGCTGGCCGACATCGGCGTGGAGGAGGCCGTCGCGCTCGAGGATCTTGCCGCGCAAGGTCTTGGCGAAGCTCTGCGGCGCCTCGGAGATCTCCTTGAGCAGGAAGTGTGGAGCGTCGCCCCGGTTGATGTCGCGGGTGGTGACCTCGGCAGTCGCAACATCAGCAGACGTCACCGGGAGATCGGAGCCGTCGTACGCGAGGCGGACGATCCCGTCGAGTTCACCGGCGTCGCCGCCGTCGAGGATGACGATCTCGCCGCCCTGCTCGCCGTCCATGCGCACGTACTGCGACGTCTCCTCGACCACGCCATACGGCTCGCTCGCCACGATGTAGCAGTCGTCGGCCAGACCGATGTAGAGCCCCTGGCCGCTCCCACGGAGCGCGAGGAACAGCCGCGACGGAGCCTCGGCGCTGGCCACTCCGATCGCTACCGATCCTTCGAACTCGCTGACCGTGCGCCGGAACGCTTCGGCGAGATTCGTCGTGGTCGCATGACGGGCCACGAGCGCGGGGATGACCTTGGCGTCGGTGGTGATCGTCGATGCGATCCGCAGCCCATGGGTCGCACGGAGATCTGCGTGGTTGTCGACATCGCCGTTCAATGCCGCCACGACGTACGGCGGCGATGCACCACCGGGCTGCTCGAGTTCGAACGAGTTGAGCGGATGCGTGTTGGGCTCGCTGATGATGCCGACGCTCGCCCAGCGGGTGTGGCCGAGGATCGCCACCCGAGCGGCCGGCGACTGCAGGGCCAGGCGGAGCAGCGCGTCGGCGCTCAATGCTCGGCGCAACGCAGCGGTGTTGTCACCGAGTTCGCCGATCTCCGCTGCAGCCTTGTACACGAACGACAGGCATCCCTCGGCGTCGACGACGGTGCCGGACTGGAACAGCGGGTCGACGCCGCGTTCGGCGACGAGGCCGGCCAACACATCGGGTTCGATGGAGTGGCCCCACACGAAGACGTGAAGACCCGCCGAGTCGCGGCCACGCACTTCGAGACGATCGATCGCGGAGAATGCCTGTTGCACAGCGAGGTACCCGCCGAGCGCCGACGACGGCGCGGCTCTCCCGGCAAGCGCCTCGACCTCACGCGCCGTGCGGAGGCGATCGTGACGGATTGCCCACGCCGCGTCTTTGAGGTCGATCAGTTGGGCGTTGGCGCGCTCGAGGGTCTCGGCGTCGAGGTGGTCGGCGTTCGCGTCGAGGCGACTCTCGATGTACGACGTGCTGGCATCCAACCGGTCGAGCCGTGCCACGAGGGCAGCGACCAGGTCGACCTGTCCGACGAGAGCGAGCACGCCGGGCAGCCCGCGCAGGGCCTCGTCGACGGCGTTGGCCTCGATCGTTGCGTTCGCGACGTCCGGTGACGTTCCGAGAATCGCTTCGACAGCACGGTCCAGGCCAGCGACGAGTTCAGTGCCGTCAGGCGTCGCCCGCGTCGGGGGACGACTGACGATGCCGATGATGCCGCACATGGGCGTTCAGGCTACTGCCCGGCTCCACCGGGTTCCGGCCGGCGACAAGATCTCAGCGATGAGCGAAGCGACCGGATACGGCGCTCTCGCTCATCGCAACTCGCCAACCCGACTCAGCGATGAGCGAAGCGACCGGATACGGCGCTCTCGCTCATCGCAACTCGCCAACCCGAGGCAAGTGTCAGATGTCCGGGAGGCCGCTGGCGGCGGCCGCGAGGGTGTCGGCCACCGACTGTGCCTGCTCGTGGCTGGGGGCTTCGACCATGACACGCACGAGCGGCTCGGTACCGCTGGCACGAACCAGGACGCGGCCCGTGTCGCCGAGTTCACGCTCCGCCGCAGCGATGTCGTCGGCGAGACGTTCGGCGACGTCGGGCAGACGGCGAGCAACACGCACATTGACCAGCACCTGCGGAAGCGAGGTCATGGCGTCAGCGGCCAGCGACGCGAGCGAACGACCCGACCGGCGCACCGCATCGAGCAAGCCGACCGCGGTGAGGATGCCGTCGCCAGTGGTCGCATGGTCAGCGAAGATGACGTGGCCCGACTGTTCTCCGCCGAGCGAGAACCCACCGGCCGCCAGTGCTTCGAGCACGTAGCGATCCCCGACCCCTGTCTCGACGACCTCGATGCCGGCGGAACGCATCGCAAGACGGAACCCCAGATTGGTCATCACCGTCACGACGACCGTGTCGTGACGCAGCTCCCCGCGGGAGCGTAGATCGTTCGCCGTGATCGCGATGATGTGGTCTCCATCGACGACCCGGCCGGTGTGATCGACGGCGATCAACCGATCGGCGTCGCCATCGAGGGCGATACCCACTTCAGCGCCGTGTTCGAGCACTGCAGCGGCGATCAGCGCCGGCGCAGTTGCGCCGCAGCCGTCGTTGATGTTTCGGCCATCGGGCGACGCCGCCACGACGATCACCTCGGCTCCGGCAGCGCGGAGCACCTCGGGGCCGATCTCGTGGGCGGCACCGTTCGCAGCATCGAGCACGATGCGCAGGCCGTCGAGGTCGAGTCCTTCGAGGAACCCGACGACGTGGGCGATGTAGGCGGCGCGGTCTGCGCTCGCCTCGATGATTCGACCCTGAACGACGCTCGACGGCACCGTGGATGCGTCGATCGTGGCGAGTTCCGTCTCGATGCGGCGCTCGACCTGATCGGTCAGTTTCACGCCACCACGAGCGAACAACTTGATCCCGTTGTCGGTCCAGGGATTGTGCGATGCCGACACGACGGCGCCCAGCGCGTCTCGGCGCTGCGCTTCGAACGCCACTTGCGGGGTCGGCGCAACGCCGAGGCGCACCACATCGACACCTTCGAGGGCGAACCCTTCGCAGAGCGCTCGATCGAGCGCACCGGTCGACTCGCGAGTGTCGCCTCCGACCACCACGTTCGTGATGCCGTCGGCGCCGAGCACTCGTGCGGCGGCGCGCCCGAGCTGCGTTGCGAACTCGGTGGTCAGTTCGGAAAGGGCGACACCGCGTACTCCGTCGGTGCCGAACTGCATCGGGCCGAGCCGATCAGCGCTTGGTGAACTGCGGCGCCTTGCGGGCCTTCTTGAGGCCGTACTTCTTGCTCTCCTTCTTACGCGAGTCACGCGTGAGGAGTCCGGCCTTCTTCAAGGTCGCACGGCTCTCGGGATCGATCTCGAGAAGGGAACGAGCGATCGCCAGGCGCAACGCACCGGCCTGACCGCTGACGCCGCCACCGTGGATCGACGCCGTGACGTCGTAGTTCTCACGGGTGTCGGTGACAGTGAGCGCCTCGGAGACGACCATCTGCGACACGGCGGTCGGGAAGTAGGCGTCGAGCGACTTGCCGTTGATCGTGAACTGACCGGTGCCGGGGCGGAGCTGGGCCCGGGCGACGGCTTCCTTGCGGCGGCCGGTGGTCTGGGTGAGCGGTGCGGTTCCCATGTGAGTGTCTCTCTGATGCAATCGGTGGTTCAGCGGGCCTTGGCGGCCGGGATCTCGAGCTTGGCGGGGGTCTGGGCGGCGTGCGGATGTGTCGGGCCGGCGTACACCTGGAGCTTTAGGAGCTGCTGGCGGCCGAGCGGGCCCTTGGGGAGCATCCCACGGATCGACTTGCGCAGCGCCTCTTCGGGCTTGCGGGCGTGGAGGTGACCGTACGTCTCGGACTTGATGCCACCCGGGTAGCCGCTGTGGCGGTACACCATGGTGCGGTCGGCCTTGCCGGCGGTCATGACGATCTTGTCGGCGTTCACGATGATCACGTGGTCGCCAGTGTCGATGTGTGGGGCATAGGTCGGCTTGTGCTTGCCACGCAGGATGCGGGCGACCTCGGTGCAGAGGCGACCGAGCACGAGGCCCTCCGCGTCGACGACGTGCCATGCACGCTGGATCTCACTGGCTTTTGGGGTGTACGTAGGCATGCCGCAATCAATCTGTCGAGAGTCGAAGAGTCAGGTATCCCGCAATGGGGAACCGTGAAATGATACGGCGGTCGACACCGGGCTCCAACCCGCGTGGGGGCGCAAACATCGCCCGCGCAATAGCCTCAAGTTCGTGCGTGCACGTTCCGATGAGTCGATATGAGTTCCGCCAACTCTCACGCGCCCTCGGTGGACCATCTTGCCGACCCGGTCTTCGCGATCGATCCCGACGGCGTGTTGCGGTACGCGAACGACACCGCGGCCGATGTGCTGGGTTGGGAGATCGTCGACCTGATCGGCACCGACGTGCTCGACCTCGTGCATCCGGACGACGTCAGCCTCGCGACGTCGGCACTCGACACCGTCCAGGCCAAGCCGTTCGGCGACCTGCTCACGCTGCGAATCCGCACCGGACGCGGAACCTGGCGGTACCTCGAGTTTCGCGGCACCTATCGCTCGCCCGATCGCCCCGACCCCCTTGCTGGTCTGATCGTGATCGTCGCCCGAGATGTCACCGACCGTCACCGGCTCGAGTTCGACCAGGGCGACACCGAGGTCTTGCGTGCGGTGATGGCGACCATGCACGGCATGGTCATCCTGGCTGACAGCCGCGGCCTCGTCCGTTCGGTGAACGGGGCCGTCACCAGACTGCTCGGCCACGACCCCGAGACGGTCCGCGGCCGCTCGATCCTCGACTACCTCCACGCCGACGACCGCGACAGCATCCTCGACGCTGCCCAACGCCTCGAGCCGCAGGGCTCGCTGACGCTCGACGCACGGGTCGTGATGGCCGGCGGCGACCCGGTGATCTGCGAGTTCACCGTCAACAACCTGCTCGACGACCCGGTGGTTGCCAGCTACGTGATCAGCGCACAGGTGGCGACGTCGTTGGCCGACGCTCGTGATCGCGTCGAGTTCCTCGCCGAACACGACAGTCGAACCGGCCTGCTCAACCGAGACGGCTTCATGCGGGCGGCGCACACGATGATGGAGAGCGGAACCGGCCTCGGCATCTTGATCGTCGACATCGTCCACTTCCGATCGATCAACGAGCTCTACGGAGAGCCCGTCGGTGACGCCGTGCTGTCGGCGGTTGCAGAACGCATCGACCAGATCCGCTGGCCCGACCTGATCACCGCCCGTTTCGGCGGCGACGAGTTCGTGTTCGCGATCCGAGCATCGAGTCCGAGTGCGGTCGAGATGCTGCGTGAGCGCGTCCGTCGCGACATCGCCAGGCCCGTCGCCATCGACGGCCAAGAGGTCAACTTCGACATCCGCACTGCAATTGCCTTCGAGGCGCGGCCAGAGGTGCTCGACGCGCTGCTCGTCGGCGCCAGCAACGATCTGATGTCCGCCAAACGATTCGCCGATCCGGAGACCAGCGGGATCTCCGTCGACGCCATCAACGAACGCCGACGACAGCTCGAACTGCTCCGCGCAGCGCTGGACGACGGACAGATCCAGCCGTTCTTCCAGCCGATCTGCACAGCGGACGGCACGATCACCGCAATCGAGGCACTCGTTCGCTGGGTGCATCCGCTTCGCGGTGTCCTCGGTGTCGGCGAGATTCTTCCGCTGGCACGCATGGCGGGACTCGCCGAGGCCGTCGACGACCAAGTGCTCGATCAGGCACTGAAGTTCGCTGCTCGTCTCGCGGAGATGGGCCACGCCGAGATCGAGGTGCACGTCAACATCGATCCGAAGGCGATCGCTCGCGCGGCATTCGGGGCATCGTTCCTCGAACGGTGCCGCCGAGCGGGTGCACAACCGACGCAGTTGGTCGTCGAGATCACCGAGACCGACCTCCTCTCGCCAGGTGCCGCTTCGTTGGCCAACATGCAGAAGCTGCGCTTCGCGGGCATCCATGTCTCGATCGACGACTTCGGCACCGGCTACTCGAGCCTGGCCCACCTGCTCGAGCTGCCGATCGACGGCGTGAAGATCGACCGCCGATTCGTTGCGGGCATCGACGTCGATCCTGCTGCAACGAACCTGACCACAGCGATCTTGGGACTCAGCGCCAACCTCAAGCTGTCGTGCGTGGCCGAGGGCGTCGAGCAGCCGTATCAGCGCGATCGGCTCTCCGAGCTTGGATGCACCGCATTCCAGGGATGGTTGTTCGCTCCGGCCGTCCCGGCCGAGGAGCTCTTGTCAATGCTGCCCCGGATCGAGCTGACCGATGCCGTCGAGGCGCCCGACGACACTCAGGCGTCCCAGCGTTCGCCGCTGTAGTCGACCGACCAGAGCACCAGTCCCGTCGGCGGCGCTACCTGTCCCGCATCGTTCCGGTCGAGCGCCGCGAGTGTCGCCGCAACCGTGTCGGGCGATCGTCGTCCGAGTCCGACGTCGACGAGCGTGCCGACGATACTGCGTACCATCTGGTGACAGAACGACGACGCCGTGATCTCGAATCGAAGCAGCGATCGGCCCCACTGTTCGTCGTCGGGAGACGCCCACACCGCCGTCCGGAGGTGACGCACGAGGCTGGGTTCGTCGAAACCGATGCCGGGCTTGGGTCGGCGACAGAACGACGAGAAGTCGTGTTCACCGAGCAGTGAGCCGGCAGCCAGATTCATCGACTCGACGTCGAGTTCGTGGGGCACGTGCCACGTCGTGCGGGCCAGGAAGGGATTCGGGGACCGATCGTTCCACACGAAATAGTGGTACGTACGCCCGGTCGCGGAGAACCGCGCCGAGAAGGCCCCATCGGCCCAGTCGACGTCACGAACAGAAATGTCGGGACCGCACAAGCCGTTGATGCTGCGCTCCAGGCGTCGCAGATCGGTCGATGCCGGAAGTTTGCCGGAGACCACTTGGCCCCAACCGTGCACGCCGGCATCGGTGCGTCCGGCGCCGGTCAGCTCGACCGGGCGTCGCACCACTGTTTCGACCGCTCGGCGAAGTTCGCCCATCACGGTGCGCACACCGTTGCTTTCGGCAAACCCGCGGAAGGCGGTGCCGTCGTATGCGACCGTCAGACGGGCGTTGCGCGTGTCGGGCACCCCGCCGTCACCGTGGTGTTCAGACGAGTTCGATGCGCGCCATCTGGGCGTTGTCGCCGTGGCGCGGGCCCATCTTCAGGATCCGGGTGTAGCCGCCGTTGCGCTCGGCGTAGCGAGGAGCGACATCGTGCACGAGCTTGTAGGTCATCTCCTTGTCGCCGAGGAATGCCTCGATCTGACGGATGCGATGGACCTGCATCGGGCCCTCCTCCTGCGCCTTCTTCGCCTTGGTGATCAACTTCTCGGCGATCGGGCGGAGGTGCTTGGCCTTTGCCTCGGACGTGGTGATCGCCTCAGCGGCGAACAGTGACGCGGCAAGGTTGGCCATCATGAGGCGCTGATGGGCGGCGGAGCTGCCGAAGCGGCGGGAGCGGCGTGGAGTGGGCATCGTTCAATCGTCTTTCGTTGTGTGCGTCGCAGCGATCAGCCGCGCAGCGTGAGGCCGCGCTCGTCGAGCTTGGCCTTGACCTCGTCGAGGCTCTTCTGGCCGAAGTTGGTGATGTTCAGCAGATCGTCCTCGGTCTTGGTGAGCAGTTCGCCGACCGTATTGACCTGGGCCCGCTTGAGGCAGTTGTTCGGACGCTCGGACAGGTCGAGGTCCTCGATCGGGAGGTCGAGGTCGGGCGAGCTGACCGCAGCGTCGACGATCTCGCCGAGCTCGAGACCCTTGGGCTCGTCGGACATGGTGGCGACCAGGTCGACCAACGAACGCAGCGTGGCGCCGGCCGAAGCAAGCGCCTCAGCAGCCGTGATCGAACCATCGGTCTCGATCTCGATGACCAGACGGTCGTAGTTGGTTGCCTGCTCGACGCGGGTCGGCTCGACGTCGAACGCCACCCGGCGAACCGGGCTGAAGATCGCATCGATCGGGATCACGCCGATGACCCGGGTGTCGTCCTCGCGGTTGCTCGAGAGGTAACCGCGGCCCTGCTCCACGGTGAGGTCGATGGCCAGGCGGCCCTTGGAATTGAGCGTGGCGATGTGGAGGTCTGTATTGAGCACCTCGACGTCGGCCGGGCACTCGATGTCGCCGGCGGTGACCGCACCCGAGCCCCGAGCGTCGAGACGCATCGTGACGGCCTCTTCGGAGACCGACGTGACCACGATGTCCTTGAGATTCAGAATGATGTCGGTGACATCCTCGGCGACGCCGGGGATCGTGTCGAACTCGTGGAGCGAGTCGTCGAACCGCGCCGTGACGATCGCCGCGCCGGGGATCGACGACAGCAAGGTACGGCGCAGCGAGTTGCCGAGCGTGTGGCCGAAGCCGGGCTCGAGTGGGCCGACGGCGAACCGGCCGCGGTTGTCTGACTCCTCACCGAGAGCTTCGATGGTGGGGCGCTGCATGACGAGCATTGGTGCCGGGACCTTTCCGGGTGTTCGAGTGACGACGGGACGTACGAGAGACGGGAATTACTTGGAGTAGAGCTCGACGATGAGCGACTCGCGAACGGGCACATCGATGTGCTCACGCTCGGGCAGGCTGCGCACCGTCACGGCCTTGCCGCCATCGCTCGCCTCGAGCCATCCGACGAGCGAACGGTCGAGGGTGTCGATGTTGTGCTGGATCACGATCATCTTCTGTGCCTTCGGCGACAGCGAGATGACGTGGCCCTTCTTGCAGCGGAAGCTGGCGATGTCGACGCGCTTGCCATCGACCTGGATCAGGCCGTGGTTGACGAACTGTCGCGCCTGCGGCCGGCTGGATGCCCAACCGGCGCGGTACACGACGTTGTCGAGACGCTGTTCGAGCAGACGCAGGAGGATCTCGCCAGTGGGGCCCTGCATGCGCTGCGCCTCGACGTAGGTCTTGTGGAACTGCTTTTCGAGCACCCCGTAGATGTACTTCGCCTTCTGCTTCTCCTGCATCTGGGCGAGGTACTCGCTACCGGCGTTGCGGCGACGGGTGCGGCCGTGCTGGCCAGGGGGGAAGGGACGCCGCTCGAGCGCCTGGCGGCCCTTTTCGTTCTCGAAGATGTTGACCGACAGGCGCCGCGAGATGCGCACCTTGGGTCCGGTGTAACGAGCCATGATTCAGTTGCTCCTCAGCCGCGCCGACGCTTGGGTTGGCGGCATCCGTTGTGGGGAACCGGTGTGACGTCCTTGATCGAGGTGACCTCGATGCCGGTCTGCTGGATCGAACGCACCGCGGTGTCGCGACCCGAACCCGGACCCTTCACCTGCACTTCGGCGCGGCGCAGGCCGTGCTCGATGGCAGCCTTGCCGGCCTTCTCGGCGGCCTGCTGCGCAGCGTAGGGCGTGCTCTTGCGACTGCCCTTGAATCCGACGCCTCCGGACGACGCCCAGGCAATGACATTGCCCTCGGTGTCGGTGATCGAGACGATCGTGTTGTTGAACGAGCTCTTGATGTGCACGATGCCCGTGCTGACGTTCTTGCGGTCGCGCTTGCGCGGACGGCGGCTCGCGGTCGGCTTTGCCATTACTTCCTCACTGCCT
>DATLBC010000060.1:0-7206 GCA_035527095.1 Ilumatobacteraceae bacterium | reverse complement strand
GGTAGTGGGTGAACACGGGGAAGGTGAGCCCGAACTGGTGGCCGTAGAACGCGCGCTGCGGCTCGCCGATCACGACGGCATCGAAGCGCCGGGCAGGGTCGCTGAACGCCTGCAGGAGTCGGTTCGCCTCGGGCCGCCGCTTCCATGGCAGCGATCGGCTGTGGCCGACGTCGAAGTACTCCTCGACGATCGCGCCGTGGCCGTCGATGAGTTGCCGGCTGCGTTCGAGCTGCCACGACCGTGAGGCCGCTGGGTCCTGTTGATCTTCAGTGCTGACTCGACCGTAGAACGCGAACCGGATCATCGGCTACGAGGCTACGCCCATCGACTCATCGGGTCCTGCAGCCCGGTTCCGCTGGTCGAGGTTGGCCACGACCAGTTGGCGGAGCACGGTCACGGCAAGCGGTGGCAGTGTCGGCGCTTCGTCCGGTAGGACAACGGTGAGCGGTGGCCGGCGCTTGGTCGTCGTCGGGTTCATGGCCGGCACGGTGGACCAGTGACGTCACGGATGACCGCCCGACTCGCTACCCGGATCAGAGCTCGGGCACGCCGATCTCGACGACGGGGAGCGCACGGGTAGCTGGGCGAACCTCGGTGTACGCCCAGCCGCCGGGGACGTGCCCGTGCCGGTCGAGGTGCACGGCTGCGCCGACGATCCGGGTAGCCAGATCGTCGACGCGGGTAGCGCCGAGGCGGCCGTCGTCGTGCAGTCGTCGCAGGTGTTCGACGACCCAGTCGGGCGGGTCGGTCAGCACCTCGTAGCCAACGGTGAGCCGGCGCCGTTCGATGGCATCGTCGTGAGCGCTGCCGCCATATCGGGCGAAGACGTCGTCGATGCGCTGCTCCCGACGAGCCCGCCGGAGCTCGAGCCGTCCCGCCCGCAGCGCCTCCTCGACTGCAGCTCGCTCGGGGCTCGTCGATGAACGCTTGGCAAGTTGATCGAGTTCGCGGATCTTGGTTTCGGCCTGACAGACCGGGTCGTTCGCGGCGGACTCCTGGTCGAGCGTGGCCAGCGTGCGTTGCTCACGCGATGGTGGGGGAGCAGCGGTGCCGGCCAGAGTGTCGAGCACGGCCCGGACTGGGGGCGGTACGGCGGTCGGCCAGTGGGCGAGGGCGGGTTGGGCGGAGATCAGTGCGTTGAGTTGCTCGAGTTCGACGACGTAGGGCCAGTTGGCGACGATCCAGTCCCGCCGCTCGTGCTGTGCGTTGACAGCCGTGGCGAGGTGTTCGTGTACCTCGGGCATGCCGGCGCTTCCGGTGGTGAGTCGTTCGATGAGTTCGCGGTGGTCGGCAGGTGCGCTGCTCATCAGTGCTTGGAGTTCACTCCGTCGTTCGTGCATCGCCGTCGGCGAAATCGTCGCGTGCATGGGCTGTGGTTCGGATTGTCGGTCGGTCAGCCAGATGCGATCGCGCAGCGTGTGCAGCATCGCCTGCTGCCAAGGCTCTGTCGCTTCCGGGTCGAGTGGCTGTGGGCCGAGTCCCGGTGTGGCGTCGTCGATCTCGTGGACGGCTCGGTGGCGTGCGAACCGAGCGACGGAGTCGTCCCACACGGCGGCTCCCGGCCCGTCGGTCGGCCGTGGGCCGAGCCAGTTCGTGAGCCACTCCGGAGGGTCGGCACGCAACTGGTGAGCTGCACGCTCGCACGCGACGTTCGCGGCGCGCTGGAAGCGGTCGGCGTCGCCCACCTCCACATCGTGCGAAGCGAGTGCCTCTGCCCATTCACGTACCGCCCGTTCGACATTGTCGGTGATCCGTTGGAGTGTCGCCGCGGCGTCGGCGGTGAGTGCGGTGGGTCCGGCGTGATCGATGGCAACGAGCTCGCTCCATGCCATTGTTCGGGTGGCCGAGCGGTCCTTGTCGTTCACGAACAGGACGTCACAGGTTCCGTCGGTGTCGTCGAGCGCGATGAGGTGGCCGACGTTGTCTCGATCCAGTGCCCGCACCCGGCGGCCGACCTCGGCGTGCGCCCGGAACGTCACGGCCCGGTCGAGGTCGTCGCGCAACTCGGCCGGGTTGGTGTGGCCCTTCAATGCGGCGGCGTTCTCGGCGTGGCGTGCCCGCTGTGCCAGGTCGAGCAGCGTGGCGACCGAGATCTGGGTGGCGAGATCGCTGACGCGTGCCGCCTCTGTGTCCCTTGACGAGACGAGCTGTTTCGCACCGGAGACGTGGGTGCGTTCGATCAGCTCGTGCTCGGGGTTCTCGGTGCGTTCGCCGGGTAGCGGGATGCCCGTGGCGTGCCGTTCCGCGATGTCGATCGCCTCTGCAGTGGTGCCGTAGATCCACGCCGAGAGTCGGGCCCGCGACATCGCCACGTAGACCGCTTCCCGGTACAGGCCGGCTGGGCCGACGACGAGAACGTGATCGCAGGTGACTCCCTGTGCTGTGTGAACAGTGGACGCGTAGCCGTAGTCGAGCCACCCCGCCTCGAGGTAGTCGCGGCTGAGCACGATCTCCTCGCCGCTGGTCAGCGTGATGTGTGCGCCGGCGGCGTCGATGTGGGTGAGGTGGCCGCGCATTCCGTTGTCGACCGCGAACGCGGTTCCGTCGGCGAGGTGTTGGCCTCGGTGGTTGCGGCGCAAGATGACGTGCTCGCCGCGTGCGTACGACCGTTCACCGATCATGACGGCTCGGTCGAGGTCGAGTTCACCCGCATCGGCGAGGGTCTGTCGGGCGAGAAGGTTGAGTCTGTGGGCTTCGGCGCGAGTGCCGGCGAGCATCAGCGTGACGCCGTCGGTTCGCAGCGTGTTCCAGTCGGTGATCGCTCGCTGGCGGAGTGCGAGGCGGTCGTCGTCGAGCACGACTCGTCCGTGCGTCTGGTAGGCGGCGAACGCTGCGGTGACGTCGCCGTGGCGGAGTTGGTCGAGGGCCGCCTGTTCCCATGTCGCGTGTTGGCGGCGGTTGACGGTGAGTTCGGTGAGGCGGTCGCCGAGCACGTCGAGCGCAGCTCGGAATCCTCCGCCGGCGGCGACCTCGGGAAGTTGGTGGTGGTCGCCGACGAGGACGAGGATGGCGCCGACCCGTGTCACCTGATCGACGACACGGGCGAGATCGCGCACGGCGGCCATGCCGGCCTCGTCGACCACGACCACCGTGCTGGCGTCGATATCGCGGTGCGCGACGAGGTGGTGGGCCAGCGTGGTCGATTCGATCCCGGCGCCGGCTTCGAGTTCACGAGCCGCTCGTGCCGACGGAGCCAACCCGACGACGGTGAACCCGGAGTTCTCGTAGAGCGCTCGGACAGTGCCCAATGTGTGCGTCTTGCCCGTTCCCGCTCGCCCCACGACGACCGAGATCCGATCGCCCGATGCGGTCAGCGACGTCACCGCCGCTGCCTGATCGATCCCCAGCGTCGACGCAGCGACGGCAGCCTCGACACGACCATGTCCCAGGACGCCGACGCCGGCATCGACGCCGCGGGCGAGCTGCTCGACGAGTCGTTCCTCGAGTGCGAGCAGTGACCGCGAGGTGTAGGTCCGTACGCGATCGTCGGTGATCAGCCGACAATCGGGACTGGCGAGCAGCAACTGGGATGAGGAATCGCCGAGTGGCACCACCGCCGGTGTCCCCAGCGCTCGCTGCACGGTGGCCTCGACGACCTCCACCGATGTCGACGCCGGTAGCGCTGACGCGACAGCTCGAGTCAGATCGTGTCGGGTGAACGTCCCGTCGTGGGCCGTGACTCGGTGATCGAGTAGCCAATCGAGCCACTCCTCGAACCCGACCAGCCGTGTTGTCACCGACCGGACACCGTGACGCCACGACTCGTTCTCAATCACGAACCCGTCGCGGACGGCTGCAGGGACTGCTGAGGCCAGGAGCTGCTCGAGCTGGACCGGCCCCCAACCTGCCGCTTCGGCTCGGGCGTGCCAGTCGGCCTCGACCGCCGCGAAGTCCGCGGGCGCTTGCTTGCGGGTGCGGGTCGCGCGTTGGGCGGTGGCCGCAGCAGCAGGGCCCGCCTCGCCGGCGTCCTCGAGCCACTCGGCGATCTGTTCATGCCGCCGTGAGAACTCGCGCAACACGCCGCGCGGGATGCCGGCGATCTCAGCCGCGTCCTCGTGCACCGGACCCCACTCCACCCCGAGCACCGTCGTCAGTTCGCGGCGCATCGCCGCCTGGAACACCGCACCACCGGTACGCGCGGTGTCGTAGATCGCCCGCCCGTCCAACGCCGACCAGCGCCCATCGAGCCCCTGGGCGAGGTTGGCCACGAGCACATGCCAATGCAGATGCGGATCCCCGGCCCGCGACGTCCGATGCCGATACGCAGCGCCGACGAACCCACGCGCCACCATCCGACGCGTGCCCCACGCCTCACCCCACGCCTCGCGGTTCTCGGCCTTGTTCGTTCCCCGCCGCACGAAGCACGCCTCACGCTCGAGCCAGGCCAACGTCTCTGAGAGCGCCGCCTCGCACGCGGTGACGATCAGATGCTGCACCCGGCAGTCGGCGAGTGCATAGGCGACCGACACCGACTTCGGCACCGAGAACGTCAGATCGAACCCGGGCACTCGTCGAGGATGAGCGCGTAGCGTCGTGCCGTTCGGCGTGAGCCCGGTGCCCGGTTCCAGGCCGGCCAGCACCGCGCGAAGGTCAGCCGGCTCGACCTCGCCGACCAGCCCGAGCGACTCGACACCGCTGCCGACCCACACACCCGGCGCCTCCCCCGCACCCGTGTAGTACTCGTCGAGCCCGCTCGCCACCTGCGACAAGTAGTACGTCTCGGCACCGACCCGGAGCTTCCAGACTGCCTCCACACATACACATGCCTGCGCAAACGCGATTCTGTGACGCGATCCCACCCGATTTCTTCAGTTGGCACATATGCACCCTGTGGGTGCCCGCACGTTGCGCGACAACCGTGACGAATTCGACTCGTCGCTGCGCCGGTCATGTGTACGTATCGTGTATTGCTATCTTGTACAGTTCAGGGATGGACGTTGCAGTCACTGAACTCAGAGCACACCTCGGTCGCTGGATCGACGCAGCACGCGACGGCAACGACATCGTCATTACTGATCGAGGGATGCCGGTGGCCAGGATCGTGGCCCTCGACTCGACACCGGTCATCGACCGTCTGACCGCGCAGGGTGTCATCAGTCGTCCGACCACCTCGACCCGGCCAGTCGCTGGTGGTCGCCACCGTCCGACGCCGACACGATCGGTGGCGGACATCGTCACCGAGCAGCGTCGCTGAACGTGGCCCTCGTCTATTTCGATTCGAGCGCGCTCGTCAAACTGGTGCTCGACGAAGCAGGCTCAGAGATCGCTGCGGCGTTGTGGAACGCGTGCGATGCAGCGTTGTCGAGTCGACTGGCCTATCCCGAGGTCTGCGCAGCGCTCGCAGCGGCCGGACGCAATCATGACGTGACCGAATCCGAAGCGTCAGCAGCTGCGGCTGACTGGGAGGTGTTCTGGGCATCGATGCGTCCGGTCGAGTTGACAGCCGACGTCGAGCGATCTGCCGGTGCGCTGGCCGCACGTCATCAGCTCCGCGGGGCTGACGCCGTTCATCTCGCCAGCGCGCTCGCGCTCGGCTCCAGTGATGTCACGGTCGCGGTGTGGGACAAACGCCTGCACGCCGGGGCCGTGGGCGTCGGCCTCGCGGTTGCACCGGCCACCCTGGGTTGACTACATCCAGGATCAGCAGCGGTGGGAACGCGTCCGCACCCGTGGCATCGGGAAGAGCCAGCAGGCCGAGGTTCACCGATGGCGTGTGGCGTAGCCCCGTCTACCCGAGCGGCGACTGCGGTTCAGCAGTGAACGCCTACCCGTTCGTCATCACTGTTCTGCTGACTTGGTGACGACTTCGAACTAGAGCGCCGTCACGCCACCTTGTCGAACTCGGCAAGCTGGTCGCCTCCCGGTTCGACGACGTCGCCGGTCTTGAGAATCTTCACGAGCGCGATGATTCCGAGGATGACGGTGACGTACAGCACCGGGGCGCCCCCAGCGGGAGGCTTGTCGTCGAGGTTCAGCCCGGAGTGGTCCTGGATGAACACTGAGAAGTCCCAGATCGCATGCAACCCCATGGCGACGATGAGGGTGCCGGTGAGCCGGCGGGTGACGTAGTACATCAGCCCGACGGTGAACGCGAACACCGTCTGTAGCGCCGTGCTGCTCACACTCTGCCCGAAGAACGCATTCGGCACGTGGAGCAGGCCGAAGATGGTGCCGGAGAACACCCACACCCACTTCTCGTGCATCGATCCGCGACCGCCGACAATCGCGAGACCGCGGGTCAGGAGTTCCTCGGAGAAGCCGACGAGGAGCGTGCCGATCGCCAGCCACAGGACGTACTCGCCGACGCCGTCGATCTCGCCCCACTTCGTGGTTGCCAGGTTGCCGACGGCACCCAGGAGGAGAAGCACGGGGATGGTCCACATCCACCGGCTCCCCACGCGTCGGGGCTCGCGGATGGCCGGCTTCCACCAGCCGAGCACCGTGGTCACGATGACCAGGTACACGGCGCCCAGTGCAACGGCGAGAACGATGCCCTCGCGGACGTTCTCGACCGTGTCGCCGACCTCGTCGTACTCCATGCCGACCGCAGCCCACACGCTGAAGACGACGACCATGTAGCCGAGGATCGCCACGATGGACGAGAGGGCAGAAGGTTTCACGCGCATACTTTGGCCTCGCAGGTCGGTAGGTCGGAGAGCTCGGAGAACTCGCAGAAATCTACACGAACCGAACGGTCCGGCCTCTCGTTCGCGGCCCTATGATCTTCTCGCACGACAGTGCTCCGTCGGCTGCGCCTCAATACTCTCCGGCGCCACTGATGACCTGACCGGCGCCCCGGCGCAATTTCACCTGTAGGGAGACAACGCAGATGACCGACACCATCGTCGAGACGGGCGCTGCCCGCGCCGTTGACGCCGTGAAGACCTACGGGGTCGGCGACGCTGCCGTCCACGCGCTCGCCGGCGTCACCGTCACGTTCCCGGTCCAGCAGTTCACGGCGATCATGGGACCCTCGGGTTCGGGCAAGAGCACGCTGATGCAGTGCGTGGCAGGGCTCGACCGGCTGACCTCGGGCGAGACGTTCATCGGCGAGACGGCGCTGTCCGGGCTCGACAAGACGGCGCTCACGCTGCTGCGCCGTGATCGGCTGGGGTTCATCTTCCAGCAGTACAACCTGATCCCGACGCTGTCGGCCAAGGAGAACATCCTGCTCCCCTTGACGCTCGCAGGCGCGGACCCCGATCA
>DATLBC010000059.1:0-20812 GCA_035527095.1 Ilumatobacteraceae bacterium | reverse complement strand
GGTTCGGCCACAAGGGCCTCGAACGACGAATCGCTGCGCTCGATCGCAACGCGCGACTGGTCTTTCCCGATCCGGCCGATGCCGATGGCGGCGTGATCCTGCAAGCGATCGACGAGTTGCAGCGTGCGACATCCATCTCGGCCACGATGCCGTTGAACGACCGCCGCAAGGCTCGTGCTCGGATCACCACCGAAGTCACCAAGCTCGAACAAGCTCTGGTGGACGCCGTCCTTCCGCCCGCCGCCAAGTAGCCCGCGACCGCAGGACCCCGCCCAGCGATGAGCGAAACCGCCGCATGCGGTCGCTTCGCTCATCGCAACGCTGGGTCAGGAGGGACGATCAGAAGTTGCGGTCGTTGGTCCGCTTCTTGGGCGGCGCCTTGAAGGGCGCCTCGATCAGCGTTTCGAACTGCTGATCGTCGGGCTGCCTCGGGTCGTTGAGGTTCTGGAGGTACTTCTTGATCGCCGCGCGAGCGGGCGGCACGTGCGCACCCTTCAGACCCACCGACCGGCTCATCGCGTCCTTGGCCTTGGCAACTCGCTCCTTGCGTGTCGCCTTCTCCTCGTCGGAGTAGGTCTTCTGCACCTTGTTGTTGCGAGCATCCTCGGCCGCCTTCCGGTCGGCTTCGGCTTGCTGGAGGGGCGTGAGTTTGGCCTGGGCCATGAGTCGAATTCCTTCTGATCGGGTGGGACCGTGAGGGTAGCGGCATCTACGCTCCTCGCCGATGCGTCGCCTCCTCCCCGCCCTGCTCGCCACCGCTGTGCTCCTCGCCGCATGTGGCTCCGACTCCGACGGTTCGGCCGATACGACCTCCGCCGGTCCCCCGGTGACCGAGGCTGCCGCGCCGGACACCACCGCAGCAGTTGTGGAGACCACCAATTCGCCCGACACCACGCCCGATACGACCGAAGCCACCGCACCCGATGTCACGGCAGCCGATCTGGCAGCCGATGGCCCGTACGTCGTCGGGGTGACCACTCGCACCCTGCCGGAGGGCGGCCTGGTCGAGGTGTGGTACCCGGCCGACGAGTCCGCCAGAGGCGGGACCGACACGTACGACCTGCGGACGTACCTCCCGGAAGGTCTCGCCGCGCTGATTCCACCCGAGCTCGATGCCTCACTCACGATCGACGCAACCCGGGACGGAGCCGCCGCGACCGACGGGCCGTTCCCCCTCGTCCTGGAGAGCCATGGAGCCGCCGGATTCCGGCAGATCTCGAGCAATCTCGCGTACCATCTCGCCACCTGGGGCATGGTCGTCGCTGCGACCGATCATCCGTCACGCGACACGACGAACTTCATCAGCGGCACCAGCGACGGACAGCCTCCCGCGATCGACCAGCTGCGATCGATGCGCACGCTGCTCGAGAACCTCGACAGCGATCCGATCCTCGCCGGCGTCGTCGATTCGAGCCGGGTCGCGCTCGGCGGGCACTCGGCCGGCGGTGGCACCATCGCGCAGGCAGCATCCGAGGACGAGGGGATCCTCGGATACGTCTCCTACGCCTCGGGCCTGCGCGACGTGATCCCAGACGTGCCGTCGCTGTTCATGGCGGGTGAACTCGACATGGTGAGCGATGTGGCGAACACCCGAGCAGCGTTCGAATCGGCCCCACCGCCCTCGTGGCTCTGGGTGTTCGCCGCGTCCGGTCACCAGGCATTCTCGGACGTCTGCCTCATCGGCGGCGGAGATGCCACCCTCGGCGAGATCGCCGTACAGATCGGTCTCGGCGACTTCGTCGACGAACAATTGAGGACACTTGCTGCTGACGGCTGTGACGAACCGAACCGACCCGTCACCGAGAGCTGGCCGGGGGTCTTCCAGGGGACGACCGGTTTCTACCGCTGGGTGTTCGGTATCGACGCCGAGCCGATCGGCCTCGACGAGTCGGTCGTCACCACCGGCGTCACCGTCACGAGCAAGTAGCTGCCCACTGGTCAGGACGCACAGCGGGCAGACTGCGGTCATGAGCGACGAGCCGCCACCGTTTGCCCCGCCCGATCCGGCGCTGCGCGCCGGCATCGAACCTCACGAACGGGTGGTCTCCGATCCGGGCGCGCCCGTGATCATCGGGGTGTCGTTCGGTCGGCAGGTCCTCGCCCAGCAGTACCTGCTTGCGATGAAGGGTCTGAAAGAGACCGGAGTGCTCGACCTGCAGGATGCCGTGATGGTCAACAAGAGCGAGGACGGTGTTGTCAAGGTCGTGGAGACGATCGATCCCACCCCCGGTCGGGCCGCACTCAGTGGTGCAATGTGGACCAGCTTGCTCGGACTCGTACTCGGAGGCCCGGTCGGCTGGATCGCCGGGCTCGGCATCGGGGCCGCCTCCGGCGTGGTCACGGCAAAGATCGTCGACCTGGGAATTCCCGACGAATGGGTCGCATGGTTCCGAGAAGCGGTCGAGCCGGGAACATCGACGGTGGTGATCCTCGCCGAGCACGTGCACGTGCCTGCGCTGGCCGAGGAAGCACGGCGTTTCGCGGGCGCCGAACTGCTGTACACGTCGATGCCGGACTACGCCTACGAACAACTGCGCGCAGCACTGGAGTCCTGACGCATCACTCCCAGCGCGCTCTCGCTCCAACGACGACCCAACCGTCCGCATGCGGCCGATTCGCTCATCGCAGGCGGACGACGGCGGCGTCAGGCGGCGACGGTACGACGGACGGCGCCGTCGAGCACGAAGCGCGAGAGCTTCGGGCAGACGTCGAGCGCAGTGGCGAACTCCGCGCGATTCAACACGTAGACGCTCGAGTCGACCGTTGCGGTGACCGATGCCGTGCGAGGCTTCATGGTCAGCAGGGCGAGCTCACCGATCACGGCGCCGGGGCCGACGGGGACCGAGTGATCGCCGAGGTTCACGCTGAACTCGCCGTCGATCACGACGAAGCACTCGCGACCGAAGTCGTCGAGGTGCATGATCTGCTCGCCGGCACGGATGTGGAGAATCGTCGCGAGCCGGTCGAGCTGTTCCAGTTCGCTGACCGGAACGGTCATGGCCAGTTCGCTGGCGAGAAGTGAGGGATGGATGGTGCGCTTGCGAGTGAACATGTCATTCCTGGTTCTCTGCGGGCCGAAATCGGGGGGCGACTTCGGAGCTGATGTTCGTGCCGTCGGCGACAGCAATGTGTACAACCTCCATATCGGCACGCCATTCCCATCAGCGGCATAGATCGCAGAGATATTCAACATCTCTCCCACCGATGCACCCCCTCGTTTGCGTCGGGATTCAGGTGGGACGGGCCAGGCAAACGTCGACGCAAACGGGACGGCACGCGCTGATGTCGGGCTGTGCGAGAATGTGCCGGCATGGGGGACGTCTTCGTTGCGCCGGGGCCCGGCGAGTGGCAGCTGGACCGCTCGCACTACACGGGAGGCGTGACTCCGATCAGCCAGTGGTTGATGACCGACGGCATGCAGAACGGCTTCCGACGCGTCTTCGCCGAGCTGGGCGTCCCCGCCGAGACGATCGAAGCCCGATTCGTCAACGGCTTCTACTACACACGACTGCGACCGCTGATCGGCGCCGACAATCCGCCCCGCAAACCACCACCAACACCCCTGCTCTGGCTGGGAGCACGGCTGCATCCAGAATTCCGCAAGCGAACCAAGGCGGCCGCCAACGCGCTGGCGACGTCACCGTCGAACGCGGTGGTGGATCGCTGGCACCGTGAGATCCGGCCGTCACTACACGCGACCAACCTGCGCCTTCAGGACGTCGACGCCTCGGTGCTCACCGACGACGAACTCCGCCAGCATGTCGACGGGCTGCTGGATCACCTGCACGACAACTACGAGCTGCACTTCTGGCTCCATGGCCACGACCTCGGCCCGATCGCTCGATATCTCTACGAGTGCCACGGTTGGGGCATCGACCCGGCGAATGCCATCGACGCGCTCGCCGGCGCGTCGCCGTCGACCGTGCACCCCAGGGAGCGACTCCATCGAATTCGCCTGCTCGTCGACGCCTCCGAGACGCCGGTCGCCTCCCTCGACGACGTGCGAGCGGTGTCCGACGAGGCGGCATCACTCCTCGACGAACACCTCCGCGAGCACGGCCACGTGCTCGCCACCGGCTACGACGTCACGGCGTCGACGCTCGGCGAGTTGCCGGAGGTCGTGCTGCAATCGATCCGGACCGCCGGCCCGGCGCCGACGTACGACAACGAGGCCACAGCGTCGCTGCTTCGAAGCCAGGTGCCGCTCGAGCATCGCGATGCGTTCGATCACGTGTTGGCCGACGCCCGAAACGTCATGGACATGCGCGACGACCAAGGACCCATGACCATCGAGTGGCCGGCCGGACTGCTGCGCCGAGCGCTCCTCGAGGCCGGCTCACGTTTGGGGGTTGGCGACCACGTGTTCGAACTGACCCCCGACGAGGCCAGGCGGCTGTTCGGCGAGACCACGCCGACCGCCGACGAGCTGCGGTCGCGTGCGGCCACCCGCCACGCTGACGCCGCACTCGATCCGCCGCCGACCCTCGGCGCTCCCGAGGCGCAACCGCCGCTCGGTGCGCTGCCCACCGCGCTCGCCACGACCGTCGCAATGGTGCAACTCTCGCTGAAGTACACCGGTCTGGCCGGCGAACGCAACGAACCTCCACTCAGCGGCACCGGCGTCGGCTCGACGGGCTACACCGGTCGGGCCGTGGTCGCCGACTCGGCCGACGACGCGATGGAACGACTTGCGCCGGGTGACGTCCTCGTGGTTCGCGCAACCTCGCCGGCGTTCAACCTCGTGTTGAGCATTGCGGGTGCAGTCGTCACGGTCGACGGTGGCGCCATGTCGCATGCGGCCGTGCTCGCCCGAGAGCTCGGCATTCCCGCCGTGATCGGTGCCTCGGGTGCGCTGTCGATCACCGACGGCGCGATGGTCGAGGTCGACCCGGTGGCCGGCGTGGTCCGCCCGATCGACTGACACCGCTGGTTCAGGGTTCGAGGATCACCTTGATCGCCCCTGTCGATCGGCTCGCAGCAACACCGAATGCCTCGACGGCTCCGTCGAGTGGAAAGCGATGGGTGACGAGCGTCGAGGGCAACTCCGGCGTCGCGGCGAGCAGCGCGGCAGCGTTGTCGACATCGCGGCCGCCGGCGTGACGCCCGTACAGCGTCGTCGGACACAGGCTCACCTGTTTGAGACACATCGTCAGCCCCGGGAGCGCAACCGGCCCCCAATAGATCCCGGGGATCACCACTTGCGCTGACGGTTTGGCGAGGTCGATGGCCTGCGCCAGAGCGCTCTCCGAACCGGCGGCCTCGATGACCACGTCGTAGTGGCCCGAGATCTCCGACGCGCCGAGGCGCTCCCCCGCGGCACGCTGATGGTCGTGCCGTGCTGCCAGTCCGACCTCGCACCCGAGGGCGCGTCCAACCGCCACGGCGCAGAGTCCGATCGCTCCCCCGCCGATCACCGCGACCCGTTGATCGGGCCGGACCGCCGCGCGGCGGAAGGAGTGGACGACGACTGCGAGTGGCTCGACGAGTGATGCATCGCGGATGTCGACGCCGGCCGGCAGCGGCACGAGCGCCCTCGCGGGCACCCACATCTCGTCGGCCATTCCACCGTCGCGCCCGATCCCGAACAGCATTGCCCCGCTGGTCCGACACAGGTTGTAGTCACCATCCACGCACGGCCCACAGGTGCCGCACGGCGTCAGCGGTTCGATCGCCACGGGTGTTCCGTCGTCGGTGAGCCCGGCGACCTCGTGGCCGAGCGTCACCTGGGCGGCCTCGACAACGCCGGCCTCGATCAGGTGGAGATCCGACCCACAGATTCCTGCGGAGCGCACCCGGACACGAACGCCGGGTCCATCGGCCGCCGGGACGTCGTCGATCGCGACGTGTCCATCGTGTACTCGAACTGCGCGCACGCCTCAGTCGGAGGCGAACCAGTTGGCATGAAAGCCCACCGGCACGCGAGCTGCCATCTGGATCCGGGCGACCGGACCGGCCGATACGTCACGGGCGTCGATGATCGCCAGCTCGGACTTCTCGGTCTCACCATCCGTGACGAACGTCATCAGCCAGCCGTCGTTCTCGGCTGTCCCGTCCGGATCGGCCGCGAAGATGTGCTCACCGCTGACCTGGGTCGGGCCGTAGGTGTAGTGCGCCGAGCTCCCGCGCTCGTAGTCGTACTGCATCACGCCGTTGAAGTCGAAGTTGGTGTCCCAACCGCGAGCGGTGCTGTCGTAGCCGAAGCGGTTGCGCCGGCCGATCATCGCGTCGTTGATGCGAGGGAATTCGCCCGGCATGTCGTCGGTCTGTTCGTCGGTGACCGATCCCGTGCCGAGATCGAGTTCCCAACGCCATGGCATCGGCAGGCGAGCGCCACCTGTGTCGGCTCCGAACGCGTCGGGCATGTCCTCCATCCTCGGCGCCCGGATCTCGATCGTGTCGCCGTCGTCCCATGCATTGGAGAAGTGGACGACGAAGCAGTTGGGGATCTCGAACCAGCGAATGTCGGACGACGTGCCGCGGCGCGGCATGATCCCGATGCGGGTGCCGTTCTCCGGACGCCAGCTCACCATCGGTTCGCCAGTCGACAACGCGTCGAGGTTGAACGCGGCGGGAGCGTCGAAGAACACGGCGTACCGCTCGGTGATCGCGAAGTCGTGCATCATCACGCCGGCGGGCAGGTCGATGTCGGCGCTGTGGACGAGTTGGCCCGACGCATCGACCTCGTGGTAGCGCAGGTACGGCGCCATCGGGCTGTAGCCGAAGAAGATCATCTCGCCGCTGATCGGGTCGACCTTGGGATGCGCCGTGAACGGTCCGTCGAGGCGCCCGCCGAAATCGCACTCGCCGAGCGTGCGCAGTTCCGGGTCGAACTCGGTCGGGAGCGAGCCTTCCATCAAGCTGAAATAGCGTCCGGCGTGACGGACCGTCGCAGTGTTGGCGGTGTTCTTCATCATGCCGCCCTCCTGCATCACGTCGTCGTCGGGGAAGGAGAAGTTGGTCATGCCGCCGTAGCAGGCGCGCCCGCGGGCGCGCTCGGCGAGCAGGCCCTTCGACTCGATCCAGCGGTTCCGGTAGCGGGCCGCGCCGTCTTCGATGTAGACGGCGTGCAACATGCCGTCGCCATCGAACGGGTGGTACGCGCCCATCGGGGCGAACTGCTGGTTCGGTCCCGTGCGCACGAACATCCCGTTGAGCGCGGCGGGGATCTCCCCCACGACCTTCAGCGCGCCGTCGTCTCGCTCCTCGCTCACCGGAGCGAACACCCCCTGCAGGTAGGGCGTATTCCACGTGTTGGGCTCGGTGATGGTCATGGTGTCTCCTTCGGGGTTGCAGCGCTGGCGTCGAGGTCGGTCAACCGGCCACCGACGAGTCGATCCAGTTGCCGTGGAATCCGCCCGGGATCCGCGGCAGATCGATCGAGGCGACGGGCGTCGGGTCCATCGTTGCCGCGTCGAGCACGATGAAGCTGCTCGAGTCGGTGTCGGCCTCGTAGACGAAGGTCATCAGGTACCCATCGTCCTCGGAGGTCCCACCGTCGGCAGGCACGAACACCGGCTCGCCGGGTAGGCGACCTTGACCGAGGACGTGCTCGATACGCTCGCCGGTGTCGCGGTCGTACTTGATGATTGCGCCGGTCTGGCTCGCCGGGTTGGTGTAGTCGGGGTTGTCGGGAATGGCCATCATGTAACCGAAACGGTGCTTCAGACCGACGACCGAGTCGGCGACGCGCGGGAACTCGGCGGGGCGGTCGTCGATCTGCTCCTCACGCACCTTGCCGGTGGTGGTGTCGATCGTCCAACGCCACAGCTCGGGCGGCGGGAAGTCCATCATCGAATCGCGCCAGATGTGGCTGAGGCGAGCGACGTCGAGCACGATCGTGTCGCCGTCCTCGTAGGAGTTCATCGGGTGGAAGACGTAGCCCGGTTCGACGTCGTACCAACGCACGTCGGCGTCGGTCCCGGTGCGGGGCATCACGCCGAGACGGGACGGGTAGTCGTCGTCCCAGTGGATCGGCATCTCGCCGCGCATTGCCATCTCGAGGTCGAACACCGCTGGAAGGTCCATGAAGACCACGTTGTTGCGGGTGACGTTGAAGTCGTGCATCATCGTCGGGCCGCCGACGGTGATGTCCTCGGTCTGAACGAGCTGGCCGTCGGCCGACACACGCAGATAGCGCAGGTAGGGCTCGAACGCCGAGTAGCCGAATGCGAGCAACTCGCCGGTCACGGGGCAGACCTTGGGGTGCGCGGTGAACGACCCGGTGAGAGCGCCACCGAAATCGAGCGGTCCGACCGTATCGAGGTCGCCGTCGAGGACGTACGGGAAGTGGGCTTCTTCGAGGGCGAGGATTCGCCCGGCATGACCGAACACGTGCGTGTTGGCCTTCGAGGCCGTCATGTCCATCATCACCGAAGGGTCGAGGATGTCGGTGTCCGGGTTCGTGATGAACGGGGTCTGCACGTACCGGTTGCGGTACCACTCGGCGGAGCCGTCGCGCAGGCGCACGCCGTGGACCATGCCGTCGCCGAAGAACGGATGGTCGCTCATCCCGGTGAACGGGTTGGCGCCATTGCGAACGTAGCGGCCGTCGAGCTCCGGTGGAATTGTGCCGGTGACTCGCAGGTCGGTGAGCGTCAGCTCCTCGGTCACCGGCCGGCCGTTGCCTTGCAGGTGCAGCGGCGTGGTGTCGTCGATCGTGGTCATCTCGGGTCCCCTCGTCGGATGGTGTGGTTGACCGAACAGTAGTCGACCGACGGCCCGAAATCTACTCACGGTAAATATTGGGCCCTCCGTCTCCGAACCGACCAGGTGGTGGGCGCTAGCGTCGAGACATGACTCAAACGGGACGATGCCTCTGCGGCCAGATCAGCTACGAACTCACGGGCGACGTGATCGCCACGGCGGTGTGCCATTGCGATCACTGCCAGCGCCAGAGCGGCGGAGCCTTCTCGGTGAACCTCATCGCTATGGAGAGTCAGATCGCCGTGTCGGGCGAACTCACCACGTTCGAGGACCGCGGCGAGAACGACGATGCCGTGTACGTGTACCGCCGCTTCTGCGGCTCGTGTGGCTCGCCGATCTATTCCGCGATGATCGAGCCCGCCGGGCTGATCGCCGTGAAGGCCGGCACGCTCGACGAGAAGTCCGGCGTCGCGCCGAATGTCGAGGCGTGGTGCGAGCACAAGCAGCCCTGGGTCGACCTCCCGGGCATTGCCGGTTCGATGGACCGCGAATGATGCACTGATGCCCGATCGCCGAAGGAACCCTCATCCGGTTCCTGCTGCGTGAAGGTCACACAGCCGACGAGGCGATCTCCGTCCTCGAGGTGTTCCGTGCGCAACCATGGCATCGGTTCTGGCCCGACGCACTTGCGTACGAGCGAGCCCAACTCGGCGGCGTGCTCGGGCAACGGCAGGTGACCGACGCGTATCTCGTGGCGCTCGCCGCGAAACATGCAGAGCGGCTGGTCACCTTCGATCGCGGGCTGTCGGCTCTCCACGGCGACCACGTCGACCTGCTGGAGGCCGCCCGCTGAGTCGGCGCGGGGTCTACTTCGTGAGGCCGCGCAGCTGGAAGGCTGATACGCAGAGGAACAGCCCGAACACGATCAGGTAGAGCCCGGAGATCCAGGCGATGACGGTCACGGTCGGCGCCGGCCATGCGACGACGACGATGCCGGCGACGACGGAGAGCAGCCCGCCGAACACGCCGAGCCAGCGATGGTCGGCGCTGCCATCAGCGATCGATCCGATGAACTCGATGATGCCGCCGATGATCCAGACGACGCCGAGCAGCACGGCGAGAACAGCGACGGTCTCGAACGGATGGCGCAACACGACGATGCCGACGATGATGCCGAACACGCCGACGAAACCGGTCCAACCGGGCGACACCGTGTCGTGGGAGAACGCCGTGACGAGGCGGTAGATCCCGTACACGAGGATCTGCAGACCGATCAGCACCGAGATCACGGTGAGGGTTTCCTGCGGCCAGGAGATCACCACGACGCCGAGCGCCAGCGTGATCAGACCCATCACGAACACCGCCGGCCATTCTCGCGCCAGTCGCAGACCTTCCAGCCCGGAACCTGATTCCATCGTGCTGTTCATGTTCATGACCCCCTCGTCGTCGTTGGCCAGAAGCTAGCGGTCCGGTCCGCGGGATCGCGGGATGATGCGGCCTCAGCCGCCCAGGAGGCCTTCTACGGTTTCGGGCGGTGTGAAGTCGGGCAGGCAGGCGAGGATCGTAATGAGCACGGCCACTTGGAGTGATTGTTGCCGCCCGACGCTTCGACATGCCACGCCCACGAATGTTGCTCGCGCGAGCATCGTGTCCGCAGTAGTTTCACGCAATGCACACGAGGCGCTTCGATGGCTGACCAGAGCACCGACAAGCCGGGCCTGCGAATCCCGATACTCCAGGGGCTCCTGCCACTGGACCGCACGGGCATCCCGACCGACATCATCGCCGGCGTCACGTTGGCAGCCTTGGCGATCCCCGAAGTGATGGGCTACACGTCCATCGCCGGGATGCCGGTGATCACCGGGCTGTACACGATCCTCATTCCGCTGCTGTTGTTCGCCCTCCTCGGGTCGTCGCGACATCTGGTCGTGGGCGCTGACTCGGCGACGGCAGCGGTGCTGGCAGCCGGCTTGGCCGGGCTCGCCACAGCGCAGTCCTCCGACTACGTCGCGCTCGCCGGGATGGTGGCGCTGATGGCCGCCGTCTTGTTGATCATCGCCCGGCTCGTCGGACTCGGGTTCCTCGCCGACTTCATGTCGCGCACCGTGCTCGTCGGCTTCCTCACCGGTGTCGGCATCCAGGTCGCGTTCGGCCAGATCGGCGGGATGCTCGGCATTCCGTCCGGCAGCGGCGTCACCATCGACGGGCGAACCTTCGACAACACGATCGGCAAGCTGTGGAGCACGCTCGAGAACATCGGCGACGTGAGCTGGTCGACGGTGGCCGTCTCCGCCGGTGTGATCATCGTCATCCTCGGCGGCAAGGCCATCTCACCGAAGATCCCCGGAGCGCTCATCGCGGTGCTCGGCGCGATGTTCATCAGCTGGCAGATGGATCTGGCCGACGACGGCGTGGCCACGCTGGGCAAGGTGCCGAGCGGACTTCCCAGCCTCGATTTCCCATCGGTGCCGTGGAGTGATGTACCGGCACTGGCGGGAACCGCAGCGTCGATCTTCGTGCTGATCCTCGCGCAGAGCGCAGCAACGTCGAGGGCGTACGCGGCCAAGTACAGCGACAAGTTCGACGAGAACGTCGACCTCGTCGGCCTCGGCGCCGCGAACCTCGGCGCGGCCTTCACCGGAACGTTCGTGGTCAACGGCAGCCCGACGAAGACCCAGATGGTCGACGGCGCAGGTGGAAAGTCGCAGTTCGCCTCGGTGGTCACCGTCGCCATCGTGGCGATCGTGCTGCTGTGGCTCACCGCACCACTGCAGTACATGCCCGAAGCCGTCCTGTCGACGGTGGTGTTCCTCATCGGCATCGAGCTCGTCGATCTCCTCGGCATGAAGCGGATCTGGAGGCTGCGCCGCGACGAGTTCGTCGTCGCGGCCATCACGGCCGGCACCGTCGTTCTCGTCGGCGTGTTGCAGGGCATCATCGTGGCGATCGTCCTGTCGATCATCGACCACCTGCGACGTTCGTACCGCCCGCCGACGGCCGTGCTCACGTCGCTGACGGGTGAAGGCGCCGGCGACTGGGCAGCCGCCGATGTCACACCGGACGCCCGAACCGAGCCCGGTCTCGTCGTCTACCGGTTCTCCGCCCCGCTCTACTACGCCAACGCCGAGCACCTCAGCGAAGAACTCCTCGCGTTCGGAACTTCCGACGATCGACCCGAGTGGGTCTGCCTCTACGCCGCCGCCGTGCCCGACATCGATCTGTCGGGCGCCGACTCACTGCGTTCGGTGTACACGAATCTGCAGGAACAGGGTGTCAGGCTCGTCCTGATCGAAGTGATGCCAGAGGTCCGGGAGGAACTCGACCGCTACGGCCTCACCGAGGAGATCGGAGCGGAGTACATCTTCCCGACGATCGCCGCCGCCGAGCACGCGTTCCGGGCCCGCGCTCAAGCTCAAGCCTGACCGGCCGACGTCACAAGCCGCGTCGGACCTCGATGCGCCCGTCCGCCTCGGCGGCGAGGAGCGCGTTGTAGTCGCGCTCGTTCTGATCTGCGTACAGATCGGCGAACTCTGCGACCGCCTTGTCGAATGCCTGCCCCGACCCCAGATACGACGCGATGGCAACCCGATCGCCGGATCGAGCATGCGCACGAGCGAGCGCCTTCCCGCACACACCGGCGTAGACGGCCAGGCCGTCGGCGTTCATCTCCTCGACGACGGCGGAACCCTTCCAGTCGCGCAGTTGGCGGAAGTAGTAGTCGCGCTTGACGTCGTCAGTGCCCACAACCGACGTGTAGCCGAGGAAGATGTCACTGGTCGCCTGCATGAGGTGCTGCCCCTCGACGACCCGCTTGCCATTGGCGACGCGACGTTTGGGGCCGACAAACGCCGTCAGCACCGAGGCCTGGGCCTCTTTGGCCTGCAGGAAGAGCGGGTCGTCGCCGTCGCGTCCCAGCAACAGCACGATCCACGCCCTGCTCCCGACACTGCCGACACCGACGACTTTGCGGGCCACGTCGACGATGCGGAATTCCTCGAGCAGGCGGCGCCGATCGCTCTGCAGGCTCTCGCGGTACCGAACGAACATCTCGTGGATCGATTTCTGCACCGCCTGCTGCTCCTCGGGAGCGAACAGGTCCGACACCGGCTCGATCAACGGAGGATCGCTGATGATGACCGGTTCACCGTCGACGAGTCGCGTCAGCTTGTTGTACGCCTGATGGCTGTCCTTCGTTCGCGCCTTCGCCACGGTCGCTTCTGCCCGCTTGATCGCTTTCGACCCGAGGTCGGAGCCGAGCTGGTCCAACCACGCGTCGACGTCGAGGGCGGTGTACCACACCTCGAGGTTGGTCATCTCGGCGAACTCGGCCATCGACGTGCGGTAGCTCTCGACCGCGGCGAGCACCACCTTGGATCTCTCCTTGCCGCTGAAGCCGTTGTCGCGGGCAGCGATCTCGACGCTCGCCGCCAGACGCTTGACGTCCCACTCGAACGGACCGGGAGCGGTCTCGTCGAAGTCGTTGATGTCGAACACCATTCGGCGCTCCGGTGAACCGAACGCGCCGAAGTTCATCAGGTGCGCATCGCCGCACAGCTGCACGTTCAGACCCGAGCGCGGGGTACCCGCGAGATCAGACGCCATCACCAGGGCGGCTCCCCGGAAGAACGTGAACGGTGACACCAGCATGCGCCCGTACCGAATCGGGATCAGGTCGGCGACCCGCGACGCCGACTGGCTCTCGAGGAGCGCGACGGGGTCGACCCGCGCGGGACCGCTCGAGAGCACCGAGTGCGACGATCGCGGCACCTCTCGCCGAGCGGCTTTTCCGCGCGCCACGCGCTCGGCCACGGTGAGGTGCGGGACAACCGCACGAGTTCTCGCGGACGGCTTTGCTGCCGTCGCCGGGACGCCGGCCGAAGCGGACGCTGACGTATTCATCGTGTGATCACACAGCGCAGTGTAGAACCGCGCTCGGCACGCTCTGGCGTCGAGAGGGTGCACGATCCCTGCCGCCGAATTCCACCGACGCTGCGTTCAGCAACGTCGCCGCCAGGCAGGCCCGATGCTCGGGTGGGGAACCCAACCTTCGCCACCCGACGGCGACGCACGGATCAGCGGTGTTCCTTGCGCCAGACGACCTTGAGCCCGGACCAGGTGTCGGAGATCGCACAGATCTTGACATCCACGAGCTGAGTCGCCAGCACGCTGGCGCGGACGACATCGCCGGTGAGGTCGGTGGCGACATTTGCGGTCTTCTTCGGCCACGCAACCCAGATCATTCGATTGGGGAAGACGGCGTCTGCCAGTGCGCGCAGATCGGCCTCGAGTTCGGCGCGTTCGGTGTAGAACGCCACCACGACATCGGGCCGATCCGTGAGGTCGGCGTCGAGGTCGACGTCGCCGGGCAGGTCGACCAGCAAGGGTCGGAACTCGTCTGGCCGGTTGACTGTCGCGACCTTGTTGCCCGGCTTGATTCCAAGCTTCCTGGCCAACGGCGTACCCGAATATCCGGCAGGCATCAGTTCGTCGCTCGTGGCTTGTCACGTGCGACGACTGAGCTCGATTCGTCGTCGACTCGCCGGCTCGCCCGGTTCACTCGGAGGGGCTGAGCATCTCGATGACCCCGGGCTTGATGTGGATCAACTCGAGCTGCACGTTGTCCGGGTCCCGCAACACCAAGACGTCCCAGTTCGGCTGTTCGGTGAGACCCGAATGCGGGATGTCCAACTCGTCGAGACGCGCCAACCAGTTGTCGAGGTCGGGCACGCTGAGGTCGACGTGGGAGACCCCGGTGATTTGTGGTGACGGCATGGTGAACCTCCCTGTCAGGCCTCGGCTCTGCGGTTCCGTCATGCGAGGCTCCCCGAGCGCAGCGTAGTCGTCGCCGAATTCAGCCCTGACCGACCCCCGGTCGTCGCGACCCTCTCCTACCCGTGCGCTGTGATCGGAACTACCTTCGTCTGGATGATCCGGCACTGCGTTCTCCTCAGATTCGGAGTGGACGTCAGCGAGAGCGACAAGGACGCGATCTTTCGGCGGATCGCATCCCTGCAGAGCGTGGTGCCGGGTTTCGAAGGGATCGTATGCGGCGCCAACTCGAGCGTCGAGCGCCTTGCGCAAGGGTTCGACGACGGCTTCGTGATCGAGTTCGTCGACGCAGCGGCGCGAGACACCTATCTTGCGCACCCCGACCACCAGCTCGCGGGAGCGGCGTTGGTCGCGATGCTCGACGGCGGACCCTCAGGAATCGTCGTGTTCGACCTCGACGACGATGTCCGCCAGGTACCGCCCCCGCCGATCGAGTAGTCGACGATGGTCAGGTCGTCGTCGTCCCGGCGACGAAGCTCGAGACGGTCGATCGACCGAGGCCCCGACCGACGTGGCGACGTGGCGACCCGGTCCTCGCGGCCTTCTTCAACTCGCCGCGCCCTCGGCGACAACCGCAGTCATAGTCGCGATGGTGCCGTCTCCATCGGATCGTTGGATCACCGAGCGGTCCATCCGGGCAATGACGGCTCGACGCTCTGAATTCGACAATTCGGCGTACGTCGATGCCCACGGTGTCGCGGAGATCAGCTCTGGAAAGAACCGATCCATCGGCGGCAATTCGATCTCGAGACGATGCTTCCGGAGTTCGACGTCGACCAGACCGGCATCTTGCAGAAGCCTCTCGACCCCCGCTTCGCCGCCAAGTGCGTCGATGTTCGTTGCACGGAACCCCGCAACTGCTTCGGCCGACAGGTGTTCCTCCAAAGCGTCGATCTGGCCGGCGATGAACTGGTTCTCCACGAACGGCGCCCACACCGAGAACAACGCTCGCCCACCGACACGAAGGCATCGATGGGCCTCGCCCACCGCAGCGGCCGGCGCCGGGAAGTACTGAAGCCCCTGCTGACACAGCACGACATCAACCGAACCATCATCGAGTCCGGTGTCATCAGCGGACCGCTCGCGCATCTCGATTCCGGTCACTGCCTCGGCGACAGCGAGCATCATCGGGTTCACGTCGAGGCCGACCACGCGGTCGACCCCGACGATGTCAGCTGCCACTCTCGCAACGAACCCCGTGCCACATGCAACGTCGAGCACATGTTCATCTCCGGCGAGGCGAACCTGCTCGACGAGGTGTCGCGCCCACGGCATCATGAACGCTGACGCGACCCGTTCAAAGTTCTCCGCCGCGTTGCCAGACACCTGATATCCAGAGGCTTCCATCGTCCGCACCCCCATGCGTTCCGATCGGACCGCGACGTTAGTCCACGCCGGACTCGTCCCCGGAAGCCGAGCGGCAGAGGTAGGAGCGTACGTCGACTGGCTCAGGAGGCGGAGGGACGAAACATCGGCGGTGCGGGAAGTGCGGGCACCTCGACCGGTTCCTCGCTGCTCATCCAACGCCCGACACCGATCAGGCCGAGGCCGTAGACAATGAATCCCGCGGCCATCGTCGCGATGATCAGACCGCTCTCCAAGAAGGCGAAGTCCTCCCCGGTGTTCGTGACGAAGATCTCCGCTCCCAGCACCGCGGCACCGCCGACAGCCAGCCCCGCGGTGAGAGCGATCGAACTCGCAAGTGGAGCCACTCGGCGAGCGATCACCGGGATGCCGAACAGGAGCGAGGCCAAGCCGAGCAACATCGACCACGCTGGGACCGGCCACACGAACAGCACGAACGGCACCGCCAACGCTGCTGGAATGCACGACAGCATTGCCAGCGGGCCGAGACCACCGTGACGCCGCCACAGACTCAACATGGCGACGACCGACATCGCAATCGCCAGATGGAAGGTCTGTGCCATCCCCATCAAGGCGAGCGTGTTGTCATCTGGGAGCACCGCCACGAGCAGGACGAAGCCGATCCATGCGAACCCTCCGACGATGGCGAGCACGCCCGACGTCCGTGTGTCGGTCGTCGGAATCGCCGGACGACGAGCGGCGCGAAGATGCGCGTCAGCGACCTCGGTCGGGCTGCCGAAGCCGTCGATCGCCAGGGCGACCGCCGCTCCGGCGTCGTGGCCGTCGGCGGTCAACTCGTCGACGCGTTCGTTCAGGTGGTCCGCCGCCTCCGCGACGACCTCGTCCGGTCGGCGATGCCAGGCACCGACATGCCGGTGCAGTTCATTCAGGTAGTCGTCAATCTTGCCGTTGCCGGCCATGGTCTTTCCCCCAGTACGTGGTCGATAGCCGTGAAGAATTGCTCCCAGGAACGGCGTTGCTCGGCGAGTTGAGCGCGGCCCTTCCGGGTGATCTCGTAGGTCCGGCGACGTCGCCCGTCGACTCGATGCCACTCACTGGCGACCAGGCCACCTCCCTCCAGGCGGTGGAGCGCCGGATACACCGTGCCGTCAGGAAGGTCGAACACCTTTCCGCTGCGTTCGCGCAACGACTCGATGATCGCGTATCCATGCTTCGGGCCGTCATCGAGCACGGCGAGCAACAGCATGTCGAGATGGCCCTTGAGCGCCTGACTTCCCATACCTCGCAATGCTATGTATCGAATAGCTAGGTGTCAAGAGGCGCTGGCGCCCCGGAACTCCCCCGGGGTCGACCGCATCCCCGCCATGATGGGCGGCTTCCACCTCGGCGTTCCACCGGCTGCTCGCGACCGGCCGGGCTACTGTGTTCTCGGCGACCACGCTCGGTCGCGTCGGAAGGGAATTGGGGGTCGAAGGTGGCCGCTCGCGCAATCGGGTTCACGCCGATGGAAACGCGCCGCTCGTTCATCGTGGAGGCTGCCCAGCTTGCCGACGAGCTCGGCTATCACTCGGTGCAGGTGCCTGAGGCCTGGGGCATGGACTCGACAGTCGTGCTCACAGAGATCGCGCTGGCGACGAAGACGATCCGACCGATGTCGGCGATCTTGTCGGTATGGGGCCGCACCGCGGCCACCATTGCAATGAACTCGGCGACGTTGCTCGATGTCAGCGACGGTCGCTACGTGCTCGGTATCGGGGTGTCCACCCCGGCTTTGGCCGAAGGGTTCCACGATGTCGAGTACGCACGTCCCGCTTCCCGCCTGGAGTGCGTCACCAAGGAGGTCGCGAATCTGGTCGGTGGCGGACGCGCCTCGCTGGACCGGACGACCGATGCGAGACCGTTGCGTCTCGGGATGGACCTCCCGCACGAACTCGAGATCGTGATTGCCGGTATGGGCCCGAGGATGCGTCGCATCGCAGCGCTCCACGGCTCCGGTTGGTACCCCGTGTTCATCGCTCGGGACCAGTTCGGCGCCCATGTCGATGAACTGAAGCGGATGCGATCGGAGCACGGGCTCGATCCGGAAGAGTTGACCGTCTATGGAGCACCGTTGATGGGTCTCGATCCCGACGTCGAGCGTGGCCGTGCCGCGGCGGCGTCGAACATCGCCTGGTATGTCGTCGCAATGGGTGACAACTACAGCCGGCTGCTTCGCGAGCAGGGTTTCACTGCAGAGGTCGACGCGGTGTTGGCGGCAAATCCGAAACCCAAGCCAGGGGCGTGCGTGACCCCACCCGAGGCAGAGATCCTGCTCGATCAACTCGCCGTCGTGGGCCCGCTCGAACAGGCGAACGAGGGGCTCGGTGCGTGGGAGGAGATCTGCGACGTCGTCTCGGTCGGCTTGCCTCCTGGTATCGATCCCGACGCAGCGTTCGAGACCATCCGCGCCTGCGCACCCAGCACGTAGTTCGTGCCGCGCGCTGAGCGCAAGCGTCAGAGGACCAATCGGCGGATTCACCCACCGGCCACTGGCGGCACTGCATCAGCTTTCGAGCTGGACGATCCACGGGGCGTGGCCCCACCACACCGCAGACACCGATGCAAGGTCGACGGTCGGGTCGACGATCGGCTGGGGATCTCTCCCGTTGAGTGACACCAAGGTCTCGGCCCGCACCTCGGCGCCGCCGTTCGCAGCGGACAAGTGGTGGGCAAATTGGACGAGATGTTCGGGGTACCACGGGAGCTCCCGAACCTGCTCGGCCGTGAGCTCGTCGGCCGGGTCGATCGTCCACGTTCGCTCGCCATCGGCGAGGTGGAACACGACCGTCCCGGTCTTGTTCCGCAGCATCATGTGCCAGGCGAAACGATGCCCCTCCTCGGTCCAACTGGAGTTGCCGTCGAAGGCGAAGTGCCTCAGCGGGAAGACGAGCTGGAATGCAACCCAGAGGGCCAACGCCGCCGTCAGCGCCGACGACAACGGAATCGCTCGGGAATCGTCGACCGATGCGGTGTGTGGCATCTCCGCTGGCTCGGCCGTATGGGGTGCGTGCTCGCTGACCGACCCGTACGGCCCACCGATCCGGCGGAGCACGCGCAGGGGCCAGTCCGCGTCGAAGAAGATCGTGGTCGCCGCGATCATCAGCCACGGGAAGATGTACAGCCCGAACAGCCACACGTTCGCGAGGTGAAACAAGCAGACCACGACGAACGCAGGGACACGGGTCCGCCGGAACAACAGCAGCGGTACCACCAGCAGATCCAACACCAACGCGCCGTAGACCATGAACCAGATGATCGACGAGTTCGCCAGCAGTGTCTGGAACGGCTCGATGTCGGTCCGTACCGCCATCCAGGTGCGCAACGGCTCACCCCGCAGCCAATCGCTGTTCAGCTTGGCGACGCCACCGAAGAAGTAGGGCACGCCGATCTGAAGTCGCAACAACCACACCACCCACGCCGGGACGACCGCGGATGCGGCGGTGCGACCGGATCGAGCATCGAGCGACCAGAAGCCACTCACCGGCAGCACCGCCATCAGGCCGGCCAGCAACGAGATCAGGTACTCGTGGTTCTGGTAGAAGGTCGCGTCGAGAAAGAAGATGTATGTCGTGAGGACGAAGAACGCCGCCGCCGCCCACCGATACCAGCGACCGAGCGCGATCAGCGCGCCGCACACCATCATCGCCCCGTAGACGAGATACATCCCGACGCCGGGCAACGGTTCGAGGAAGTCGATCGGACCGTAGGCGAAATGGAAGGTCGGCTCGACGTGATGCTCGTGGAGCACCCGCGGGAGATACATCGCCGAGTTGACGACGATCGAGACGCCGAACGCGATGCGGAAGACCGCGACGCTGGCCGCACTGACCGGCCGGACTCCCGCCCTGCGGGCCTGCCGCCAGTACCGGCGGGCAGTGCGAGCGTCAATGCCCGACCCGACGAACCCTCCAGCTGTGGTTGCTGACATGGTGGCGGTCTGGCCTGTCGGGTGCGTCGTTCTCACACCGGGCGGCCCCGAACCTGCTCGTCGAGTCGTTCGGCGATGGGTTGCGAACACCATCCGGCGCGGCCCATGCCGTGGATGAGGACGAAGGTTCTCATCACGGCGACCGTACCGGAAACCGCAATGCCCACCGGACAGAACGATCACCCAGAGCGCGCCACCCGCACGTCACACGCGCCACGCAGCGATCCAAGCCGAGCATTCGGCAATCGGCAATCGGCGCCACCAGCTGGCGTGTCGGCGCGCTGACGTCACCGATCCGAACGGTGGATCAACTCCAGTCGCGGCCGACCGCGTTGCTCATCCAGCTGCGGCGAAGAACTCCAAAGCCAAATTGTCGGGGTCACGGAACGACAGGCCTGAGCCGTATGGAGCATCGACAATTCCCCCGTGCTCGACGCCGAGCTCCTCGAGGTGCGTCTGCCACACTTCGAGCTCGGCGCGATCTGCGCACCCGAATGAGACGTGATCGAGCCCGATACGGTGCTCGTCGAAACCTTCGCCGGGGGCCGAACCGGGGAACTGATGCAACCCGAGCAAGGTCCCGCCGATCAGCCAGACGACGTGACGGAAGGGTCCGGTGTCTTCATCGATCACCGGATCTCCGCCGAACAATCGTTGATACCACGGAACGCTGACATCGAGATCGCTGACCGTGAGCGCAGCGTGGTGAATACCGGGGAATTGAGGCATACAGCCCTCTCCGCCGGTCGACAGGGCGCCCGGCACGCAGACCGTAACCCAGAACCGCATTGACGATTCACAGAATCGATCGAGATGCCCCTGCCCGACGGCTGTCTTCTTGGAGATCAACGGCGTCGAGATCTGGCGGGCCGACAACGACGCCGTCGACAACCCCGTGATCGACGTCGCAGCCGGCGTGGTCGTGTTCGATACCGGCGTCGGGCAGGGCCACCCGCTGATCGACAACCTCTACGGGCAGCCTCGGATCACTCCGATCATCACTGCGCCCAACTCGGGTCGGCGTCGATGAACGCGACGTCAAGATCG
>DATLBC010000058.1:0-5636 GCA_035527095.1 Ilumatobacteraceae bacterium | reverse complement strand
CGATCGCCGAGGCCGGCACCAACCTCGATGCCATGATCCGCGAGGTCATCGAGTGGAAGCGCAAGCATCCCGATGACCGTCTTCTCTCGATGCTGATCGAGGCCGAAGACGATGGCGATGTGCTCGACGACGACGAGCTGGCGGCACAGGTCCTGCTGCTCTTCGTGGCAGGACACGAGACCACGGTCAACCTCATCGGGAACGGCGTCAAGGCGCTCGTCGACCACCCCGACGAGCTCGCCAAGCTGCGCGCCGAACCCGGGCTGATCGAGGGTGCGGTCGAGGAGATCCTCCGCTATGACAGCCCGGTTCAGATGAGCCGGCGGATCAACCTGTCGGACCACGAGCTTCATGGGACGACGATTCCGAAAGGGACGTTCATCGTTGCCGGACTCGCGGCGGCGAACCGCGACCCGCGGCAATTCGGCGAGACGGCCGGTCGGCTCGACATCACTCGGGCCGATGCCCGCGAACACGTGGCGTTCGGGGGCGGAGCCCACTACTGCCTCGGCGCGGCACTGGCCCGGCTCGAGGCACAGATTGCGATCGGCTCGCTCGTCAACCGGTTCGCATCCATCGAGCCCCGCGCCGATGCGGTCTACAACGGCCGAATCAATCTGCGAGGCCTCGACACCTACGACGTTGCGCTCGCGTGAACATGTCGGAGAAGGACCGGCGCAAGCGCTAGTTCAGGACGGGCGCGCAGTCATGACCGCAGTCGGCGTCGGGGTCGGGATTCGCGGCGGGACGGTGCAGCACAGCGTGGGTCGGGTCCAGGACGATCCGGCGTTCGTCGTCTTCTCCGATGACCTCGGCGTCGGCGTCGACGATGAGGCTGTATCCGCCAGGCTCGTCAGGCGGCCAGAGCAGGCTGACGGCTGGTCGCGCCGATGCGTTGCGTCCAGATGACCGCCCGCAGCCGCCCACCAACTGCGCGTCCTGCCAACCGAGTACGATCGACACGGCATGCGGGCGTCCGAAGTCGTCGGAGGTGAGCAGATAGGGGGTCGACGACCGATCGGCGATGGCTCCGGCGAGGCCTTCGAGTTCGACCGGGATCGACATGGCTTCACGGTAGATCACGCCGTGGCCGACAACGCAGGGGTCTGGAGCTGAGCGCTCAGCTCTTCTTGGCCCGACTCGGCGCGACACGTGGTGGTTCGCCGGGCATCTTCGGGTACTGCGGTGGCCAGGGGGCGTCGGGGAGGCCGGCATCGCGGTCCGCGAGGTGGAGGGCCAACAGCGGCTCGAGTGACTGAGGGTGATCGTTGATGGCCGCCCAGGGGTCGGGCGTCGACGCGGCCCGCTCGGCGATGACCGGGATCGTGAGCTCGTCGGGATCGACGTCGACCACGTCGTCCCAGCTGAGGGGTGTCGAGACCTGTGCACCAACTCGAGACCTGACCGACCAGGCACCGAACACGGTCTTGTGGGGCGCGTTCTGGTTGAAATCCACGAAGACCCGAGTCCCGCGCTCCTCCTTCCACCATCGAGCGGTGATCAGGTCGGGGCGTCGGCGCTCGAGCTCTCGGGCCAAGGCCACGGCGGCGAGCCGGACGTCGTAGCTGTCCCATCGGGGTTGCAGCCGGACGTAGATGTGCAGTCCTCTGCTGCCGGAGGTCTTCGGGAACGACTCGATGTCGAACTCGTCGAACAGTGCCTTCAACTCGAACGCCGTCTCGCGAACCATGTCGAAGCTGACGCCGGTCGTGGGATCGAGATCGAGCCGCAACTCGTCGGTGTGGGCCTCGTCGGCAGCGGTGAAGGGCCAGACATGGAATCCGAGACACCCGAGGTTCACGGCCCACGCGACATGGGCGAGGTCGGCGGCGATCATCGCGTCGGAAGTCGTGCCGTTCGGGGTGCTGAGCACGGTGGTCTGAAGCCAGTCGGGCCTCGACTCGGGCACGCGCTTCTGGAAGAACGACTTGCCCTTGACCCCGTTCGGAAAGCGCTGCATGAGCACCGGCCGACCACCCATGGTCCGCATCAGTGGTTCGGCGACTCGCAGATAGTGCTCGACGGTGTCGAGCTTCGTCTCGCCGCGCTTCGGGAACATGACCTTGCCGGGGTTCGAGATCGTGACCTGGCGACCGTCGATGGTCAACGAGGTGGACTCGCCCTGGGGCACCGGCTGACCGTATCGCGGTGCCTGGCCCACCCGTGGCTTGGATGGTCTGGGGGATCATGCCGATTCGCGCAGCTCGGCGGACGGGTCAGGCCACGAGGTGCGAGGGATCCCGGCGGCGTCGAGCGTCGCACAGACCCGTCGGCCGAGGCCGAAGGGCAACAGCCGCAACACGTCGTCGCGTAGCCTCCCGAGGGGCGGACGTTCGGCGAGAAGCCGGCGGGCGAAGCTTCCGTCGTCGAACCACTTTCCCTCGCCCGGATTGAGTCCGGGCACCTCGAGCCGGTGCTCGTCGAGCATCCGTCGAAGCTCTCGCCAACTCAGCAGGTCACCGAAGCCCTCGAGGATCGTCTGGAGCTCGTGCGGTGTGAGCGTGACGTCGTCGTCGAGCGCCAGGATCTCGACCGCAGGGTGCAGGCGGACGATCTCGGACCACGACGGGATGCGTGCCTCGATGTGGGCGAAGTCGCCGATGCTGATGAGCCAGGCCTGTGCGAACAACACGTCGGCGTCGCACGGTGGAGGCGGTGTGGCGACACCGATCGATCGCTTGAGCAGGTCGACGGCGAGCCCGCCCAGCTCCTGGCCGCTCGAGGGTGCGCCGTCGTTGCTCAGGGTGGTGGATGCGACCTCACCCCGACGCGAGACGGCCACGCCGACCGAGGCACGTCCGAGCGTCGCGGAGGGGTCATCGGTACTGAACACGCGGCCGCCGGTCACGAGGCCCACCGCATCGATGTCGTGGGTGAACCGCTGGCCGGTGAGCCAGACCGAGGGGTGGTCCCCGTCGAGTGGTCGCAGTCCGACCTCGAGCCCGGTCGGGATCAGGCGGATCCGGATGATCGACGGGTCGACGACACCGTCCAGATGCTGGCGGGTGAGCGCCTCGACGAGTGTGTGGATGGATGCATCGGCGACGGTGAAACCGCCGGCGGGAACGGACTCGGACACGAGAATGCCTCCGTGAAGAAACGGTGAGGTCCGCTCGTCGCGGCGAGATCGTTCGGTTGTGGATGCGAGCGCATGGCCCGCAGGTCCCGACGCTCCCACATGCTCGCGTCGGTCGTCAAGCGATGATGTGTGACCAAGATCACCATCGTCAATGGGCCGGTTTCGGGAATCGGGTCAAGGAGTCGGCTGTTCAAGCCGATGGTTGGACTCGGAGGGAACAATGCAAATCACACGAATTCCGCTGGCGAACGGCGATGTCATCGAGTTCACCCATCACGAGGAGCGGGTGACCGCCGAGGTGATGCTCGCGACCGAGGACGGGTCGGTGCTGCTCGACCTGCACGACGACGATCGCATGGTGCATGCCAAGATCGATCAGCTCGTCGATCTCGCCGTCTTCTCGCCGGCCTGAGAGGTCGCAGAGGACAACTGAGCCCGCTGGCGTCGCGTCGCACCACTCGCGAGTCATCATGAAGGGGTGCTCCGTCGCTCGCTCGCCACGCTGATCCTCACGATCAGCCTGGTCGTCGGGTCGTTGGCATGGAGTGGCTTCGTTGCGCTCAGGACGGTGCTCGATGCCGACCGATCGCAGGCCGTCGCTGAAGCGCTGTATGACGACGAGGCGGTGCGTGACCAGCTCGCCGCCAACATCGGTTCGGCCGTCGGAGCGACGATCCCCGACGGGGTTCCGATCTCGCAGGCGCAGCTCGACAGCGCAGCGAGCACGGCTCTCGACTCGCCTGCGGTCGAAGCGCTGGTCGTCGACGCGTTCGTCTCGACCCACCGTGCCTTCCTCGGCGGCGGTGACGCTCCTGACTCGCTCGACGCGGGGGCTTTCGGTGCCGCCGCACGCGCCGCCCTCGTCGCCGAGCAGCCGGCGCTCGATGCGGTGTTGCCCGCGTCTCCCGAGTTCGTGGTCGAGCTGCCGACCGATCGAGTACCGAATGCCGGCGGCATTCGAGACTTCCTCGAGCGGACGGTCCCGTTGCTGGCACTTGCGGCCGCGGCAGGGGTCCTCTTCGCTCTGGTGGCCACCTCTGACCGGCCGGCGGTGATGCGTCGGGCCGGGTACTGGGCCATCGGGGTGTCCGTCGTCGTGCTGGTGTTCGCGTTCGGGGTGCCGTGGGCGGCCGAGCAGTTCGCTCCCGACCAGTCCGAGGTGATCGCTGCCATCATCGGATCCTTGGCGGCCACCACTCGCGGCCCAGCGCTGGCCATGGCCATCGCCGGCGCTGCGGCGGTCGCGGGGAGCCTCGTGATGAGCCGTGCTCCTTCGCCGAACTCGGTGGCTGCGTTCGACCACGGACCTCGGGTCGCCCCTCCGGCCATGCCGATTGCGCCGCCCGCTCCGCCACGGGCGCCACGGGGAGGTCGCGCTGTTCGACGCGACATGCCGGCCGGGCCCTCCTCGACCTGGGTGGGTCCGCCGACCGCTTCGCTGTCTCCTCCACCCGTGCAGGCTCCTCCACCCGCGCAGGCTCCGCCGCCTCCCCGCGGTGCCGCAACGGTGGGAGGACTGCCAGCGCGCCCCCCGACCGACCCGACCGACTCGTTCGATCCACGTTGGGTCGACGGTCAGGGGTGGGTGATCGATCCTTCGAGCCCCGACATCCCGACGGATGCCCGGTGGGTGCCGGGTGTCGGCTACGTGACCGATCGCGAGCCCGGTCGCTGACCTCGCATCAGCGCCGAGCGGGCGAGGAGGGCATAGGTTGCCGCCGTGAGCACTGATGGGTTCGTCCTTGCCGGTTCGGAGGTTCACCTCCCGCTGTTGGGCGTCGGGACGTGGGCATGGGGCGACGAGAAGACCTGGGGCATGGGCGGCTACGACACCGAGACGAGCCTCGACACCATCGCGGCGGCCTGGGTGGCGTCGATCGACGCCGGTGCGACGATGTTCGACACTGCCGAGGTCTATGGCGGCGGTGAGAGCGAACGGATCATCGGCCGTCTGCTCGCCGACGATCCAGAACGCGCTGCGAAGGTTCAGCTCGCGACGAAGTTCATGCCGATGCCGTGGAAGCTCAACGTCACATCGGCCCTGGCGTCGGCGCTCCACGCCTCACTCGATCGGCTCGGACGCGACCGGGTCGAGCTCTATCAGATCCATGGCCCCATCAGCCTCAGAGGGCACGGGGCGATCGCCGAAGCGCTGGCCCGCGTGCATCAGGATGGTCTGGTCTCGGCGGTTGGCGTCTCCAACTACTCCGAGCGCGAGATGCGGTCGATCGACGCCCAACTGCGCGCTCGCGGAATGCGCCTCGCGACGAACCAGATCGAGTTCTCGCTGCTCCGCCGTGCTCCCGAGACCGCAGGCCTGCTGGCTGCCTGCAAGGAGCTCGGTGTCGTGCCGCTGGCCTACTCGCCGATCGGTCAGGGTCGCCTGACGGGCAAGTACTCGGCGCAGAACCCGCCGCCGGCCTCGCGCAACTTCAGCGCCCACCCGATGGAGAAGGTCGACCCCGTGGTCGCCGAGCTCCGCCGCGCCGGCGAGCGCAACGGCGACAAGTCGCCCAGCCAGGTCGCCCTCAACTGGATCATCGCCAAGGGCGCAGTG
>DATLBC010000057.1:0-22057 GCA_035527095.1 Ilumatobacteraceae bacterium | reverse complement strand
GGCGCGTTGCTCGCCCAGCATCACCGACTGCATCGGGAGGCCGACGGCGAGATCGCCGGACTGGCCGACCACGACACCAACGCCGCCGACGGGGTTGTGCAGCATCTTGTCGCCGGCTCCGAAGATGTCCGGCTCGACGGTCGAGAAGTAGTACTGCGACGAGATCCACTGGGCCACGACGAGCGGCGCCGTCATGATCGTCTCCAACGCAACCCCGTCGGGATCGCGTTCGGCCACGTAGCTGTGGAGGAACGAGCGTCCACGCAGATCGTGGTCGGCAGTCATCGAACGGGGGCCGATGATGAACGCCCCGTTGCCGGCCAGGCCCCATTCGGGCCGTACTTGCGCCCAGTCGCGCCCGCGGTCGCGCACTCTCGTGGCGCTCCCCGGGAGGCGCTGCGCGCGGTCCAGTGCGTTGGCTTCGCCGGCCATGTCGAGATCATTCTGCAGCAAGTCGACCTGCGACCGCGCCGCCACTGGGATGGTGTCGCGGTCGAAGATCGTGACGAGGTCCGCGGTGGTGTCGTGTTCGGCGGCCACGAACCACGTGTCGTCGGGAATCGTGATGCCGCGCTCGGCGAGACCGACACGTACTTCTGCATCGTTGAGGATCGCCACTGCGATTCGGGCGCTGGCGCCACCGGGCGCTCCGCCGCACGCACCGCAGTCGAGCGACGAGGCGTGCGGGTTGTTGGTGGTCTCGCTGCCGTGCCCGCACAACACGACCACGGGCGCGAATTCGGCCATCCCGATCGTGGTGACGATCGCTTCGGCAAACAGTGTGCGCTCCTCCAGCGACAGCCCGGTGTGCAGGTCAGCGCCGGCGATCTCGTCGACGACGGCCGCAGTGCGCGGTGCCGCACCGAAGGGCTTCCACCACGGACGCTTCGCCGCACCGCTCGTGTCCAGCGGCGTCCGCGGCGGTACGAGCGTGCGAGCTGCTGCAACAGGTCCGGCGAACCAGCCGGCCGACTCGGCGAGCGCGAATGGCGACGCAATGCCGCCCTTGGCGGCGTAGAACGCGTCGTGCAGGCCCGCTGTGGCGGAGCACGTCGCGAGGTAGTTCTCGTCGTTGTCGACGGCGACTTCGGCAATCTCGTGGCGCGGTGACACCAGCACCGGACACCGGGCCTGGGCGACGGGCGAGCCCAACGGCCGCCACCGCACGGGCACGCCGAAGAACCCGGCGAAGCCATACGTCTCGTAGGCGCCGAGTGCTTCGAGTCGCCGGCGCAAGCCCTCGGACCGGACATCGATGCAGAACACGAGTTGAGCGTCTGGGCGACCATCGTCGGCGGCAGCGACCGGTCCGGTGAGCCGAGCCAGCAGCCGGTCACGGAAGTTCCATTCGTGCGCCGCGAGCCAGATCGCTGCACGGTCGTCGTCGTCGACCGAGCCGATCACGTCGATGATGGCGCTGCGCTCGTTGCGCCCGACTGCAGCGGCGACCGCGTCGACGCGCCGCTCGATGCGAGCCGTCGCGTCGTCCGGCACCGACTCGCCGGCCGGGCCGGACAGGTCGAGCGACTCGGGTGCGAGGTGATCCATCGCCGCGCGAACTGCGGCGAGATCGAGCATGCGCAACCGCACCCCCTCCCGATCCTCCGGCGCCCACTGGTCGCACCAGCGTGCGAATCCCGCCCAACCGGGCGTCCGCAGGATCCATGTCCTCACCGCCGCGATCCGATCGTCGTCGGACACGTTGCGTGCATGCAACACCAGATCCAGCAGTTCGGCGGGGTCGTCGGGGAGCGATGTGAGCCGGGCGCGAGCTTCTCGCCCGATCACCACGGCGAGCCGCCGGTCGGAACCGGCGACGGCGAGCCACGAGCGATAGAAGCCACGATCGCGGTCGGGCATCTGCCAGGGCGTGTGGGTCTCGTCGACGAACGCTGCGCACCACCCGGTCATGATCTCGTCGAGTGCGGCCGCGATCGTTCCCGTCTGACGGGGTGGGAGGGGCTCGGACGTCGGACCGTGCAGCAGGTCCCATCGCACGAGATCGACCGGATCCATGCGGACCCCGCCGAGGTCGAGCGGTTGGCGCTCGGCCAGCGTGGGATCGTGACGCAGAATCGCTCGATCGAGGTCGGCGTCGGTGATGGCACCGCGGGCGTGCTCCGCGCGGTAGGCCTCGAGCGGAAGATGAGTACGGGCACCGAACCAGCCTCGGGCCGCAGAGGTTGCGTCGCCGAACGCGAGATCGGTGAGCCCACCCAGCGGGTTCACCGCGACGAAGGCGGTCAACGGCCAATACGGCGCAGCGATCGACCCGGCGGTCGAGACGTCAGCGACCAGGCGGCCACGGTCGCTTGCGGAGAGTGCCGTGGTGGCGAGTTGGGTGGTCATGCGGGGCCTCCTGCAGTGGCGAGTTCAGCGGGATGGGCAGTGACGGACGGCGCCGGCTCGACGTGTGTCGGCGATGCCGATGGGTGGGCGCGAGGCGGCGTCACGGGTGTGCTGGTACTCAGCAGCCAGGCATAGGTCTGACGGCGTAGCGTGTCGCCGCGAGGTCCAGGTGTGAGCACGACCGTCGCCACGCCGACACCGATCGCTGTCAAGACGGCGACGACCCAGAGCGGTCCGACCGCGGCCGGCACGTCGTAGGGGACGACGTCGGCGACGAATCCTTCGAAGAGCGCGATCCCGCCGACGTAGGCGAATGTGGTGACGACGACACCGACGATGGCCGTGGCGATGGTGCGCACCGCCGTGAACGGCGTTGCCGACATCCAGCCATTGGCGGCTCGCCCGACGCAGAGGGCGCCGAACAGCACGATCAGGATCGTGGCGGCAGCGGTGAGGTGCGGATCGATGACCCTCAGTGCAAGACCGAAGGAAGCGAGCGGCGCCAGTAGCCCCACGACGACTCGGGTCACCGGTGCCCGAAGGACCCTCTCATCCGCGCGTCCGAGGTGCGGCCGTTGCGTCTGGCGGCTGTGGGCCGAGATTGCGCCGCCGGCGCCGAGGAACATCGCCGCCTTGTAGAGGGCGTGTCCGACGATGTGGAAGAGGGCCGCTGCGAAGGCGCCGACGCCGAGCTGCACGACCATGAAGCCCATCTGGCCGGACGTCGACCAGACCAGACCGCCCTTCACATCGGTGCGCACGAGCATGATGGCAGTGGCGAACAACGCTGTGGCGATGCCGATGGCGAAGGCGAGCGCCATCGCGCTGACCGAGGACGAGAAGACCGGCGAGAACCGGATGAGAAGCACACCGGCACCGTTGATCACACCGGCGTGCAAGAGCGCGGAGACCGGCGTCGGTGCGGCAAGCGTCGACGGCAACCATGCGTGGAGCGGCACGAGCGCCGACCGGGCGACACCGGCGACGACAAGACACAGCGCCACCAGTGTGAGCGCGCTCAGGGACCCGATCGATTCTGCATCGAGGGCGGTGGTCTCGGCTCCGATGCTGCGCAGGTCGAGGTCGCCGATCGCGACGATCGCGACGATCATCCCGACCGCGAGCGTCATGTCGCCGACGAGAAAGCTGCGAGCGGTGAGGCGCTGTGAACGCACCGCAGCGGGCCAGGGCGCCTTGTGGCCCAGGAGCGCAACGAGGGTCACGCTGGTGGCAATCCAAGCAACCAGCAAACCGGACCCCGTTGCGGCGACGCCGACGAGCGAGGTGGCGCTGGCCAGCACGGCTGCGAGCATGTGGAAGCGCGTGGCCCGAGGATCGCCGAGCAACGAACGCGATGCGAACGACTGGACGATCAACCCGACGAGGCTCGTGAGCAGCAGCAGGATCGCACCGACCCGGTCGGCCACCAGGCCGGCGACGGCAGCACCGTCGGAGTTGGTGATCACGGCGTCGATCGGTCCGTCGACGCCCACCGAGATCAACAGCACTGCAGCTCCGATCGTCGCCAGTGCGCTGGCGGCGACCACCAGGCGAGCAGCGGTGCGAGGCGCCGGGCTGCCGAGTCGAATGATCAGCGCTGCGAGCATCGGCAGGACGGGGACGGCGATGAGGACTCCAGACATCGCCGTCACTCTAATACCGGAATTTTAATTCATACAACCTGAAGTGTGTGAATGGATGAATATTTTTCCGACACGTCGTCAACGCGGCGCGAACTCCAGGACCTGCTGGTAGGTCGGGCGATTCGTGGCGCGGAAGTCGTTCTCGATCAAGCCGGGGACAAAGGTCAGCCGCTGACCCACGGGAAGCCATCGACTGATGTCGGCTCCCCGCTCGGCCGCCAGCGCCGCCACTTCGTCGTCGACCGCAGCCCACAGTGACTCACGGCAGACATCGAGATCGCCGGCGCCGCAGTAACCGACGTTGAACTCACCTTCGACCGGTTCGCCGAGCATCGTGCGCAGATCCTTGTCGATGAAGCTGGCCTCGTCGATGCCGCGGAAGTCGACGCCGGCATCGATCGCTGCCGCGAGCACCGGTTCGCGAACCGCAGCGTCGACCGCATCGAAGATCTCGTCGAGCAACAACGGCCCTGGGCTGTCGTAGAACCCGTCGTCGTCGGCGTCGAGGCGCGGTGCGTCGTCGGCAACCCACTCGTCGAGCGTGGCAACCGCTCGCTCGGCGAGCTCCGTCGGTGCTTCGCCACCGGCGAGCACTGCACTGATCACTGGCCAGACCGTCGAGCGGACATCCTCGGTCGCCGCGCGGTTCATGACCCCGACCACACCGGCCAGGTCGACCTCGTCGGGCCACTGGTCGAAGTTCTCGACTCGGTGCACGGAGCCGTACTGATTGTCGTCACCGTGCATGAATCCGGGCGCCGACTGGTTGTTCCAGTTCAGCAGACGACCGGTCGGGCTCGTGTCTGCGTGCGGCTTGTCGTTCTGTTGCAGGAAGCCCTGCCATTCGTAGTCACCGGTCCCCAGCGTCGGGAGACGACGGTCGAGGCCCTCGGCTCGTACCGGCAGCAACCCTGAGGCGAAGTAGCCGATCGACTCGCGATTGGCGTAGCCCCAGTTGAACGTGAAACCGAACTTGTCAGCCGACTCGAAGAACGTCTCGGTGGTCTCGGCGTCGCCCTCGGTCATGTCCTTGAGCGCACCGAGGTTGAGCCCGTCACGACCGAACGTCGAACGCTTGCTGGTCAGGGCCACCGGTCGATCCTCGGACGTCGCCGTCCCGACGACCGGGCCGTGCACCGACGTGGGGTAGACGATGGGCGCACCGGCCAGGGTTCCGGCGTCGAACATCTCGAACGCCACGCACTCGCCGTCGTACTCGTAGTGATCGGAGTCGACCGTCGGCGCCGACCCGTCGGGCTCGCAGAGGATCTCGACGTACACGTCGCGCACGTCTTGATTCGCCGACGTGAGGCTCCAGGCGTAGTCCTGCGTCCGTCCGATCAGGAGATACATCGCCAGGCCGGGGACCGCTACGCCCTGTGCCTCGATGCCAGGGCCGCTGAGGTGGATCTGTTGGACGATCTCGGGGTAGTAGTACCCGAGCTGCGGGCCCATCACCGCCAGGGTCGTGTCGTTGACCGAGGCGTCGGAATCGACGGTCAGCCAGTTCGACGCGGTGCGCGACCGTGGGCCACCAGCGGCGCCGTAGACGACCGAGCCCGGTGCCGCGTCGCCGGACGTCGGGCGAACGATGCCCTGCGGCGCCGATGCACCGTCTCGGGGATCGAGCGACACGAGCGATCCGGCGTCGATGACGACCGAGCCGGTCACGTCGCCGCCGGTGAACGTGCCGTACTCGAATCGTTCCTCGATGGTCGTTGGTGCTTCCGGGTCGTCGAACGGCATGAAGTCCTCCCACACCGCTCGTCCCTGGTCGTCGCCCAGTGCGGCTTGGAGCTCGGAGAGGAACTGGGCGTTGCCCGCCTCAGCGCCGCCGCCGGTACCGAAGATCGAACCGATGAACGCCGTGACAGCGACGACGTCGTTGACCGTGAACGGTTCGCCGTCGACATCTGTTGCGGTGCGGTACGCGTTCACGCCGTCGACGTAGGCCTGAGCGTCCGCCACGATCTCCTCGCCCTCGTCGCCATAGGTGTCGAGAATCAGCTGCACCTGATCAGTGACGAGTTGTTCGGTCGCCGCACTCGGTACGAACGGCTGCCCGCTCGTGACGAGCGAGAAGGCATCGATGCCCGGCACGTCGGCGACCGCCACGCGTGCGGGCCCGCGACCCAGCTCGAGCAGCAGCGCCCGGTCGCGGGCGGTCACCCATCCGGCGCCGAACGCCAGGTCCTCGCGGGTCTCGCCGGTGATGTGGGGGATCCCGAATGAGTCGTAGAGGATCGTGGTTCCGGGACGTCCGGTCGGCTCGTCGGTGGTGGCACCGACCGGTTCGAAGTCAGCCGCCAGGAAGAGTTCGTCGATGTCGGCGTCGGTGATGTCACCACGCAGGGGGGTGAGGCCGTCGTACAGCGGCAGCTGGTCGAGCGAATTGTCGGTGACCGGCAGGCCGCCGTAATTGCCGGGCGGCAAGATGTAGTAGGCGCGGTCCTCGGTGATCGTCGACACCGGGTCGGTGTTCTCTGTGCTGCCACCCTCGGGCGCAGTCGCGGTCGGCGCTCCTGTCGTCGGCACGGCCTCGCTCGTCGGCGGCGCCGAGTCGCCATCGCTCGAGCACGCCGCTGCAACCAGCGACACGACCACTCCGATCGCAACGACTGCCGCTCGTCCCTTCGTTCCACTCGTGCGCATGTACTTCCTTCCGATGGACGACGCGGCCGACAGTAGGTCACCGGCCTCTCGCTGACTCGATTTGCTCGCCGACCGGGTCATCTCTGCTCAGCAGGCCGAGATCGAGCAGATGCGGGCGTTGCTCGCGGGGTGAGGATTGACACTCGACGCCTTGTCGTAGGGTGGATGCCCATGTCTGCGGGTCGCTCTCAGCTCGCGCCATCACGAGCGCACCGACGGCCCGTCCTCGTCGCGGTCGCCGGGATGATCGTGGCGTTGTTCGGGGTCGTCATCGGCTCGGGCACCGTCAGCGCTCACACGAGCTTCGAGAGTTCCACACCGTCGAACGGCGCGATGCTCGCGGAGCCGGTCGGCGAGATCCGCATCTCGTTCACGAATCCGGCGACAGAGGCGGGTGATGGCTTCGTCGTGCTCGACCCCAGCGGACAGATCCGGACCCCGTCATCCGTGACCACCGATGACGGCAGGGTGTTCGTGCTCGCCTTCGATCCCCCGCTCGGCGGTGGCCAGGTCGGTGTTCGATGGAGCGTGCGCGCCGGCGACGCTCACCCGATCGAAGGCAGCTTCTCGTTCACTGCCGGCGACACCACGATCGCAAGCACCGTCCCGGCGGTCGCCGCTCCCGGTGCCGCCAGCCCGATCGAACGCAGTTCCTCGCCCACCATCAGCGACTCCACGACTGCGAGCACGGCGGCTGCGAGCACGGCGGCTGCAACGTCCGACGATGACATGAGTTCGATGTCGGCCGAGGAGATGGCGGCGATGGACGAGTTCCTCACCGTCGACCAATCCCGACCAGGTGAATCCCTCGCCCGGATCGGACGGCTCGTCAGTTTCGCGGCGATCGTGCTCGGTATCGGCGCGATGGCGTTCGCCGCGACAACGCTGCGCGGTTCGCGCGACGAGATCGAGTCGTTGATCATCGCGATTCGCATCCTCGGGGGCGTCGTCGTCATCGGTGCACTCGCCGAATACGTCGGCGTGAGCCGGATCGCTGACGACGCTCTGACCGCCGCGTGGTCGTCGTCGGCCGGTTTCGCCACGCTGCTTCGCGCTGTGGGCGGTGGCCTGATCGCCTTCGGTCTCGTGGCGACGACCACTCCGCTGCGCGCTCGCGAGCGGTCACTGTCAGCCGCGGTCCAGACCTCCGTCCTCGACGCGGGCAGCGACGCGGTCGACCCGGGGCCTGCGCGACGGCGGTGGACACCGGACCGCTCGTCGGCAGCGGCGTTCGTCGGCGTCGGGCTGGCCGTCATGTCGTTCTGGTTCGACGGCCACACCGTCACGAAGGGTTTCCGCGCACTCCACGCGCTGGCGAACAGCGTGCACGTCGTGGCCGGTTCGGTGTGGGTCGGCGGCGTCGTGACCATGGCGGTGGTGCTCTGGTCACGCCATCGGGCGGGCCGGCCGAGCGACGCACTGGGGCTCGTCGTTCGATTCTCCGCGGTAGCGAGTGTCGCGCTCGGAGCCGTCGTCGCGGCGGGCCTCGTGATGGCCATCGCGATCCTCGACTCTCCCGGCGAACTCACCTCGACGCAGTGGGGCCAGACGCTCTTGTTGAAATCAGCTGCTGCGTGCCTCGCCATCGCCGCCGGCGCCTACAACCACTTCCGGCTGATGCCGGCGCTCGAGCGAGACCCACACGACGAAGTCCTGCACCAGTCAGTGCGCGCGACCGTGACCGCCGAGGCGATCTTGCTCGTCTTCGTGGTCGTGGTGACCGCCTGGCTCGTGGCCGCCGCGTCGTAACGACCGACTTCGAGGCCCGCCGTCAGTCAGCGGCCGCCCAGGCAATGGCCTCGCTGCGCCGTTCGAGGCCGAAGACCTCGAACTTCCCCGGGACCATCCACCCGAACACGCCGAGCGCGTGGCGAACCCAGTCGGTGTCGGTGACCACCGCGATCCGATGCCACTTGCGGATGTTCTCGATTCCGAGCTTGGTGTCCTGCCACGCGGCGCCGGCGCTGTAGCCGCCGAAACGGTCACCGAGCACGTAGACGAACCGGATCGGTCCGTCGATGGCCTCGATTGCAGGGTCGAGCGTCTGTTCGTAGTCGGCCGACGTGACCTCACCGACGGCTTCGAAACCGACGACGCCATCGGGCAGATCGGCGAGTGCTTCCAGCACGAGGTCCTCCTCAGTCGGGACGGGGCTCCAGACGCGATCGTAGGTCAACCGGACCAATCATCGACCTGAGGGAAATACAGGTGTTCGAATACTACTTGTACATCGTACTGGTGTTTGCTATGCTGATGTCATGTTCGCCACACTTGTCGAGAAGCTTCAGGAGCTCGACAACGAGGGCGTCACCGAGCGCTTGCGCAATCTCGAGTTGGAGCGTCGGCGAATCGAGGCCGAGACCTCGGCACTGATCTCGGTCGCTCAGGCGAGGCGGGTTCCGCGCGACGACGGGCACCACGGCGTCGCCGGATGGTTGCGAGCGAACCTGAACTGGTCGGGGGCGCAGATCACTGCCGCGAAGAGGGCGGCCCAACTGCTCGACGAGCACGAGACCGTCGGCGATGCACTGCTCACCGGGCACATCGGCAATGCCCAGGTGGCAGAGTTGGCCCGAGCGGCGCGCAACCCTCGATGCGGCGGCGAGATCGACGAGGTCCTCGACCTTCTACTCGAACACGGCGAACAGTTGCCCTTCGACGACTTCCGACGGGTCGTGCGGCGGTGGGAGACGCTCGCCGACGAGGACGGCACCGAACTCGATGACGAGGCAAACGAGAACAACCGCACCGCATCGCTGCACGAACGTGATGGCGCCATCGATCTCACCGCCAGCGGTGGCTCCGCGATGACGACAGCCGAGATGCTCGGTGTTTTCGAACAGTTCGTCGAAGCCGAGTTCCGACAGGACGTTGCCGCACGGACGGAGTTGCACGGCGCCGACGCACCGGCCTCGCTGCTGCCCCGCACCGATGCCCAACGGCGCTTCGATGCCCTCCACGAAATCTTCCTGCTCGCAGTCTCCGCGCCACCGGGCAGCCGGGCGCCCGAGCCGATCGTCAACATCCTCGTCGACCAGCACACTCACGAAGTCCTGCTCGCCCGACACCGCCTCGTGCCGTTCCCCGACGACATCAATGAACCCGACCTGTCCCGCATGCGCTGCGAGACCGACAACGGGATGCCGGTGCCCCCGGAGACCGTGTTCCAAGCAACGATGCAGGGCTACGTCCGCAGGATCGTCGTCGACGACGACGGTGTGGTGCTCAACATGGGCCGCCAGCGACGCCTGTTCACCGGTGGCGCCCGCACCGCCATCAAGCTCATGGAATGCCACTGCGGCCACCTCGGCTGCACCGTCAGCTCGCACTTCGCCGACATCGACCACATCGATGAGTGGGACCGCGACGGAGGATTCACCGACGTCGACAACGGTCGACCACGATGCAACGGGCACAACCGGGCGAAGACCCGTCTCGGCCTGGTCGACAAACGCACCCGTGGCGGTCGCATCGTCACCTACCGTCGCGACGGCACCCCCATGCTTCCCGTCGGTTGTCGACCACCGGACGACGACGAACCCGACGAGATTGACGACTCCGGCTTGGCCCGCCTCGCCCGCCAGCTCCGACCGCTGCTCGACCAGCGCACCGGTTCGCCGTGACCGCTCGAGATGACCAGTCGAGCCGGGCCTACGACGAGTAGACGTTGAAGCCGTCCGCTCGGAGGAAGCCGACCAGGGTCATGTCGGCACGACGGGCGGATTCGACAGCGAGCGCTGTCGGAGCACTTTCGGCCAGCAGTGTCGCGAGGCCTGCCGACCATGCCTTCTGGACCATCTCGATGCTCGCCCGGCCGCTGACGTACAGGCCTCGGTCACGCAGTGGCAGCCGGCCATCGAGAAGCATCGACCCGATCACCTTGTCGACGGCGTTGTGGCGTCCGACGTCCTCCCGCACGACGATGATTCGGCCCTCGCGGTCGAACACCGCAGCGGCGTGCACCGCTCCGGTGACATCGAACAGTTCCTGGCGGGCGCGGACAGCGGCCGGCACGGTCGCGAGCACGTCGAGGCCGATCGACGGCGATGGATCGAGCGGGCCGAGACGCAGACAGAGGTCGTCGATCTGGTCGCTCCCGCACCATCCGCAGCTCGACGAGACGTTGCCGAGTCGGGGTCTCGGTTCGGGTGCGCGACCGTCGGTGTCGACCGTGACCGCATTGTCGACGTGCACGCTGCCGTCCGGGCCAGGCACGTAGTGCACGTCGGTCACCGGTGCACCGGCGAGAAGTCCATCGGTGAAGCAGAACCCAGCGGCCAGCTCGAAGTCGTGCCCCGGGGTGCGCATCGTCGTCGCAACGAGGCGGCCGTCGAGCTGGATCGACAGCGGTTCCTCGACGACGAGCACGTCATCCACCTGCTCGGTTGTCGTCGAGCCATCTCCGTGGCGAACTCGGGTGACCGTCGTCGGCGTGACGCGTCCAACGACCATCGCCGAAGAGTACCGCTGTGACGAAGCACTCGATCAACGGCCGGGGGTCACGGCACGAGTTCGCCTGCGCCAGATCGGCGAGATGGCACCGACCCGGGTGCCAAGCTGGCTGGCATGCGATTCGCCTTCGTGACCTCACCGCAACGAACGACATGGGAGTGGATGCGCGAGGTGTGGCAACGTGCCGACGCGCTCGACGTGTTCGAGTCGGGCTGGACGTTCGACCACCTCTATCCGCTCTTCGGCGACTCGACGGAGGACTGCATGGAGGGATGGATCACCCTCACCGCCCTGCTCCACGAGACCAGCCGCCTGCGCGGCGGAGTGCTGGTATCGGGGATGGTGTACCGCCATCCGGGTGTGCTCGCGAACATGGCGTCGACGCTCGACATCACCTCCGGCGGGCGACTGGAGCTGGGGATCGGCGCCGGCTGGAACGAGGAGGAATGCGAGGCGTTCGGGATCGAGCTGGGGTCGATGCGCGAGCGCTTCGACCGGTTCGAGGAAGGAATGGAGGTGCTCGAGTCACTGCTGACCAAGGCACGCACGACCTTCCAAGGCGACTACTACGTGCTCACCGATGCGATGAACAACCCGAAGCCGGTTCAGCGGCCCTTGCCGATCTGTATCGGTGGGCGCGGCAAGCAGCGCACCCTCCCGCTCGCGGCCCGCTATGCGTCCCACTGGAACTTCGGTGGGCAGGACATGGCCGAGTTCGCCGACTGCCGGGCCGTGCTGCACGAGTCATGCGCATCGATCGGGCGCGATCCGGCGGAAATCACCTGCAGCACGCTCGCGAGCTACACCGGCGACGACAACGCACTCCGCGCCACGGTGGCGACGATGGCGACCGCCGGGGCCGACCTGGTGATCGTCAGCGTCCCGAAGACCGAACCGCCGACCGCGATCGAACGCATCGCCGAAGCACTCGGCTGACGTCACCGCCGGATCCCGGGGAGTCACGGCCAGCTCGACGAACGAGCCGAGCGGCACGACCGCCGGGTAGTTTTGCGCCGTGCCGGACGGCGCCGACCACGATGACGAGGTGGCCCTCCCGACGCCAACGGAGCCAACGGGCCAGCTCACGCCGATCGGCTCGTTCGCAACGTGGCTGCGCGACGTCGTCAAGCGCCAACCGTCCGAGGAGGAACACGAGGCGATCGACGACCTGATTCCGCAGGGTGGGCCGGAGTTCTTCGAGTACGTCGTGCGCTTCAGTCTGCTGATCGTGATGTCGGCGGCGATCGCTGCGTTCGGCCTGCTGGCCAACTCGGCCGCAGTCGTGATCGGAGCGATGCTGGTTGCTCCGCTGATGACGCCGATCACCGCGGCTGCAGCGGCGACGGTCACGGCGCGAAACGACCGGCTGTGGCGGGCGTTGGCCGTGGTCGCGTGGGGAACCGCGCTCGCGATCGCCGTCGGTTGGGTGATCTCCCTGATCGCCGGCGGAAGCATCGTCGATCCACGCGACATCCCGAGCGAGCTGGAAGCACGAACGTTCCCGACGCTGCTCGACCTCGGTGTCGCCGTCGCTGCCGGTGCGGCCGCCGGCTACATCCTGCCGCGCCGCTCCACGTCGGGTGCGTTGCCGGGCGTCGGCATCGCCGTGGCGCTCGTCCCGCCGCTCGCAACCGTCGGCATCACCGCGGAACTCGGCCTGAGCACGGATGCCCGCAACGCGTTCCTGCTGTTCATCACCAACCTCGCGGCGATCATCTTCTCCGCCGGCGTCGCCTTGGCGGTCACCGGCTTTCGCCCGAACCAGTTCGGAGGCCGGCGCGCGCTTCGTACCCGGATGGCGATCACCGTGCTGACCGTCGCACTCGTCGCCATACCGCTGAGCTTCCACACCCGAACCACGCTGGAAGACCTCCGACTACGCCGAGCGGTGAGCGAGGCGGTGACCGCATGGGACAGCGAGGTGACGATCGTCGAGCTGGATGCCGATGCCTATGACGGTCGGGCAAGCGTCGAGATCCTGATCGCGGGGCGCGGCGACCCCCTTCCGGCGTGGCAGCTCGCGGAGGAGATCCAAGATCGCTTCGATGCCGCCGTCGACCTGCGCCTGTTGTACCAACGCGACGAGTTGTACACCGTGAGCGTGCGATGAAGCTGGCCATTGCGCTCGTCGCATGCTTGGTCGCAACCGGTTGCGCCGGCCTGGACGACGACGTCAACAGCGGCCGGCGAATCGACGTGTTCGGGCCATACCGCGGCGCGGAGGCCGACGCCTTCGCAGCATCGATCGAGGAGTTCGAGGCCGACACCGGAATCCAGGTGCGGTACACAGGGAGCGCCAACTTCGTCAGCGACCTCAGACAGCGCATCGAAAGCGGCGTCACCGCTCCGGATGTCGCAATCGTGCCGCAACCTGGTGTCATCGACCAGCTCGCCGACGAGGGACGGCTCATCGCGTTCGACGACGCGACCGCCACGCTCGTGCGCGAGAACTACCCGTCCGACCTGGTCGAGAGCCAAGCCGGCGAAGCGATGTATCGAGCTCCCTATCGAGCGTCGATCAAGTCGCTCGTCTGGTACCGGCCCTCGGTGTTCGACGAACGTGGCTGGTCGGTTCCGGCCACCCTGGACGAACTGAACCAGCTGGTCGAGTCGATCGAGAACGACGACGATCCGATCCTGCCGTGGTGTTTCGCCATCGAGTCGGGTACCGCCACCGGGTGGGCCGCGACCGACTGGGTCGAGGACCTCGTGCTCCGTCAGGCCGGCGCGGACGTGTACGACGAGTGGGCCACCGGCGAGCGCGGCTTCGACGATCCGGTGATCCGCGAGGCACTGACGACGTTCGATGACCTCGTGATCGGCGCGGGGCAAACCGTCGGCGGTCTGAGGAACATCCTGCAGACCGAGGTGAGTCGTGCGAGCGCACCGCTGTTCGCAGATTCGCCGGGCTGTGCCCTCTACAAGCAGGCCAGCTTTGCCGAGTCGTGGTTCCCCGACGGCACGACCATTGGTGAGGACGTCGACTTCTTCGTACTCCCCGGCACCGATGCGAATGAGGCCGCACCACTGGTCGCCGGCGGCGACAGCCTCGTGCAGTTCAGCGACGAGGCCGACGTCGACCTGCTGATGGCCCACCTCGTGTCACCTGAGGGCTCGCGAGAGTGGGCACGACGGGGCGGCTTCTACAGCGCTGCCACGACCGTCGACCTCGACGCCTACTACCCCGATGCCGATCGACAGTTCGCCGAGCTCTTCCGCGGTGGGCGCGAGATCCGTTTCGATGCGTCCGACGTGATGCCCGCCGCGATCGGTTCCGGTCTCCTGTGGCGCGAGATCACCTCGTGGATCGCCGGTGCCACGACGCTCGACGAGTTCGTCGCAACCATGGACGCTGCGTACGCCGACGCCGACACACCCTGACTCGACAACGTGTCGGTTGCGCGAGCCATCACTCGAGGAGCGGATCGACCTCGAGCTCGTCCATCAGGGCCGCGATCTCCTTGACAGTCGCAGTCGCTTCCGGGAGGTGGGCGAGAAGCGCCTCGGTGGCCTGTCGCAGCAGCGTTCGGCCCCGGGCGGTCAGCGCCACCTGGACGCCGCGATGGTCGCTGTCGATGGCGCCGTAGGACCGGTGGACGAGACCGGCGGCCTCCATGCGGTCGAGGAGCTTGGTCGTCCCACCGCTGGTGAGACCCACCACCTCGGCGATGGCGCCTGGGCGCGTCGCACCGTCGAGATCGAGGAGGCACAACACCAGAATCGGCGCGTTCGTGACGAAGTCCGGCTGCTTTGTCGCTTCGACCAGTGATTTGGACACCGCCGTGCCGAAGCGGGCGAACTGCAACAGCAGACGCTCGGCGTTCTCGTGACGACCTCTGGGCATCGTTACGACATTACTCCGTTCGAACCGCCGTCATCTGGCCGCTGGAACGACCGGCTCAGTGAGCGAAGAACTCGTCGCTGCGCTCGTTGCCGAAGAGGATCCACAGAATGATCAGGCCGAACACGGTGGTGAACGCTGCGGTCAGCCGCGGGTTCCGTTCTCGGTGACGCCGCCGGCGGCGACACCGCACAAGCCATCGGCACCGCAGGTAGCGCCGTGGCGGGCCGGTATGCAGCGACCTCGGGCGAGCTGCCCCCCCCGTGATCATCCTCGCCGCCTCCCCCGACAAGCTCAACCTGATGACGTCGAACGACGCGAAGGGCATCATCCTCGCCAAGCACCTGTTGCTGATCGACACGCTGAACCGAGCCGATCTCAGCGTCGAGATGCACCAGAAGGCCGCCGTGCGCACGGCGATCGTCACCGACACCTCCACCGGCCACGAGTACAAGCTCGAGGGCAAGCGGATCCTGTTCCATCACATGAACGACATGCTCGATGCACTCGCCGCATCCGACGCCGACGACCACGAACAAGCGACCGCTGTCGTCGCAGACTGACCTCGGCCGCGCGCCGGCATCACGACTCCACGGCCGCGATCACGTTGCGTTGATGGCGTCCAGCACCTCGAGCCGCGTCGAGCGTTGCGCCGGAATCAGCGAGGCGAGGAAGCCCAGGCCGATACCGAGTACCAGCACCAGTGTGAGCATGCCGCCGGGCAGGGCGAACCCGATGCCCGCATCCGACAGACGGTCGATGCCGAAGATGAGGGCCCACCCGGTGAAGACGCCCAACGCGATGCCGGTGATGGTCCCCAGCGTCGAGATCAGGGCAAACTTGATGCGCACCATTCGTCGCACGTCCTTGTCCTCCATGCCGACCACGCGCAGCAGTCCGAGCTAACGACGCCGCTCGAGGATCGACAACGACAAGGTGTTGACGATGCTGATCAACGCCGCGACCACGCTCATCAACAACAGGCCGTTCACGGCGGTGATCAGAAAGTCGAAGATCTGACCGACGGTTTGGCCGAAGGTGTTGCCTTGGGTGACGGTGATGTCGGGCCGGAGCGCGGTGATCTCGTCGATGGCGTCCTCGGTGTCGCTCTGGACGCCGCAACATCGAGTACGACAACCAAGACGCCACGGTAAGACCAACCCCGTCGCGACCGCTACTTCACATCCAAGGCTGGTGCTTCAGTCTCGGTCACAGGCACTCGTTGAGGGTCCAGGTCGCGGTGGCGTCGAACATCGCCCAGGCATCATCGGTGAACACCGTCGGCGCCGACTGGTACAGCGGGAACGACACCCGACACCCAGCCGCGGCCGACCCGTCATCAAGCACATCCCCCCGGTCATAGGCAAAGATCGCCGCACCACCCGCCACCGTCGCCACCACCGACGCCGACGCCACCGGATCGCCCCACGACAGCGTCCGCGAGCCCGACGTGAACGGCACGCCACCCAGACGACCAGCCGCCGTCGGATGCGTTCCGTCCACGACCGTCAGCGACGCGACCGACTCCAACCCGAAGTCCACGTTCCCCGTGGGACCGGTCATCTCCATGTCATCGAGGATCCATGGCTTGGCCACCCAGACCGGAACCGCCACATCGCGGAACGTCGCCCCAACCGTGGACGAACTCACCGTCGACGACACCACCACCACATCGAAGCCCGACGCTGCACCCGCTGTGACCCCATTGTCATCGACCACCGACACCGAATGACCCAACCCTTCCAACCGGGCAACGACCGCCGCATCACCATCGACCAAACTCGCCGGCGCACCAACCACCAACAACACCGAACCCCCTGGAGGGTCGACCACGTTGTCGACGGTCACATCGACGCTGTCCGCTGCGGTGTTCCCACCCGTATCGGTCGCGATCGCCGACACCGACACCCCACCATCGACCACCGACGTCGATTCCCACTCCACCGACCACCCATCGGACCCATCAGCATCAACCCCCACCGACACACCATCCACCCCGAACTCCACCGACACCACACCCACATCATCAGACGCATCAGCCACCAACGACACCAACCCCGACACCACCGCACCACCGACCGGCGCCAACACCGACACCACCGGATCCTCATCAGGCGGCGCACCACCTCCGCCATAGAAGGCGAGCGATCCCATGTCTCGGATGGCCTCGAGTGAAGACGGGGACGAATCGATCGGCCAGCTGCAGTTCGGGCTCGCCGGGTCGATGTCGTTGAAATGCGAAACAGCGATGAACTGGTCCCAGCCTGGCTGCATGAAGAGCTCTGACGCGTCGTCGATCCACGCCGCCTTGTCACCGCCAGACTCGGTAGAGGCCCATTCGGCGAGGAGCACGCCCTTGTCGGGATGACTGGCGCCGAACTGTCGCAGCGGGTCGATGATCTCCTCGAGCGAGCGCCAGGGGTTGAAGACACCGTCGCGACAATCCGACCAGTTGTACGCGTCTGCCGCGATGTGGCTCACGACGTCGTCGCCGGGATACCACTTCGGTGCGTGCCGTCGATCCGTCGAAGGGACGTCGAAGCTGTAGTCCGTCATGATCCAGACGAACTCCGCATTCGTGACGCCGTTGGCGACGAACTCGGCGTGCACCCTCCGCCACGCGTCGATGAAGTCCTGATCCGTGCCATTTGGAGTGTTGCCGACGAACTCGGGCTCGTGATTGAAGCTGAACCAGACCGGTACGTCGAGATCCCGCACCCGTTGGGCCCAGGTGACGATCTGTTGATGGATCGGTGACCCGGGCGCAGCGTCGGCGATGTCACCGCCGCCGAGAACTTGAGCGCATCTGCCATGGAGCTGGTCTTCCGGTGATGTCACCGAATGAGTTGCGCCACACAGCAGCGACTCTGCCGTCGGACCGTGGCACGCCGCTGGAGCTGGTCGCAGATCCTCGACCACACGACGACCCGAATGCTCGACGAGACATACCGCCACCGCGATCGCCCTGCTGCAGAAGCAGCGATCGTTGCGCTCGACGACATCGCGTCCGAACCGACAGCTTGAGAGGTTCTCGACGGTGGTGGAGACGATGGGAATCGAACCCACGACCCCCTGCTTGCAAATCTGAATGAGCGCAATATCGGTGAGATCCGGCTCGTACCGGATCGTGTCGAATCATACCGTTGAGCAGGGACGACGTGTGGACGGGTTGACACTGTCCGGACAGGCTGACACAGCCCGGTGCACCTCGGATTGATACATCTCTGATACATCGAATGCTCGCCGACGACCTCCTGCCAGCGGCAGTACGACCCCCGGCGCGTCGTATCGACAACCGTCAGATGTATCAGCGGCGGGCCGATGTATCAGCGGACCGCTTCGCAGGAGTCAGAGGCTTGCTTGTCGCCAGCAGTCTCGGTCCGTGATCACCGAGCGGGACTTCGGGCTCAGCCCCGGACGGTGACCCGTTCGCGGAGCCAGGTTGCGAGCCATGCCTCGTCGACCTTGCGTGCGGCCACGGCGAGGTCCACCCGGCTGGCTTTGATGAGGGTCGCGGCGTCGATGCCGGTGACCTGTTCGGCGAGGAACCAGAACTCAGCGAGGCTGAGGTAGCGGGTCACTTGGCGAGGCGGTCGAGGATCTCTCGGTCGCGCTCGAGCAGCTTCTTGGCGCGTGCAGTGAAGTCGTCGTCGGCTCGGACTCGTTCGATTTCGGCTGCGAGTGAGTCGATGATGAGTTGGTTGACGCTGTCGCCGCGGACTCGGGCGACGGCTTCTGCGGCGTCGGCGAGGTTGTCCGGCAGCCTGACCGTGGTCTGCTTTGTCATGACATCATGATATCACGATGCGATTCCACGAACCGTTGCGGTTCGTGGGCGCATATCGCCGGCACGCGAGCGGGTGGTCGATGGAATCGGATGAGCGAAGTGTGCGCCTGATCCGTCGACCTCGGCCGGCGATTGCGCCGAGATCTTGGCTGCGTACTTGCGCTTGGCGGCCTGCTCGGACACGCCGAGCATCGCTTGAATCACCGGCATGACCACCATCGACATGACCACCGGATTCATTGAGCAGTAACCTGCACTGCGTGCAGTTCCGCCAACACGAACCTGACGCGTGCTGGCGGCGCTTGCGGATCGATGTGGCCAGGTCCTCCGGGTGAGCGATCTCGTTACGATCCGTGACCGTGCACGATTCACCGGACCGACCATGCGTTCGGGCGTCGTCGAGCGTTCTCGCCTGGACGACCGGTATGCGTCGGCGACCGGTCAGGTGCTGCGCGTCCTGGCACCAGCCGGCTACGGCAAGTCGACGCAGGTATTGCGTTGGGTCGTCGACGACGAGCGACGAGTGCGGTGGCTCGATCTCGAACCCATCGACAACGATCCACTCGTGCTCGCCCACGCGATCGCCAATGGACTCACCGATCGACCATGGAGCGACGTCGATCTCGGGGCCGATGTCGGCGTCCGATTCGATGATGTCGCCCAGTTGATTGCCGCTCCCGACGAGCCATTCGTCTTGGTCCTGGACGACGTCCACCACATCGTCAGCGAGGAGTCCGGTGACCTGATCGATCTGATCATCGACCGTCTCCCGCCGCACTCGACGCTGATCCTCGTCGGCCGTTCGCAACCGCGCTCCGAATCGATTGCCCGCTACCGCCTCGCTCCCGGTGTCATCGACGTCACCGCCGACGAACTCGCCTTCGACCTCGCCGAGACCGAGGAGATGCTGATGATGCTCGGCCTCCAGCCGGACATCGACATGGTCGCCGAGATCGCCGAGCAGTTCGAGGGATGGCCGGCCGGGCTCCGACTCGCCGGCCAGGTCCTGGCGACCCGCCGAACGGGCATCGACATCCCCGTGGACAAGCTCGGCGACCTCACCTACGTGACCGACTACGTGACCCAGGAATGGTTCGGGTCCCTCGACACCGACGATCAGACCTTCCTCACCGAGATCGGGTGTCTCGGACGCTTCACCGGAACGCAGTGTGATGCGATTCTCGATCGACACGACTCCGCGTCGACGCTGCGCAGGCTGTGCCGCGACGAGTTGATACTGATCGGGCTCGACCAGCACGACGAGTGGTACCGCATGCATGCCGTGCTCGCACGGTGGCTGTCCGCTCGGCTCCGTAGCGTCGACCCCGACCGCTGGCGCAAGATCCACGTGGCTGCCGCGACATGGTGGTCGAACCAGGGCGACACCGACCTCGCCATCGAGCATGCAGCAGCGGCGGGCGACCTCGATCTCCTCGAGGACTTGGTGCTGCTCCAGTGTGGGCCCTACGCGGCACGCGGCATGTACCGGACGCTCGAACGCTGGCTGGAACACTTCAGCGAACCACACGTTCTCCGATCGTTGCCGCTCAAACAGGTCCAGGCGGTGCTTGCCGTCGGCTTCGGCGACGGTGAGCGGGCGCTCGGTTGGGCGCGGCTCTGTCGGACCGATCAGGTCCCGCTCGACCCCACGCCCGGGAGCATCGCTGAGCTGCTCGGCCACCAGACCGATGCGCTGTTGGCGACGCTCGAGAACCTCCCAGCGAACGAACTGATCCCCATCGCTCGCAGCGCCTACCGCCACTTGCCGAACGGTGAATGGCGCGCGCTGGCCTGCTTGGCACTCGGCGCGAACATGTACCTCTGCGGCCAGGAGGGAGCGATCGATCTGATGCGCGAGGCACTGTTCGAGAACGAGATCGCCCGGGCCACCACACTGCAGGCAACCGCTGCCGCATCGCTCGCCATCGTGCTCGACCTCGAAGGCTCGCCCGACGAGGCCGCGGAGCTCAGCGAACGAGCGATCCGCTTACTCGCCACGCCGCTCGGCAAGGACGCGTCTGCGACCGCGGTGTCACTGGCGATCGCATCGCTCGTCGATGCGCGATCAGGGCGTCACGACGACGCCGTCGCACGCCATGGTGCAGCTCGGCTCAAGCTGGCGAAGTTCGACCGGTGCGCACCCTGGTTCAACATCCTGGGGCTCGTCCCGCTCATCCGCGCCAGCCTGCTCCTCGACGACGCGAGATCCGCGCTCGACCTCGTGCACGACCTGGAGCGGAGGATGGGAATCCAGGACGACACCACGCCGCTCGCCAGGCACGTCGGTGAGTTGGGTGCCACGGTGCGGGTGGCCAATGACGTCTTCAGCGATCGGTCGTGGGCGCTGACCCCCGCTGAGCTGCGCATCGTGCAATATCTGCCGACCAACCTCAGCCTCGTGGACATTGCGAAGCGGGTGTACGTGTCGCGGAACACCGTCAAGAGTCACACGACCGCCATCTACCGAAAGCTCGGTACGACCTCGAGAGCCGAGGCCGTCGATCGTGCCCGCGCGGCCGGCCTCATCAACGAGACACCCACCTGAGGGCGAGGCTCCGTTCGGCGCACGCCCGACCCGCGCACTCGTCGTGGCTGCTCCGGGTGAGTGGCATGGTCGACCGCTTCCCGCGTTCGTCGGCTGGAACTCAGGGCGACAGCTGGGTCGGCCAGTCTCCGGTGGCGGACCATTGCTGGCCCGCCGCCTGCTGGCGGGTCTGGAAGTCCTCCAGGCACTTGCCCGACAGGAACGCATCGATCGAGCAGTTCTCACCGGCCGGGGCGGTGAGACCCATGCCGTTGTTCTGGTCGACCTGGGCGTCGGGCGGGTCCTGCGGCAACGGCAGCGACGAGTCGGTCGACTGCGGGCACGGTGCGCCCTGGGTGACGTCGTTGGCACTGAGTGCGTTCTCCCAGTTCTGGTTCTGGCCCTTCTCGCGGACGAGGAGCATGTTGGGCGCAAGGTCGGTCTGCTTGCCGCTCTTGAGCAGATTCCAGCCGTTGGCCTTCACGACTGCGGCGATCTGGTCGATCTGCTCTTGCGTGGCCGTGTCCGGATACAGCACCACGGTGGCGCTGCCGTCGGGGTTCTGGGCGATCTGGGTGTTGCCGAGCTGCGAGTTCTGCAGCGTCCCGAACGCGTCGAGCTGCTTCTCCGCTCCGTAGATGACAATGCTGTAGAAGCTGACGTCGTAATCGTCGCCGGTGTTCAGGGTCGACTCGGTCGCCCCCGTGTAGTCAGGGAAGCTCGGAACCTGTGGGATGTGGACCAGCGACACCACGTCGTTCGGGAGGTTCGCCATGACATACCCACCGCAGGCGTCGGGCGGGCTGCCC
>DATLBC010000056.1:0-4421 GCA_035527095.1 Ilumatobacteraceae bacterium | reverse complement strand
TAACAACGCATCTCAGGCGGAGGATTGCGTAGGTCAGTCCCTGTATCGGTCGCGCTTTGCGGCTCGGCGCCGATCAGCGCGATTGAGTCCTTGGGGTTGAGTCGCCGGAGCGGTCAGGGCGATTCGTGCCCGAAGTGCTGCGTTCTCGGCCCGGAGTTCAGCGACGCCATCTCACAGCAACTCGAGCTCTTCCTCGCGGCGAGCACCGGCGGTGCGGAGGCCGTCCAGTGCCGCCCTGGCCCGATCGAGCCTGCGCAGTGTCGACTGGTGTCGTCGGCGCTCGGTCTGTAGCGCCGCGTCCAACTCGGACAGCGCGGCCATGGCTGCGACGAGATCTGCCTGGAACTGTCGGGATCGTTCGACTGCCCGGGCGAGATCGTCGCCGTCGACGAGCGCTTCTTCGAACGTCGCCGGCTCTTCCTCGCCGCGGTGCCGAGCACGGAACGCCCGCACCCGATCGGCGTCCGATCGCCACTTGCGCGGCCGGCCACCTTTGCCAGGAACTGTCATGGTGGAAGCGTAACGAAACGCAACGATTGAGTACACCCATCGGGTAATAATCTGTGAGGGGTGCTGCTGGCTGGATCCGCAGTGATTATGCGGTGGGTCGATCGGGTCAGGAGGCCGCACACTTCGCCGGTACTGCCACGCGGCGAAGGCGTTCGCACTCCGACATTTCCGAGCGGGTCAGGCGGGCGCATGGGTGCCGTACTTCTCGGCTCGGCACCCGTCCCGAGTCCGCGTCGATGTGCGTGCCCCTCGGCCGGCACTTCTCGGATGCTGTCATATCGGTGTTGTCGGGCGCCGTCACCGGATCGGGAAGCGCCTTCGTCGCCGCGGGGGTGGTCACGTTCGGCATCCTGGTGCAGTTCTCCGTCGATCCCGACGCCGTGCCGGTCAGCTCGTTGGCGGGCGAACTCACCCCGGGAGGAATGGGACCGCTCGTCGCCCGTCTTCGCCCAGCGACGTCCCGCTTGCGCTCGCCGCGCGCGCCGACGCCCCGACGCAACCGGATCCTCCGGGCGCCGGGGTGTTGTGCCCGGGATGTTGTGCGTCGGACGGTTCGCTCAGCTGGTGGCGCTGCGGATCAGGAACACCGAAGCGATCAGAGTCCAGATGAAGACAGCGAGGCCCCCGAGGAGGCCCAGGCCGGAGACCCCACCAGCAGGGTCGCCGCTGAACAGCCACGTCCCGCCGATCACCGAGACAACCCCGGCGACGCAGCCGAGACCTGCCAACCAGGGCGGCATCGCTCGGGTCTGCAGCATCAGCACTGATGCGAAGATCACGTACATGGCGGTCGCCCACGGGAGGAGGACGAAGAAGGCCACGGAGTCGAGCGCCGACAGGGCGACCAGAACATCGTCCGACGCTCGCACGGGTTCGAGCGTCATGACGCCGAACAGCGACATGCTGACGATGGCTGCGCCGAATCCGGCGACGGCCCCGGCGAACGCCAGTCGCGGCAGGATGCCACCGCTGGTGTCGTCTTCTTCGAGCCGGCGCAACAGACCGATCGCGAAGATCAGCTGGAGGAACCCGAAGACCAGTGGCGCGATCCAGACCCAGAGCGCAACGGGAGCTTCGTTGTCGGCGAACCAGAACGAAGCTCATCAGCTCCATCGGTGAAATACCGGCGCGCTGGCGGAGATCCCGACTGCGAGTCCGAGGAACAGCACCACGGAGGCGATTCCTGCGATCCCCGCGATGCGGTTCCACGTCCTACGGGTGTCGGCTGCGTGCTCGATGAGGTTGGTTGTCATGACGTGCTCCTTTCACTGCGTCGCAGCGCACTCGTGTGGATGGTCGATGCCATCGTCCACGTCGAGAGCCCACGGCGGCATCGACGATCCGGACCGCCGAGTCGTCGATGCAGCGCCGCGGTCGAGCATGACCCCGGCGTCTCACGCGAGCGACTCCTCGCGCCGGCGACCGTCGGCGAGTTCCACCAGCGCCTTCTGATCGACGGCGACGGCCGGCACTGCCGCAACCTTGCAGTCGGTGACGGCGCGCAGGGTCGCCGTCCTGGTTCCTCCTTCGACGGCGGCGCGCTCCCCGAGCACCGCTCCGGGCCCCAGTTCGGCGAGCGGTTGCCCGTCTACTTCGACGACGAGCACACCGTTCAACACGAGGTACAGCTCGTCGCCTCGGGTGCCCTGTTCAGCGAGCACGCTGCCCGTCCTGACCTCGCGGATCGTCGGCTTCGGACCGCCGCGCATGATCACCTCCTGGAGTTGTCGTTCGAGCGCGCTCTCGACCTCGGTCACGAGCGCCGGTGCATCCTCGTCGCCCCACGGCGTTCGGCGTCCGAACGACTCGTTCATCCACCGCTTGTATTCGGCGAGGCTGCTCTTCGCCATCAACGCGCCGGTGTCGTCGAACACCCAGTGCCTCGGGAACCCCGAAGCACCCGTCATCGCGCTCACGTGCGTCCCGTCGGCGTGGATCGTCAGCTCGAGGGTCGTCCAGACGATCGGAGCCGAGTACTGGATGAACGGCGGTCGCTTCACCGCTCGCGGCATCGGTGCTCCCGTGCGGCCGCCGACGGTCTGGGTGAATCGGACCGAGGTCGACGTTACGTCGGGTGCACCCTGCAGGTCGCGGAGCTGGGTCGCCGGAACGGTGATCGACGTGACACCGAGCCCGACGGTCGTGGCGCCGATCATCCCACCACCGCAGTATCCGAAACCGGTGATCCGGCCGTCCTCGACGTCGATGAAGGCGCGCAGTTCGTTCGCGAAGCGGAAGCGATCGGCCATGCGGAGGTCCTCGACCGCAGCGTGGACGTCCGTGCCGAGGGAATCGGGCGGCGGCGGGTCGTGGTGCGCCATCTTCATCCGGGTGGCCACCTTGCCCATCCCATCCAACAGGTCCGAGGGGATCCACGAGATGGTGCTGACGCTGCGTTCGATTCGCATGCTCTGCCTCCTGACGACGAGTGACCGCCAGCGTGCACCAACGGCGCCAGGCCGACCAGCGTGACGGCCCGCAGGATCGATACGTGCCAGCACCACCGGAACCAGCGCGCTCGCACGCTGGTGGACCAGGGCCCGGTCCCACAGACTGCGATGCGTACACTCACCCACCCAGGAGGCGTCGATGGCGATCACGGTTTTTCTCGCAGACGACAACCTCATCGTGCGAGAAGGCGTCAAGGCGCTCCTCGAACTCGAGGACGATCTCGACGTCGTCGGCCAGGGCGCCGACTACGACGAACTCGTGGCCGGCGCCGACGCCATGGCGCCCCAGGTGGTCGTGACCGACATCCGGATGCCGCCCAACTTCTCCCGGGAGGGCATCGAAGCCGCGAAGGAGATCCGGAAGCGTCATCCAGGCACCGGCGTCGTGATCCTGTCGCAGTTCGACGACCCGGACTATGCGGTGTCGCTCCTGTCCGAGGGCGCCGCCGGTTACGCCTACCTGCTCAAGGACCGCGTCGGTGAGGGGAACCAGCTCGTTCGTGCGGTTCGCGAGGTGGCAGCCGGGGGCTCGATGCTCGACCCCAAGATCGTGGAAGCCCTCACCAGCCCGGTGCGGGCCGAGACATCGCTGTCCGACTCCGACGAAGACCTGCTGCAGCAGGTGGCGCAGGGCCGTTCGGTGAAGGCGATCGCCCTGCAGCGTAAGACGACACCCGCCGACGTCAACGCAGCGATCGAAGCGCTCTTCGGGACGCTCGCCCTAGGTCTGGCGGAGGGCAGGACCGACAGTCTCGATCGGCTCAAGATGCTGCAGCGGGCGATCGTCGATCGCAAGGAACAAGGCGAAGCACTCAGCCGGCTGCTCCCGGGCGGTGTGGCCGCGCAGATCCTCGACGGGGGACGTCAGCCCGGTGAAACCGAGGAGCTGACCGTGACGGTGCTGATGTCGGACATTCGCGGGTACACGACGATCGCCGAGCACGCCGATCCGAGCGTCCTGGCCGGCCAGTTGCACGAACACCGCGCGGTCATGAACCGTGCGATCCTCGGCGAGGCGGGCACCGTCATGCAGTTCGTCGGCGACGCCGTGATGGCCGTCTTCGGTGCGCCGGTTGCCAGTGACGACCATGCCGACCGGGCGGTGGCCGCCGCCATCGCGATGCAGCAGGGACAGGACGAGCTGAACGAGCGGTGGAAGCAGAGCGGCCAACCGGTGTTCGGACTCGGGATCGGGCTCTCGACGGGCCCGGTCGCCGCTGCGCTGCTCGGATCGGAGGAGCGTCTCGAGTACACCCTCGTCGGCGACACGGTGAACCTCACCCAACGACTCCAGCAGTGGGCCGAGCCGGGTGAGACCGTTGTGAGCGAGCCGACCTGGGCTGCCATGGAGCGCATGCCCGAGGCCGACAAGCTCGCGCCGGCGATCGTGAAAGGTCGCGACATCCCCGTCGCCGCATATCGGTTCCCGCGGAGAGCGGCGTGACACTGACCGATGCACAA
>DATLBC010000055.1:0-40767 GCA_035527095.1 Ilumatobacteraceae bacterium | reverse complement strand
CGTCCACCGCGGACGCGCACCTCGGGCGGGTCGCACACGTGACACCCGTATTCGACGTGGATCCCTTGGATCGACATCTGGCTGCCGCGCGACTTCTCGAGGATGACCTGCGGGCGGTGATAGAGGTCGTCGCCACCGCACGTCGGACAGCGCGGACGCGGATCACGGGTCCACTCGACCTTGCAGACGGAGCATGTCAGCTGGATCTGGCCGTCACCGAGCGGGGACCCACTCACGTCGTCGTCGGTGCCACACGCCGGGCACACGATCTCCAAGGCCATCGGCTCACCCTAGAACCGATCCCGGACGCGACGAGGGGACGGGCAGCCGAAGCCGCCCGTCCCCTCGTTACGGATTACATCACGGGTCAGACCCCTGATGTAACAATGATCAGAGGAGGCCCTGCTCTGTCAGGTACGCCTCGGCCACGTCGCGAGGGTCTTCGCCGTCCTGGGAAACCTGGCGCTGCAACTCGGCGGACGTGTCGTTGTCGAGGCCGGCGAGGATGGTGTCGGCGAGCGCCTCGAAGGCCTCTGGGGCCTGCTGGTACACGCTGTCTGGCATCGTCAGCGACACGTTGTAGAGGATGTGGACACCCGGATCGTCGACGACGTCGAGGCCCAGGGCCGGGATGCGGCCATCGGTCGTGTAGATCTCACCGAAGGTGCAGTTGCCGCTTGCGGTCTCGTCGAAGATCACGCCGGTCTCGAGGATCTGCTCCTGGCCGGCTGGGACCGTGAGCCCGGTGGCCTGCTCGAGCAACACGAGGCCGTCCTCACGGTTCGGGTACTCGGTCTCCATGCACACCGTGGCGTCGGGGTTGTCGTTGACGTACTCCATCATGCCCTGCAGGTCGAGGCCGGCTGCCGGCGAGTCACCCGCGGTGGCGAAGCCGTAGGTGTTGTTGAACGGCGCGACACCGATCCAACGGACGTCATTCTCCGCGAGATCCTTCGCGCAGACGCCGTTGGTCAGTTCCACCGGGTCGAAGCTGGGGTCGGGCAAAGCGAGGTGGTTCGTCCAGCCGGTGCCGTTGTACTCGAAGTACATGTCGATCTGGTTCGAAAGCATCGCATCACGGTTGACCACGGTGCCGCCGAGATTCGTCGAGTCGGTGACGTTGGCGCCGCCGGCTTCGAGGGCCACGATGGCGAGCTGGCCGAGCACGAACTGCTCGACGAAGTCCTTCGAGCCGACGTTGAGATCGAGGCCACTGAAGTCGAGCTCGGTCAGCGATGCGACCGAGTCGTCCTGGTTGTTGGCGGTCTCGCATTCGCCCGACGCCATGTCGTCTCCGCCGGCATCGGTGCCGTCGGGAGCCTCCGTGGATGTGGCGCCGTCACCGTCGCTGCTGCTGTCGTCGCTGCCGCATGCGCCAGCCACGAGGGCTACGGCGGCAAGGCCTGCGGCGAACCGCATCGTCTGTCGCTTGAATGTCATGTTGGTGTTTTCTCCTTGTTGGTGTTCACGAGGTGTTCGGTGTTCGATCGGGTGCGCGCCGAAGCAGCGCTCGAGTGGAAACGAGTCACAAACCCCTGGGCCGGAGCGTCTTCTCGATCAGCGCAGCGATCCAGTCGACCGACAACGCGACGAGCGCAGTCATGACCGCACCCGTGATCAGTACCAGATCTCGGCTGAGCTTCAAGCCGGCACTGATAGTGACTCCCAGCCCTCCCCCACCGATCAGGTAGGCGAGTGCAGCCATTCCGACCGTGATCACGAGCGCGGTGCGCACACCGGCGAGGATCACGGGGATGGCGAGCGGGAGTTCGATTTGTCGAAGGGCCTGGCCTTTGGTGAGGCCCATGCCGCGGCCGGCTTCGATGACGTTCTTGTCGACCTGTTCGAGGCCGACCATCGTGTTACGCAGGACGGGCAGCAGCGTGAACAGCGAGAGCGCCCAGATGGTGGTCCATGGCCCGCGTCCGAGCCATGCGAAGGCGAGCACGAGCAGGCCGAAGGCCGGGATGGCCTGACCCGACGTGGCCACGGCGAGGATCGGCGATCCGATGCGCTTGTACCTGGGGCGGGTGAGCAGGATGCCGAGCGGTACGGCCATCACGATGGTGAACAGCGTCGACCACATCGTGATCGACAGGTGCTGTTCGAGCTGGGGTCGAAGATTTGCGTTCCAGTCGAGTGCACGCTCGTCCTGGAAGATCTTGTCGGCGCTCTGGACGTACGAGTAGAGGACGATGGAACCGACGATCACGATGATCGGGGTGATGAAGAGCCCAGCGTTCGTCTTGATCAACCGCACCCCGGGTGGCAGCTGGTAACCGGACTTGACCCTCAGCTCGTCGTCGGGCACGAAGGCGTGGATCTCATCGACTTCAGCGACCTCGGTCGGGACGTCGTGCAGTTGGGATGTCATCAGTTGTCCGCCTCCGATCCCTTGGATTCGTTGAGCGCCGCTTCATGAACCGCCAGCTGCTCGTAGTGCTTCTTGGCTTGGCCACGCAAGCGCTTGAGCACGTCGGCAAGGCGTTCGATGTCGAGGATGCCTTGGCAACGGCCCTTGCCGTCGACCACGACGGCTTGCCCGGCATTCGACAGCAGCATCTCCTCGAGGGCGTCGTGGAGCGTGGCATTGGGCTCGATGGTCGCCATCACGGACGCACCGGCCTGCGAGAGCGGAGTGCCGGTGTCGGCGAGGTGGTGGGCGTTGACCCAACGGATCGGACGCTGCTCGCTGTCGAGCACGAGCATCCACTTCTCGGGCGATGCGTCGTAGAGGCGTTGGGCATCGGCACGGTCGGTGTCGACGCTCACGATCGGCCAGTCCTCCGACAGCTGCAGGTCGCGGACCCGCTCGAAGTTCAGGCCCTTCAGCGTCGAGCCCGATCCGATGAAGTCGCTGACGAAGTCGTCGACCGGGTAGGCGAGGATCCGCTCGGGGGTGTCGAACTGGCGGATCACCGACTGCTCGCCGAGAATGGCGATCCGATCGCCCATCTTGATCGCCTCGTCGATGTCGTGGGTGACGAACACGATCGTCTTCTTCAGTTCGCCCTGCAGCCGAAGGAACTCGTTCTGCAGACGATCGCGGGTGATCGGATCGATGGCACCGAACGGCTCGTCCATCAGGAGCACGTCTGGATCGCCGCCGAGTGCGCGAGCGACACCCACACGCTGCGCCTGGCCGCCGGAGAGTTCCTTCGGGTAGCGGTCGCGGTACACGTTCGGGTCGAGTCCGGTGATCTCGAGCAGCTCGTCGACTCGAGCGGCGATCTTGGCCTTGTCCCAGCCGAGCAGCTTCGGCACGGTCGCGATGTTCTGCGCGATCGTCTGGTGCGGGAACAGACCGATCTGCTGGATGACGTAGCCGATCTGGCGGCGAAGCTGATCGGCGTTGACCGTGGTGACGTCTTCGCCGTCGAAGATGATGCGACCCGAGGTCGGCTCGATCATCCGGTTGATCAGCCGCAGCGTGGTGCTCTTGCCGCACCCCGAGGGGCCGACCAGAACGAGGATCTCACCTTTGGGGATGCTGAGGTCGAGGTCGGCAACCGCCGGGGTGTCCGATCCCGGGTAGATCTTGCCGACGCCCTGGAGTTCGATCATCGGATGTGGTGCGTCGTCGTTCAGCGCGGCCGTCGCCTGCGGCGAGTACGAGGAGTTGTCGGTGACGCTCATGAGCGAAGTCCTTTCGACGTCGTCAGTCGACGCAGCAGTGTGAAGAAGAGATCCGCGACGAGCGCCAGGCCGATGGTGAACACCACGCCGGTCCACATCCGCTCGACAGACGTGACATCGGGAAACCGCTGCAGACCGTCGTTGATGTAGCGCCCGAGGCCAGTGCCACCGACGAGCGGAGCGATTGCCGCAATGCCGATGTTGAGCAGCGTCGCGACCCGGATGCCGGTGAGGATGATCGGCCAGGCGAGCGGGAGTTCGATCTTGAGCAACCGCTGGCTGGCGTTGAGCCCCATCCCCTTGGCCGATTCGATGACCGCCCGGTCGACGTCTTCGAGTCCGATGATCGTGTTGCGCAGGATCGGCAGGATCGAATACATGGTGAGCGCGATGATCGGGCCGCGGTCGCCGATGCCGATGCTCGGGATCGAGATGAAGATCGCGAACAGGGCGAGCGACGGGATCGTCAGCATGATCGAGGCAAAGCCGAGGATCAGGCCACGCAGCAAGCGGACCCGGTGGACGAGAATCCCGAGCACGACCGAGATGACGATCGCGAAGAACATCGACATCGCCACGAGCTGCACGTGTTCGATGACACGTTCGAAGATCGGCGACCAGCCCTCGGCGTCGGACATCCACGTCCACCAGCTGGAATAGGCGTCGGGGTTGAAGACCAGCGCCGGAAGTTCACCGATGCCCGTGATCAGGACGTCGAAGCCCTCGATGACATCGTTGTTGGCGGCGGTGTCAGCGATGAAGAGCCACCAACCGAGCAGGAGCAGGAACAACGCAATCGCAATCCCGCGGGCCGGAATACGGCGGTGCGGCCGCACCCCCTCAGGCTCGGGCGTAGTCGGAGCGGACAGGGTTTCGACGACATCGCTCACGGTGCGGCACGCCCCGTTCGAGCGGGTGCCAACAGGTTCCATGGATGCTGCGATGTCAGTGATCGGATGCGTTCCTCTCGCGGCCGTCTTGGGAGGCCTCGGTCGCTGAGACGGGCGCGGACGGAAACCCACGACCTCGTTGATGCGTGCCTGCGACCATAACCGCGACCTCGATGATGACAACTCGCTCCGACGTCGACGGGCCGGCCAGCGCGCCACCCCGGACACCTCCGAGAGCGATCAGGACCGCTGCTCGAGTGTCGAGGGCCGAGCGATCGCTGCACTCGATACAGCATCTCTGAGCTGGTGTTTCTCGGCACTGACGACCGTGTGCGCTCGACGCGATCGAACAGACGAGTTGCCGACCACCGCAACCGCCTCGACGCCGGAGAATCACGCCGAGGAAATCTTGCGTCCGATTTGACCGATCACACCGGGCCCCTCCCGACACCCTCACCAGACACACGCCCGCGATGAGCCAACCAACCAGATGCGGCGGTCTGACTCATCGCACCCCGAACCGGAGGCGCTGCGGCGTCAGAGGCAGGAGCGCACGGCGTCGTTGAGGGTGACGGTGCGGGGATCGCCTGCGATGCCGCTGGACATCTGGTTCATGACGTAGCCGTAGCCGACCGCCGCGTCGACGTCGGCGTACCCCAGCGATCCGCCGGCGCCGGCGTGACCGAACGACGTCGGCCCGAGCATCGGAGTGAGCGACCCGTGGAGCATCATCCCCATTCCGAACCGACTCGGAAAGAACAGGACGGCATCGGGGGCGTCGACCTCGCAGGCGCGCATCTTCTCGACGGTCTCCGCGGCGAGCAGGCGAATACCATCGACGGGAGCCACCGTGGCGCCGTACATCCGCGCCAGACTGCGCGCCGTGGTGATGCCGTTCGCGGCGGGCATCTCCGTGGCGTGCACCGGCCGGCTGTTGAAGGCGTCGTCGCCCGCTTGATCCAGGATCCCGTTGACCGTGAACGTCTTGTGCAGCAGTGTGCCCGGGCCGATGAACTGCGCGAGCAGCGCCCGCACGTTCGGGTCGTCGGGCTCGGGTGGACGAACCAGACGGGCAACCCGTGGTTCCTCCGACTCGGGCAGACCGATCCAGAACTCGAGGCCGAGCGGCGCGGCGACCTCCTCGGCGAAGTACCGCCCGATCCGGCGCCCGTCGACGCGGCGCACGAGTTCGCCGGCGAGCCACCCGTAGGTGACCGCGTGGTAGCCGTGCTTGGAGCCCGGTTGCCAGATCGGGGCCTGCTCGGCGAGCGCTACCACGACCGGATCGACCGCCATCAGGTCGTCGAACGTGAGTTGCGCATCGACGTAGGGCAGACCGGCCTGGTGGCTCATCACCTGCCGGATCGTGATGTCACCCTTACCGCTCGCGGCGAATTCCGGCCAATGCGTCGCAACGGTGTCGTCGTAGGACAGTCGGCCGGACTCGACGAGTCGAGCGACGCAGATTGCGGTGGCACCCTTCGTCGTCGAGAACACGAGCTGCAGGGTGTCCGCGGCCCACTCCCGTCCCGTCTCGTCGTCGGCGACGCCGGCCCAGAGATCAGCCTTGGCCTCGCCGTCGACGTACAGCGAGAACGCCGCACCGAGTTCGCCGTGGTCGCGGAAGTTGCGCTCGAACGCGTCGGCAACTGCGCCGAACCCGTCTGCCACGGTGCCGTTGATCTGGGTCATTTGCAGGACGGTACTCATCTGCGGGTTGCGTAGGCTGGTCGACCGGTATGAGTGACGTGACCAATCCCCCGACGACCAGCGGTGATGCCCCTCAGCACCGCTACACCGCCGAGCTGGCGCAAGACATCGAACTGCGTTGGCAGGACTGGTGGGACGAGCACCACACGTTCGAGACGCCGAACACCGCCGGTCCGCTCGCCGACGCCGACCTGGCCGCCACTCGCGGCGAGAAGCTGTTCGTGCTCGACATGTTCCCGTATCCGTCGGGCAGCGGCCTGCACGTCGGCCACCCACTCGGGTTCATCGGCACCGACGTGTTCGCCCGTTTCAAGCGCATGACCGGTCACAACGTGCTGCACGCCATGGGCTTCGACGCGTTCGGCCTGCCCGCCGAGCAGTTCGCCGTCGAGACCGGCCAGCACCCGGCGATCACCACCGCCGAGAACGTCGCCACCTACCGTCGCCAGCTGCGCCGCCTCGGCCTCGCCCACGATCCACGGCGCAGCGTGTCGACCACCGACCCCGAGTTCTACCGATGGACGCAATGGATCTTCAGCCAGGTGTTCAACGCCTGGTACGACCACGACCTCGACCGTGCGCGACCGATCGCCGAGTTGATCGCCGAGTTCGAGTCGGGTTCCCGATCAACGCCCGACGGGCGCCCGTGGGCGGAGCTGTCCGCGGCCGAGCGCTCCGTCATCGTCGACGATCATCGCCTCGCGTACGTCAGCGAGGCCCCGGTCAACTGGTGCCCGGGGCTGGGCACCGTTGTCGCCAACGAGGAGGTCACCGCCGACGGACGAAGCGATCGCGGCAACTTCCCGGTCTTCAAACGCAACATGCGTCAGTGGATGATGCGCATCACCACCTACGCCGACCGACTGATCGACGACCTCGAACTGCTCGACTGGACCGACGCCATCAAGTCGATGCAGCGCAACTGGATCGGCCGCAGCTACGGCGCCGAGGTGCACTTCCCATCTACTGCAGGTGAGATCACGGTGTTCACGACCCGACCGGACACGCTGTTCGGTGCGTCGTTCATGGTGCTCTCTCCCGAGCATCCGTTCGTCGACGAACTGACCGTTGCCGACCAAGCCGACGCGATCGCCGCGTACCGCGAGCAGGCCTCGAAGAAGAAGGAGTTCGAGCGCCAGGACGAGACGCGCGAGAAGACCGGCGTGTTCACGGGCTCGTACGCGACCAACCCGGTGAACGGCGACCAGATCCCGGTGTGGATCGCCGACTACGTGCTGATGGGCTACGGCACCGGCGCGATCATGGCGGTGCCGTGCGGCGACCAGCGCGACTTCGAGTTCGCCCGCAAGTTCGGTCTGCCGATCCCAGCCATCCAGCAACCGTCGGACGCGTGGTTCGCCGGCCACGACATCGACCCGACGCTCGACACCTCGCAGTGGCCGGTCGCCTTCATCGGCGACGCGCCGTATGTGCAGTCGGCCAACGACGAGCTCGACCTCAACGGCGTCGACAACAAGGCGGACGGCATCGCCAGGATGAACGCCTGGCTGGAAGCACACGAAGCGGGCACGGCGACCATCAACTACAAGCTGCGCGACTGGCTCTTCAGCCGGCAGCGCTACTGGGGCGAGCCGTTCCCGATCGTGTACGACGCCGACGGCAACCCCCACACCCTTCCCGACGACATGCTCCCGGTGCTGTTGCCCGAGACCGAGTCGTTCTCGCCGCGCACCTTCGATGCCGACGACGAGTTCTCGAACCCGGAGAGCCCGCTCGATCGCCTCGATGACTGGGTCGAGGTCGAACTCGATCTGTATCCCGAACGCGGTGACGGCCCCCAGGTGTACCGACGCGACACCAACGTGATGCCGCAGTGGGCTGGGTCGTGCTGGTACGAGATGCGCTACCTCGACCCCACCAACGAGAACCGCTTCGTCGACCGCGAGGTCGAGGAGTACTGGATGGGCCCGCGTACCGACATCCGCCCCGATCATCCCGGTGGTGTCGACCTGTACGTCGGCGGCGTCGAACACGCGGTGCTCCACCTGCTGTACTCACGTTTCTGGCACAAGGTGCTCTACGACCTCGGCCACGTCAGCTCGAAGGAGCCGTACGCCCGACTGTTCAACCAGGGCTATGTCCAGGCAGCCGCGTACAAGGACGAGCGCGAGATCTACATCGACGCCACGAAGATCGAGGGCGACGACAAGGCCGGGTTCACCTTTCTCGGCAGACCTGTCCAGCGAGAGTGGGGCAAGATGGGCAAGAGCCTGAAGAACGCCGTCTCGCCTGACGACATGTACGAGCAGTACGGAGCGGACACGCTGCGCCTGTACGAGATGGCGACCGGTCCGCTCGATGCGTCGCGTCCGTGGGAGACCCGTGACGTCGTGGGCATGTACCGATTCCTGCAGCGCCTGTGGCGCAACATGGTCGACGAGGAGACCGCCGAGTGCACGGTGGTCGACACACCGGCCGACGACGACACGCGCAAGCTGCTACACCGCACCATCGACACCGTGCGTACGGAGATGGACGCGCTGCGCTTCAACACCGCAATCGCGAAGCTGATCGAGCTGAACAACGCGGTCACCAAGCTCGATGCGACGCCACGCGAGCTCGCCGAGCCGATGGTGGTCATGCTCGCACCGCTCGTGCCGCACATCGCCGAGGAGCTGTGGCGTGCGCTCGGCCACAACGACACCATCACGTACGTCGCGTTCCCCGACGCCGACCCGGCGCTGCTCGTCGACGACACCATCGAAGTGCCGGTGCAGGTCAACGGCAAGGTGCGCGGGCGTATCGACGTCGCCGCCGACGCGTCCGCGGACGTGATCGAAGCGACCGCACTCGCCGACGACAAGATTGCCGCGATCATCGACGGGGCGACGCCGAAGAAGGTCATCGTCGTTCCCGGCCGCATGGTCAACATCGTCGTCTGACCGGCCGACCTCCGGCCCGCGCCAGAACGGCACGTCTCGGCTCTCAGCCGAGCATCGAGCGCAACATCCAGGCGGTCTTCTCGTGGACCTGCAGCCGCTGCGTCAGCAGATCTGCCGTCGGCTGGTCGCCGGCCGAGTCGGCGGCGCGGAACGCGGTCCTGGCGGTCCTGGCGACGGCTTCGTGCCCGGCGACCAGGTCGGCCAGCATCGCGGTGGCGTCGGGGATGCCGTCGGCTTCTGCCAACGAGGTCAGCTTCGCGAACTCCGCATAGCTGCCGGGAGCGAATTCGCCGAGGGACCGGATCCGCTCGGCGATGAGGTCGACGGCGATCCACAGTTCGTTGTACTGGACCTCGAACATGAGGTGCAGGGTGTTGAACATCGGGCCCGTGACGTTCCAGTGATAGTTGTGGGTCTTGAGGTAGAGCGTGTAGGTGTCGGCGAGCACCTTGCCCAGTTGCTCGGCGACGGCGAGGCGATCAGCCTCGGGGATGCCGATGTCGATCGGAGGGGCGGCGGAGTCGGTCATGGGTGTTCCTTTCGGAGTCGACTGCGTGGTCACGATGGCAACCCACCGGCAACGATACGGCCGACTGGATCCGACGGACACGGCCAATCAACCCTTGCCTTTTTCGGGTGATGGCGCGACCATGAACTCGGGTCCGATGAGGTGACCAACAGGGATCCAGGAACGGAACCGGGAAACCGGCTCCGTGCACTGATTCAAGCCTTTCCCCGCCAACGGGAGCGCACCTCACCGGGCCCGATTTCGCGCCCTCAACGCAGGCCGGCTTCGAAGTCGGGGCGAGCGTCCTCCCACCACTGGCGCCGTCGGTCGAAGCGCTTCTGGCCGCCCATCGCCTCCCACATGTCGATGAACGCGACCTCACCGGCCTCGACGCGCCGTCGCACGAACTCGCCGCCGCAAGCGATCGATTCATCGAGGCAGCCGAGGAGCCGCTCACGCCCGGGCTCGTCGAGCCCGTACTCGTCACACACGACTCGCAGGCGGGCCGGGCGATCGGCTCGCGTCCACCCGAGCCGGGCAGCGTTCACGTCGTCGTCGATCGGGACACACATCCGGGCGAACGCGGCCAGATCGAACTCACGCCGACCCGGCGCTGCGAAGTCGAAGTCCAACAGCCCGACCGCTTCGCCGTCACGGAACACGACGTTCTCCAGGCAGACGTCGTTGTGGCAGACGACGTCACCTCCGGCGGGATCGGCCATCTCATCACTCCACGTCGCGTCCTCATCCAACCGCACGGTCGTCGAGACATCGTGCATCCGCCTGAGCAGACGCGAGACGGAGCCGAGCGCCGCACTGCCCTGCGCCCACGCGGGGTACGGAGGGATCGCGACATCACCGGGGATGAACGCGAGGCGCTCGCGGCCGTCCGGATCGATCCCGACCGGCACGGATGCACCGGCGAACCCGGCCGTCGACAAGCCCGTGAGCATCCGGTGAAGCGACGTCGAGTGAGGGTTGGCGGGGCGCAGGACGTGTTGGCCCACACGAACGACACGGCCTGCGTTGGCGACGCCCCCATACAAGACCTCCTCGTCGGCCACGCCGCACGTCTCGGACGCCCCGACGCTGCTGTCGGAGGCATTTCGCGATCCAACGTTCACCGCATCAGGATGCCATCAATGAAGTGACCGAGCTGCTCGGCTGCTCACAGGCCGGACTCGACCACGAACGTGCGGTAGAACTCGAGCGTCGCTGGGTGTGCGCTGCTCGCCGGTTGTTCAGTACTGCGAGCAGGTTGCTCGGTACGGGCCGATGTCACCGAGCAGGGTGTTCCACTCCAACTCGGTGAGGTTCCGGCCGGCGAGGCGACACGCGGCGCCAGCCAGATACTGCGGATCGATGTTCCACAGCACGACGGCGCCACGTTGGTTGACCGCCAACTCCTTGCCGTCGGGGCGCAGGAACCCGGGCGAGCTCAACGGAGACAACGTGGCGATCGGGTCGCCGATTCGTTGGCGGGTGTCGACGTCGAACAACGAGACCGTCTGATCATTTGCCCCGGCCAGCAGCATGCTCCCGTCGTCGCTGAACTGGAGTGTGTTGACCTCCCCGCGTGCACCGGCGAACACTCCCAATGGCTCGAGAGTCTCGGGATCGAACTCGGTGATGGTTCCTCCCTCGGCTCCGACGACCGTGCCGTCGAGACTGACGCTCGACCACACCGCCCCGTCGACCGGACCGGCGAGGTGCTCGCCCGTCTTGCCGTCGTAGAGGTCGATCCTGGGGCCGTCGTCCAAGCCTGAGACGACGAGCCGCTCGCCGTGTCGGGTCGCCGATGCCGAGAACGGGTGTCCGACGATCTTCGTCGTTGGTTCGATCCGCGTATAGGTCGCCGGGTCCAGCCTCCAGACTTCGCCGCCGGAGAAGGTCATGTAGAGATACTCCCCGCCGGCGGACGTGAACACGTTCTCCGGAGTGGTCGGGCTCGAGGCACCCGACTGGTCGATCGGCAGCATCGTCGCCGCATCGAGCACAAAGGTCGTCTCCTCGACCGGGTCGAAACCCCCGAGGTGGTCGGGTCCGAGCCAGCCGACGCCGATGGCCGGCGACGGGAGCCGACTGATCTCGACGTCGTGGACCGGATCCCAGATCGCAAAGTCGCTCAGGTCGTCCCAGTTCGCAAGCAATGGCCCACCGCGTGCCACCAGCAGCCGATTTCCGCCGGTGTCGTAGCCGTCGTACGCGACTTGACCGGCGGCGACCGGCGTCGTCACGAGTCCGCCACCGTCGAGGCGCCACGCGCTGATCGTCGGTGAACCGTTCCCGAGCGCGGCGAGTTCGTCGCCGTCGTCGAGGACAAGGAGCTGACCGACGCTGCCGAGCTGAGGGTCGAGCACGGCGCCTGTGCGATCACCAGTACGCAGTGAGCGCACCTCGATTACGCCGTTGAAATCACCGCAGTACATTTCGTCCCGAGCGGGGTTGACGGCGAACCACGGGCATGGTTCGGGGTTGCGCCCTTCGCGCAGGTCTATCGCGAACGACGCCGAACCATCGTCGAGGTCGAATGCGACCACCGCTTCGGTCCCGGCGGCGACCAGCCGTTCGTCGTCGGTCACCACCAGGAAGTTGTTGGACGAGAACTCCGGCGAATCGAAGGTCTCGACCACTTCCATCGTGTCGGTGTGAATCGCCCGGATCGGACCGGCCATCGATCCGAGGTACAGCATCCCGTCGGGTCCGAAGGTGACCGCTGCGTTCCGCCAGACACTCCGCCCTTCGGGCCTCGGCAAACCATCGAGCCGACCGACGAGCTCGGCGGTGGCGACGTCGTACACGGCGAGGTCCCCGTCGAAGCCGCCGGTCACGGCGACCAGGGAACCATCACCGTTCATCGTCACATGGTCGCGACCGATCGGCGGACTAACGGGCTCCATCACCGCCTTCCCGGTCCCGACATCGAAAACGCTGAGTACTGCGCATCCCTCGTCGTCTCGTTCCATCAACGAGTCGAACTCGAAGCAGGGCAGATCGGTCTCGTGGGCGCTGTACACCGCGACACGAGAACCATCGGCGCTCACGCTGATCTGTGAGTCCCAAGTCGTGCCCATACCGCTCGCGTCGAACGGCGATGCCATCTCGCCGGTCTCCAAATCAACCGTGCGTATGCGTTCTCCGTCGAGAGCGACAACGGCTGCCCGAGAGTTCGGGATCGCATCGCCGTTCAGCCAACGTGCGTCATCGAGGTACCGGTACCCGAGGAATCCAGGCGATGCGACGAACGTTCCGAGCAACGCCGACATCGATCCCGGCCCGGGGTTCCGACGGTACGCCTCGACGGCGAGCAGTGCGGCCGCACTTCGGTTGACCGGCCGCAGTCCGAGGGATTGGTTGACCAACACCTCGTTGCGTGCGTCGTCGCGGCTCTCGATCGCCGAACCACGACTTCGCACGGCGAGGTACCCCCCGATCAGGGCCATTACCAGCGCCGCGGCCGCGACGCCGAGCAACCGCTTGAGCCGCGCATTCTGCCGTGCATCCCGTCGAGCTCTGGCCTCGAGTTCGCTCGATTCCGCTTCGGCGAGAGCGATGGATGCGGCAACGAAATCCTCCTCGATCGGCGTGAGGTCGCCGTCGGCTTCATGCCGCCACTCACGTAGTGCTTCCAGTCGTGCACCGCGGTAGAGCTCGCTGTCGGGGCGGCCCATCGCATCCCAATCCTCGGCACGTGCAGCCACGTGGCGCATGATGCGTTGGCCCTCGGTGTCCTCGTCGAGCCACGCTCGAAGGCGTGGCCATGCCCGGGCGAGGGCCTCATGCGCCAGTTCGTACGCGTCCTCTTCGGCGGTGACCAGCCGCGAGCGGACCAGCAGGGCGACCACGCGATCGCGGTCCGGATCGCCGAGCACATTGCGCATCGGCACGCGACAGCGAACGGGCGGTCCGTCGATCGTCGGCGACACCATTCGCAGGAGCAGCGAGCGAAGCACGGTTCGCTGGGTGTCCGGCAGGCTGTCGTAGAGCCGGTCGGCCGAGTGAGCGACGGCACCTCGTATGCCGCCACTGGCGCGATAACCCTCGACGGTGAGCACGTTGCCATCGCGACGGTGCCAGGTCTCAGTGAGAGCGTGAGACAACAAGGGCATGGCACCGGGCTCCCCGTCGGTGTCGCGTTCGAGCAACTCCAGCAATCCATGCTCGAGACGAAGCCCTGCGTTGGCGGCAGGTTGCTCGATCGCCGTGCGCAACGTGTCGCCGGCGAGTGGGGCGACGAGGTGCAGGCCCTGTTCGGCCAGTCTGCTCAGTTGGGGCGATATTGCCAGTTGACCAAGGAAGTCGCTGCGGACCACCAGGATCACGGGAGCAACATCCTGTGCTCGAGCAACGAGGTCGAGGCAGAAGCTCCGGATCGCATCGGCGGCGACGTCCAGGGCGAACATCTCCTCGAACTGGTCGACAATGATGATCGAGCCGGCCTTTGCCGAACCCGTCGCTTCGCTCCAGGCGAACCCTGGATCGCGTCCCGGTACGCAAATCGCGACGTCACCGCCTCTCGCTTCGAGCGCAGGAGCGAGGCCTGCACGGGCGAGTGAGGACTTGCCACTACCCGACGGACCGGCGAGAACGAGCAAGGCCGACGCAGTGAGACGATTCAGCAGATGCGCCACCTCGTCGTCGCGTCCGAAGAACTGATCGGCGTCGCGAAGCTCGTACGGGGCAAGGCCCTTGTAGGGGCAGAACGCGCTGACCGACTGCAGAAGCGCTGGCGCGTTGAGCGCTTCATCCTGGCGAAGAATTGCGTTCTCGAGCTCGACCAGTTCTGGCCCAGGGTCGATACCGAGTTCCTCGCGAAGCAGTTTGCGGGCGTTCGCAATCGCGCGGAGTGCGTCGGCTTGGCGCCCCATGCGGTACAGCGCAAGCGCAAGGATCGCCCAACGGCCCTCGCGCAGCGGCTCCTCCGCCGCGAGCGCGGCCGCTTCGGCGGACACCCGGCGGTGTTCGCCTGCGGCCAGTCGAGCGGTGAGCCAGTCCTCCTGGGCGCTGAGGCGCAACTCGTGCAGCCGGGCGGCCTCGATCTGCGCTGTCGGCCACTCGTCCAACTCCGGGAACGGTTCGCCTCGCCACAGCTCCAACGCCCGTGCGAAGGACGTGGCTGCGCGATCGGGCTGATCGTCGGCGGCATAGGTGTGTCCGCGGGTGATGAGGTGTTCGAATCGGTCCGCGTCGACTTCGACGCTGTCGATGTCGAGGCGATAGCCGGCCGAGGTCGTCGAGATCGTGTGCGGTCCGAGACTCTTGCGCAGCCGCGAGATACAGATTTGAACCTGTTTCGCCCACGAGGCAGGCGCACTGCCCTGCCACAGCGCATCGGCGAGCTGTTCAGCGCTCACGTCTCGGTGTCGATGCACGGACAGAACGCCGAGCGCCATGCGGTCACGCGGCTCGAGGTTGAGATCTTCTCCGACCTGAAGCGGACCGAGCACGTCGACCCTCACAGTCGGATTATCGAGTCGCAGCGCGCAGGGGTCAAGTGCACGGATACCCGACGGATACCGAACACGAGGGATTCGGATGGCGCGTCTCGGTAAACGTGAGGTACCAGTTCGATTCTGGTTCGGACTGAGACGACCCAAAGAGGTGCTGACATGAACGGATCCCGAATTTGCAGGTGGGCCCTGACGGTCGCAGTCGTGGCGCTCGCCGGCGCATGCGGCAGCGACGACGACACCACGCCCGCCAACGCTGTCGACACGACGACCACGGCAGTGGTCTCAACCTCTGCCGCCTCGTCGGATTCACCGGGCGCCATCGCGGTCGACGACGCCGACTTCGGGTGGGCGTTGGACGGTGACGGTTCCGCTCGATCCGGGGGGATCGACGTGGAACTGGCGGGTGCGTTCGAAGCATCTTCTGGAGCGGTGTCGTTCGACGGCTACACAGGGCACGCGGTGACGTCGGGACCGGTGCCCCTCGACACGACGCAGTCCTTCACGTTGTCGGCATGGGTGAACTACGCGAAACGGTCCGCATTCATCGCGGCCGTCGGTCTGCTGGGCGATGACAGCTACGCGGCAGCCTTGGCGATCGGCGACGAGGGCCAATGGCTGTTCGCGACGAAGACGCAGGATGTCACCGGCGTGGAGCATGCCGTCGTCGTCGAAGGCGGCGCGGCCTCGCCGGGCGACTCGTGGACCCATCTGGCCGGCGTCTACGACGCAGAGGCCGGCACCACGGCGTTCTACGTCAACGCGGAGTTGGCCGGAGAGGCGTCGACGGGGCCATTGTTCGCCGCGAGCGGACCCTTGACCATCGGAAGAGGCCAGTTCGACGGCGGCCCAGGCAACTACTGGTCGGGAGCGATCGGCGACGTCGCCGTGTTCCAGAAGGCGTTGACCGCCGACGAGATCACCACGCTGCAGGAGACCACCGAACAACCCGAGCCCGCACCACCGATGCCCGCACCGGACCCGTCGACCTACGCCAACGGGATCCTCAACGGAACATGGGACTACGTCTACGACGACGAGGACGCACAGATCATCCTCGCCGACTTCGCCGAGTTCGTCGACGACGCCGACGAAGTGATCGTGCGCATCGGGTTCGACGACCACGAGTACTGGATCGGGTTCCTGTTCGACGGCGTGATGCCGATGTACGGGGGCGTTCCCGAAGGCGCAGGCGGCACGATCACGATCGAGGACGACCTCCTGATCACCGACGAGGGATTCGGTTCGGGGGTCCACTCGTTCGTCCTCGCCGACGACTCGTTGACCCTGACGTTCCTCGAGGGTTGCGACTGGGAAGCGCCCGAACCACAGTGTTCGGACGTCGGCGACCCACTTGGACTCCTGGTGTCCGAGCACACCTTCACCAAGAGCAGCGACGATCCACGTCGGTACGAGCGGTAAGTCGGGGCGCAGCTGAGGCAACTGCCCTGCAGATGACGACGCCGATGCAACGCCGCGCAGACCAACTCACCGATTGACACATCGTTCCAGGCCTAGTGTGATGGCAGTGTGCGGATGGACGTTCGCAGGCGCGACGACACGGAGGGACCTCGATGAGCACCGAGCAGGACACGACACCGCACGCAACCGGGCTGCCACCGGTGAGCGACTGGACGACCGACTACGACGTCCTCGACCCGGACTACGTCGCCGACCCCTATCCGGTGTGGGACGATCTGCGAGAGCAGTGCCCGATCGCGCACACCGAGCGATGGGGTGGCTCGTGGCTCCCGACGCGGTACTCCGACGTCCAACGAATCGCGCAAGACCATCATGGGTTCAACTCGACTGACGTCGGCGTCTTGACGTTCTCCGACGAAGAACGCCCGCCACCACCCGTCGAGATCCCACTCCCTCCGATCGATGCCGATCAGCCCGATCACACGTGGACCCGCCGGTTGATGCTGCCGTGGTTCTCGCACACTCGCGTCGCCGAGTACGAACCGTTCACTCGCGAACTGTGCAACCGGCTCATCGACGGCTTCATCGCGAACGGCTCCGCCGATGCCGCAGGCGATTACGCGCGTCAGATCCCGGTTCGCGTCATCTCGCTCGTACTCGGTGTCCCCGACGAGATGGCTGACACCTTCACCGGCTGGGTGCAGGACTTCCTCGAGTTCGCTCACGAGGAGGCCCGCGCCACCCGCGGTCGCGACGCGATGACGCTCTATCTGCTCGAGCAGTTGGAGCACCGCCGGACCAACCCCGGCGACGATCTCATGAGCTCGTTGCTGCACGCCGAGGTCGAGGGCAAACCCGTCGACGATCTCGTGATCATGGGGATGGCAGCGCTGACCCTGATCGCCGGCGTCGACACCACCTGGTCCGGCATCGGCTCCGCGATGCTGCACCTGGCGAACAATCCGCAGGACGTGAAGCGACTGATCGACGAACCCGAGATCATGCCGCTCGCCATCGAGGAGCTGCTTCGGGCCTACTCACCCGTCACGATGGCGCGCATCGCCACCGACGACGTCGAGGTGGCCGGATGTCCCATCAAGGCGGGCGACAAGGTGCTCATGAACTTCCCGGGCGCCAACCGCGATCCCGAGGTGTTCGACAACCCCGATCAGGTCATTCTCGACCGCGCCCAGAACCGCCACGTCGCGTTCGGCGCCGGCATCCACCGTTGCGCCGGCTCGAACCTGGCCCGCATGGAGATGCGCGTCGCGGTCGAAGTCTGGCTCGAGCGGATCCCGGAGTTCCGCCTCGCCGACAACGCCGAGGTCACATGGGCGGGTGGACAGGTGCGCGGTCCGCGCCGGGTTCCCGTCGTCTTCTGACCGGTTCCCACTTGTTGGAGTCCGATCTCCGACGTCCCCTTCGGCCGGGTCGTCTGGCACACTGTTCCAAACCACGATTGTTAGGCAGGGACATGAGCAACGACACTGAGACGCCCACTTCGACCCCCTCGAACGATGCCGGACCGGTCACGGCGCCCGTCGCCGACTGGTCGAGCGACTACGACATCTTCGATCCGCAGTACGTTGCCGACCCGTACCCGATCTGGGCGGAGCTCCGCGAGACCTGCCCGATGGCGCACACCGACCGCTGGGGCGGCTCATGGCTCCCGACGCGGTACGAGGACGTGTACGCGATCGCCCACGACATCGCGACGTTCCCGTCCGGCAACGGGATCAGTGTCGTGCCGATGATGCCGGTGGGCAACGAGAACGAGGAGGGCCACATTCCGGCGCCTGTGCTCACGTCCGGCGTGCCCCCGATCAGCGCCGACCCGCCATTGCACACCTGGACCCGTCGCCTGGTCCTGCCGACGATGAGCCCCGCCCGTGTCGCCGAATACGAAATCTTCACCCGAGAACTCTGCGAACGTCTCGTCGACGAGGTCATCGAGCGTGGCGAGGGCGACGCCGCGGCGGGGTACGCACAGCAGATCCCGGTCCGTGTGATCGGCCACATTCTCGGCGTGCCCGATGACATGGCAGCAACATTCACCGAGTGGGTGCGCGACGTCCTCGAGTTCGCCCACGACCCCGAGCGTCGCCGCCGCGGCATCGTGGGCATCATCCAGTATCTCGACGCCGCGATCAGCGAACGCGAAGCCAACCCCACCGACGACTTCATCAGCGAGCTCATCCAGTCGGAACACGACGGCGAGCCGATCACCCGTGACGTCGTGATGGGCATGTGCGCGCTCCTGCTCATCGCCGGGATCGACACCACGTGGTCGTCGATCGGCTCGACGATGTGGCACCTCGCAACGCACCCCGACGATCGGCGCCGACTCGTCGACGAGCCCGAGCTGATGCCGACGGCAATCGAGGAGTTCCTGCGCGCATACGCCCCGGTCACGATGGCGCGGCGCCTGATCGAAGACGTCGAGTACAAGGGATGTCCGATCAAGGCCGAAGAGCGCATCTTGATGAACTTCCCTGCGGCCAATCGCGACCCCGAGGTGTTCGAGCGCCCGGACGAGATCATCCTCGACCGTCAGCACAACCGACATCTCGCGTTCGGCGCCGGCATCCACCGCTGTGCCGGCTCGAACCTCGCTCGCATGGAACTGCGTGTCGCCATCGAGGCGTGGCTCGCCAAGATCCCCGAGTTCGAGGTCACCGACCCGTCGCTCGTCACGTGGGCCGGCGGCCAGGTGCGCGGTCCGCGCTCGATCCCCGTACGGGTCGTCTGACGACACTGCTTGACGCCATCTGCGCGGTCGCCGTCGGTAGTGTCGGCAGGGTGACCGGCCGCACCACGACGCTGATGCTTGCCGGCGTGCTCGTGGCGGTGAGTGCGTGTAGCGCAACCGCGGGCGGCAGCGACCTTGCGTCTCCCGCCGCAACCGACGGCGACACTGTGCCCACCACTGATGCCGTGGTCGAAACCACCCAACCGGCACCAACAACGACCGAGCCGGCGCTCGACGTCTACGACCCGCTGTGTGTCGTGCAGGTCGCCCCAGGGGAATCGCTCAGCCTGATCGCCGACCGCTTCGACGACGACACCGTGCGGGTCGACACCATCCAGGCCGAGAACGACCTCGGCGACACCACCCTGCAGCCCGATCAGCTGCTCGACGTGTGCGTCGACAACGGCCTCGACGACCGGACCGGCGAAGCTCGTGAGCCCAACCAGGCGATCGTTGCCGAGGCCACGATGGCCAATGTCGAACTCCAACAGGCGAAGCTGAACGAACTGTTCGCCGGCTACAACATGGCCGAGCTGGCCATCGACGGTGTGTCAGGCTCGGTGACCCGCCAGAGACTGTGCGCTGCGAGGTTGGGACTCGGGCTTCCCCCCTCGACAGTCGACATGCCCGCGGGCAGCGAAGAGGAACAGATCCTGATGGCCGCGACGAAGCTCAACATTCCCTACGCCGCGCCGGTCGAGAACGAACGTTGGACATTGATCGATCAGACGTGCCAGGTGATGTTCGTCGGTGCCGGCAGCGAGCAACTGCAGTTCATCTTCCCGACGTCGACCGGGCAGCCGGGCTTCGAGACTCGCCTCCAGGACGCCTCGAAGGTGTACCGCTACGATCCGGCCTCCGACAACGACGGTTGGCACGACAGCACCGAGTTCCCGACCCCTGAGGACAACCCGATCAACGGCAACATGTACAAGCCCCTCTACTTCGACGGCGGCCTTGCGATCCATGGCGCCAACAACGTGCCGACGAACCCGCAGAGCAAGGGATGCGCCCGACTTCGGCTGGAAAACCAGAACCAGCTCCTCGACTGGCTGGGCGTCGGCGACGTGACCCGCCCGATTGGTGGATCGCAGTTCGACCTCGCCGTGCGCATCGTCGGCCAGTACATCCCACCGGCTTGACCTTCCACCACCTGATCGCAGCGAACTCCCACGCTCGAGGACCGATGAAAGGGGCCATCGTCCCCTTGTGGTTCAGGACCCATCCTGGAACGCTGCAAGACATGACCGATCAGGACGATGTGCGATCCGCCCGCGACGTCGACGTCGACGCGGAGCGGTTTGTCGACGAGGTCGACGAGGTCGAGAGTGGCGTGACGAGGGCAGTCGACCTACCGCCCGAGGGATCGATTCCCGACATCATCGACCAGCACACCGCAGTGCCCGAGGACGACGAAGCCTGAACCTGTTGCCCACTGCGTCGAGAGCGATGCAGCCGTGCACCCGATCCGTGAACCGTTCGGCGATGTCGATGCAACAGACTGGTGCAGATGAGTCGCGAACGCATCCAACGCTGGTCCCTGGCTCTGATCGCAGTGTTCATGCTGCCCACAGCGATCCAGGCGACGTTTGTGCCCGAGTCGTGGTACGACGACTTCCCACTCGGTCGCGGATGGGTACCCGTGGAGGGAGGCGCGTACGACGAACACCTCGTGCGTGACGTCGGCGTGCTCTTCCTCGCGCTCATAGTCGTGACGGCGTGGTCCGTCTGGCGTCGTGAGGCAATGACGATCGTGGCGGTCGCCTGGCTCATCCAGGGGGTCTTTCATTTCGGCTACCACGTCGGCCATCTCGATGGGCTCGACACCGTCGATCAGGTCGGGCTCCTCGGTTCCTTGGTGTCCATCCCCGTGCTGGCCGCACTGTCGTTGTGGGCGGGCTTGAGAATCTCACGGGAGCAATGAGACAGCGTGCGCACAGGAAACGTCGTCCTGGTGTTCGTCTGCACGGTCGCCGTCGTCGCCGCGGTTGCCGTCGCCTGGCGCGGCCGGCGCCTTCCGACGGTTGTGCCTCGCCCGACTCCATCGAGCGCATCTTCAGCCGCGTTCGATGCCTTGCGCACGTTGGCGGTTGTGCTGACGGCCGGGTTCATCGCCGGACTGCTCGTCGTCGGGCTCGGTGGACGACTCGTGATGCGCGTGCTGGCAGCAACGTCCGGAGCAGGCGCCCAGGGGCGGACCACCGACGCCGGCGAACGCGTTGGTGAAATCACCTTCGGTGGTTCTGTCGGCTTCTTCATCTTCGCCGGCCTGATCATCCCGCTCGCATCGTCGCTCGTGTTCATCCCGCTGCGCCGGATCCTTCCGCGGCCGGCCTGGATCGCCGGTCTGCTGTTCGGTCTGCTGCTACTCGCGACATTCGGAGTCAGCGATCCGCTCTCGCCGGACAACCGCGACTTCGTGATCCTCTCCCCGCTGTGGCTCGCCGTCACGCTGGTTTGCATCACGGCGCTGTTGTTCGGGATGACGTTCAGCGCCCTGGTCGCCCGGCTCGACGCCACCGTCGTCCCGCTGAACCAACTCCGCACGGACGCACTGCGACGGCGCAAGGTCGCCTACCTCTCGCTCGTCTGGCTGCTGCTCGCATTCCCGCTTGCGGCACCAGCCACTGTCTACGTCGCCGGGCGGACGCTCCTGCACGGCCGATTGGCACCGGCCATCGACAGTTCGCCACTGCGCGTCGCCGGGTATGCGGTCGTTGCAGTCGGCGCGTTCGTCGCTGCCGGCGCCGTCTACGCTGCGCTGACCGACATCGTGTGAACGCCATGGACGATCCCCGCCCACTCCCCCGCCCGCCGTGGCGTGCCCAACCGGGCCACCTCCGTCGCATCTTCCAGACCCCACACGTCGTCCTCGACGACCTCAGCGAGCAGTACGGCCCGATCTGCGGTCTCGGCGCCGGACCCGCCCGATTGGCGATCGTCGGCGATCCCGCGGCGTTGCGGGAGCTCCTCGCGATGCCGAACAGCTCGTTCCGATGGAACCACAAGTTCAACGTGCTCGGGTTCGTCGTCGGCAAGCACTCGATGATCGTGTCGGACGGCGAGGATCACCGCCGTCGTCGCTCGTCGGTGCAGACCGCGTTCAGTCGACGCCGCCTCAACGGTTGGATACCGATGATCATCGACCAAGCCGACGCGACGGTCGACGAGTTGGTCGCGCGGACCGAGCCCGGGGCGGTGGTCGACATGTCCCCGGTTGGTCGTTCGCTCGTCCTGCGAATCGTGGTGCGGGCGCTGTTCGGCGAGCACATGAGCCAACGTTGCGACGAGATCGGCGACCTCTTCCAGCGGCCGCAGGAGTATCTCGAGTCGTCCGCGTTCCACCAGATTCCACACCCGTTCCCGCACACGGCTCGGGCACGCGTCCGCACCGACCGTGCGGCACTCGATGCGATCATCGACGGCGAGATCGCCCATCGGCGAGCACACCCGACGGGCGATCCGCTCGACATCCTCGAGACGCTCGTCGCCGATGGTTCCCTCAACGATGCCGAGATCCGCGACCAGGTCGCCACGCTGATCGGTGCCGGCTACGACACCACATCGGCATCGCTGGCGTGGATGCTGATTCGTGCCACGCTCGTCCCCGGCCTGTGGGATCGCCTCCGGGCCGAAGCCGACGAGGTACTCCCCGCAGCGAGCTCTGCGGAACCGGACTCGACCACGCTCGCCCGACTCGATCTCGCCAACAGAGTGATGCGCGAGACGGTGCGTCTCCACCCGGCCGGAGTGTTGAGTCCCCGCGAGGCGGCGGTCGACGTGACCGTGGGCGGCTACTCGATCCCCAAGGGCACCCTGATTGCATGGTCGGCGCACTTGGCGGGCCGCAACGCGCTCGCGTGGTCAGACCCGCTTCGATTCGACCCCGACCGGTTCGTCGACCTCGACGACGACCAGCGAGCACTCGCCGACATGGCGTGGGTGCCGTTCGGGCGCGGCGCCCGCAATTGCATCGGGTTCGCGCTGGCACAGATGGAACTCACGCTCATCGTCGCCAGGCTCGCTCAACGACTCGATCTGACCCCGGTGTCGTCCGAGATACCCGAGCCCGTCGGCATGGTGGTCAACCGACCCGTCGGGGGCGCGCCGATGCACGTCCGGTCTCGCAGCGACGTCGGCTCGAGTGCGCCGACCGGGAACGGTCATGGCACGGTCGGTCCTGCGGGTCGCTGATCAACTCGCCGGGATCTACCCGGAGTGCTGCGTGTTGTCCGGCGTCGAGACCCAGCGAGCCATCCGGCTGACCGCGACGTCGTGGGGTGGCCCGCGGTGGCTGCTCGGCGTGCCGGGGTTTGCCCTGATCGCCGGTCGCGTGCCTCGCCATCAACACGTCCCGGTCGCCTTGCCCATCAGCGAACGAGTCTGGAAGCTGTGGCGGTCCCGAGACATGGCGAGCTTTGCGGCGCTGGCAGCCGGTGCAACCTTCTTCGGAATCGGTGTCGCCACAGGCGCCGTCGGGCTCGCCGTGTTCGGCGCGCTGGTGTTCGTCGCCGCGATCGCCTATCGAATCCGGGCCCACCACAACTACTGGTTCACCTGCACACTTCGTCCGGACGACTCCACCATCGTCGTCGAACCCACACACAGGAGATTCGACGAGGCCGCCCGGGCGTTGTTCGTTCGAACGCTGCGCTGAGCAGGCGGTCGAGACGCCTCTACTCCACTCCTGCAGTCGGCAGCCTCACAGCAGCTTCGAGCACGCGCCGCACCCGGTCCTGCTGGGCAACGGCGTTGCGCTCGAGCATTCGCGCCGCAACGACAGCAGCAAACTTGCCACCCACGCCAGTCGGGACGAAGTCCATCGACCAGGTGTACCTGGTGCCCTCCGGGCACGCCTCGAATCGATGTGTGGCCAGGCCGATCGCCGGTCGCCCCGGCTCGATCGACCGGAACGCCATCCGCTCATCGGGCTCCCATTCGGTCGTCTCGCTCACCATCGACAGCGGGATTCCCAGCATCTTCAGTCGGATGTGGTTGCGGATCCCGACGCCCATCGTGCCTCGCTCGGGCTCGTAACTCACAACGGCAGGATCGATGACCGCCGCGGTGGACGGATCGCCAAGGAACCAGAAGACGTCGTGGGGCGTGGCCCGGATCAGCGTGGTCACCGAGAATGCCATCCTCAACGGTCCCATTCCGGTCAGCCTCGCCGTCTCAGTCGTTGATGTCGACGCCGCAGGTGTCCGCGATCCAGGCGGCGGCGATCTCTTCACCGTCGGGAGACGACTCGTAGAGCGGGGCGAGCGCAGCTTCGGCGGCGGCTTCGTCGGCAGCCCCCGCGATTGCTGCGGAGAACTCCAGCGTCATCGCGACGGTCTCCTCGACGTCGGCTCGAACCGATTCGTCCACGAACTCCGTCGATGCGCCGAGCTGGGTGAGCAGCCGTCGCGCGTTCTCGACGATGCCCTGCTGCGCCGCGAACTCTTCCTCCTCGTCGTTCGCTGCGAACAGCCCGTCGACCTCGCCAACGACCGCGCACCACTCGTCCCGACTCCCGATGCCAACCTCGACCGTGACGGTGTCGGTGACATCGAGCGCCTCGTGGACGCCATCGCCGACCTGGAGACAGAGGTCGTGGCTGCCCGGCTCGAGATAGATCGTGCCCGACATCTGCGCCTTGCCGAAGTGGACGTGATCGCCGTCCTTGGTGATTCCCTCGCCGACATCGACGCAGCCGGCGTCGGCGATCACGTGGAAGTGACCGGCGCCATCGTTGACCTCGCCCGCCTCCTCGATCGTGATGCCCTGTGCGACCATCTCGACGGGGACTCCGCCGGCGACGGTGGCCCCGTCAGCGGGCTCAGAGAACTCGGCCGTCGGGCCTGAGTCGTCGGCCCCATCGGAGCCGCAGGCGCCAAGGCCCACGATCGTGAGTGCGATGCCGACGATGACGAAGTGCTTGTTCATGGAACTCCCCTTCACATGGATGTGTGATCAATCTGTTCCAGCTCGCGGCCGCTCCGGTTCACCGATCAGCGCACGACCCTCGTCCCGATTTGTGTGAGCGCTCATCCACGACCTCGACGTTGTTGCTCACACAAACCGTCGACAGCAGCGGAGAGTCAGGCGTCGCGGCCGGCGGTGCCCGCGACGACCAGCACGACGGACAGGGCGATCACCCACGGCGCCTGGGTCTGCCACGCTCCACCGAGACGGTCGATGACCCGGATGCCGGGTACAAGTGAGGGGGCGATCACCAACAACATGACCGCGACAGCTGCCCCGTCGGCAGCGGTCTCGGGTCGGCGGCGACCCCACCACACCTCCACCGCGATCCCCACTGTGGCGAGCGCCACCAGAGCCGACGCCGACGGCAGCGACGATCGCTCGGCGAAGAGGAGCCGCTCGGCGGCCACCAGGGCCAGCACGGCTGCGAGCAGCGCCGGCCCGAGGAACATCAGTCGAAGGCCGAGCCGGGCCAGCGCATTGCTGGGCGACGATCGCAGCATCGTGTTCGCCTCGTCGTCGAGGCCCAGCGCGACAGCACCGGCAAGTGCTCCCGCACCAATGACACCCACGACGCCCGGGAGCGCATCGTTGCGCCCGCTCGCCACGATGCCGAGCAGCATCAGGCACGAGACGACGATCAGCATCGGCCGCAGCGGCATCGCCCGCAGCGTGGACCGCCACGACTCGGTGGCGACGTCGACGCGGATCACGGCACCCTCAGTACGGCGACACGGCCAGTTGAGCCACGACCGCAGCGACAGCAACGGCGGCACCACCGCCGACGCTACGGGCCCGCGGACGCGCCCGTAGCGACAGGCCACAGAACAACGCGATCATCCCGAGCAGATACAGATCGTGGAGCACGGCCGTTGGGGTGTGGACCACTTCCCGATTGTCGAATCCCAACGGTTGCACCTGCATCAGTGCGGTGGTGTACACGAAACGGTCGTTCCATAGCCAATACACGCCACCGATGACGAACAGCAGCACCATCCCAACGACGATCGCCGGACCCGACCGCCGCACCGCCCGACCGATGGCGACTGCTGCGGCACCGATCACCGCGACCGTCAGCGCCGGCTGTGCCAACTCGAACACCGAATGCACGGCCGTATCGGTCCGGAAGCGACCCTCGCCGAGTTGGTAGCCGCCCTCGATCCGGCTGCCGACCCCGATCACCGCCATCAACAGCGCCGTCAGCGCAACCGGAACGCAGAGGCTCGCCAAGCGAGCCCACGCACGGGCGTCGCCGTCCAAGGGCGCCTCCTCGGCGAGCGGTGGGCGACGGTGCGACCGGTCACGATTTCCCGACTGCACACCGGCCACATAGACACCCATCGTCAACGGGTAGATCGACAGCGGGACGATCGACTGGTACTTCTGTGACGACCAGGTCTGCTGTTCTCGGGCATAGATGAACGCCAACACCACCGAGAGTACGAACCCGATCCAGATCGACGCACGGCGCAACATGCGGAACGACTCGATCCGCGCCAACTCGATCACCGCGCTGCGTGCCGGAGCGTCAGCGTCGGTGCTCGACGGTTCGAACGCGATCGTCACGTCCGGACTCCAACTTCGGTGGTGATCAGCAGGTAGCCGTCGTCGAGTGTCGGCTCGACCACCGTTGCGCCGGTGGGCGGCGTCCCGATGTTGCGGATGTCGCCGTCGCCGGTCACCCACGACCGCAATGCACCAGCCTCGGGAACATCGCTGATCCAGACCCGATCGGTCGCCCGACCGGCGAGCTCACGGGGTGTTCCATCGAACAGCAGCCGGCCGCGGTCCAAGATGAGCACCCGCTGGCAGAACGCCGCGACCTCGTCGGTCTGATGGGTCGACAGCAACACGGTTGCTCGCTGACCGACGTCCGACAGCACCGTGCGCATGCGGAGCCTCTGGTCCGGGTCGAGACCCGCAGCAGGCTCGTCGAGCACGAGCAGGTCGGGGTGCCCGAGCAGCGCCGCCGCGAGCGCGACTCGGCGTTGCATCCCGCCGGACAGCGTTCGAATCCGTCGATGCATCTCGTCGGTCAACCCGACATCGGCGAGCACGCGGCGCACCTCATCGCGCCGAGTCGTTCGGTCGGTGATCTCCTTGAGCACGGCGACGTAATCGACGAGGTCGTAGGCGCTGAAGTTGCGGTACAGACCCGCCTCCTGGGGGAGGTACCCGAGCCGCCGACGGATCGCCAGCCGCTCGGCGGCGACGGCCGGGTCGAGACCAAAGACTCGGATCGTGCCGCTGTCCTGGGACAGCACCGTGGCAAGCATCCGCAGCAGCGTGCTCTTACCAGCGCCATTCGGGCCGAGCAGGCCGATCACACCGCGCCCGCCCGACCAGTCGAGTTCATCGACCGCCGCGGTCGACCCGTACCGCTTCGACAACGAGGTCAGCTCGATCACCGAGTCGCCGCTCATCGCGACCTCCAGCCGGGGAGCTCGTGGCGACGCAGGAACGTAACCGCTGCCGAACCCAGCGTGACCGCGACGAGCATCAGCTGCACCGATTGCCGCTCGACGGCCAGATTGCTCAGGTCGAGCGAAATCGTGCGTCGTCTCGGCCCCCACGACCACATCGCCACCAGGAGCGCCCACCCACACGCCAGCGTCAACGCGACGCGTCTCGGATCAACCCACGTCGAGACCGCCACGACGAATGCAGTCAACGCCAGGCCCGGGAGCAACCAGACCGCCACGTCATCGAGCCCGACGGGGACGAAGACACTGGCGACGGCGACCGCGACCAGCGCCGCCCCACTGGACAACAGCGCTCGCAGGTACGGCAACCGGCCGGACGCGAGCGGCGTCGCCATGGCGAGTTGTCCTGCCGGATCGATGCCGGTCTGGAACGCCAACACCGCGCCAACCACAGGAGCGAGCGGGGCGAGCATCACGAACAGCGGCAGGGAAGCCCGCGGAGCTACCGCCGCGGCGATCGCAACGCCGATCACCACGCCAACTGCGACGCTGAGGGTCGCCGCCAACAGCAGTGGACTCGACGTCGACACCCGCAACGCCGTCGTAGATGACCGCAACGGCCGTCCGGTCACGTCGATTCGGTCGGCGATGCGCAACCACACGTCGTCGTCGTCGCCGTCGGGCGCCGCCGTGGAGCGCAGGAGATTCAGCTCGCTGCGACACCGGTCGCATTCGAGCAGGTGCGCCTCCACCGACGCCCGAGCGAACGTCGGAACCGTGTGGTTCACATAGCGCTCGAGTTCGTGGTTACTCACGTGCCACTGGTCGACGCTCGTCATGTCAATGCCTCCCGCATCTCTCGTTTCGCCCGCATCATCCGAGTCTTGACCGTGCCTGATGGGATGCCGAGCAATCGGCCGGCCTCCTGGCAACTGAGCCCATCGAGCACGGTGGCCTGCACCACCATCCGCAGCTCCGGCGACAACCGCCCCAGCGCGAGCCCGACGTCGCCGTGTTCGACACCGACCAGCAACTCGTCCTCAGCCGACAACAACTCGGGCGACCGCTGGGCCAGCAATCGTTCGCGCAGCGACTTGCGTGGTCGCATCACATGGAGGAGTCGGCGGATTCCGATGCCCCAGATCCACGCCGCCACCGGGCCGGTCGCTCGGAATTTGTCGGCCGAACCCCACACGGCGACAAACGTGTCCTGCACCGCTTCCTCCACCATCGAGCGGTCGGAACACCGGTAGGCGAGGCGAATCGACAGCCACGGCTCGTGTCGCACGTACAACTCCTGGAGCGCGCCCCGGTCGCGGTCGACGACGGCTGCGACCAGCTCAGCGTCGCTGCGTCCGTCTGGACACCCCCGTGACATGCCCAACTGTGCCACTGAACGCGTCGCTTGGTTCACCGAATTCATCAGGAACGCTCAGGCGTCGTCGCCGAAGCTGAGCCCGCACTCGTCGGTGACATGACCGACGATCGCCGGCGTGAGCGTGTGAGACGTGTCGATCGCAAGGTCGGTGCCCTCCTGGGTGCTGAACACCACGTCGAGCCGGTAGTCGACGTCCGCGAGGTGCTGCGTGTACTCCGCGAAGGCATCGACGTACGCCGTGACGTCGGATGCGATCGATGCCGGAGCAGCGTCACCCGCCTGCTCGAACCAGATCGCCGCCTCCTCGAAAGTCTTCTGCGTCTCGCTGGGACTCGATGATTCGGTGGGCTCGAGCAGCGCGATCAGGTGTGCCATCGCCTCGCAGAATTGGTCGCCGGACGCCGCAGTCGACTCGCCGCCGTCGTCGTGCGGCTCATCGCCCTGGAGACCGGTGCACGAAGCCAGCGACAACGCCGTTGTTGTGAGCAGGGCTCCCAGCAATCGCTTCATGCGCGAGCACCAGACCGGCGAGCGACGAGATGGGCCAACCCGAGCACGACCCCCACCGCGATCAGCAAGCACGCAAGGATCACGGCGAAGAAGCCGAGGAACCATGCGTCGATGCCGACGCCCGAGCCGACGATCACGGCGAGGACGAGGACCGCCCCGACGACGAGGGGTTTCCACCAGGACCTGGCGAGGACGGACCACTCGGACCGACCAATGCGATGTTGCTCATTCATGTCTCATGGTTCCGGTGAACCCGCTATCCGGTTCGCTGGAACAATGGATTGTTCGGGTGGATCCGGGCGAGTGAGAGGAGGCGCCATGAACACCGCACGCAACAAGGCCGTTGTCCACCGCCTGTTCGACGAGATCTGGAACGGCAAGAAGTTCGAGGTGATCGACGAACTGTATGCGTCCGACTACGTCGCCGATTACCGCCCATACGCACCGCTACGGGTGGGGCGCGACTCGATTCGCGAGATGGTGGAGCGAGCCTGGCTGACGATGCCCGACTATCACGAAGAGCTGCTCGGGATGGTCGCCGAGGGCGACGCCGTGGCGGTGCATCTCCGCATCTCCGGAACCCAGCTCGGCGCCTGGGGTCCGATACCACCAACGGGCAAGCGGCTCGAATTCGAGGAGATGGTCATCCTCACGTTCAACGACGCGGGCCAGGTGGTCCATCAGCGGGGCATCGTCGACAACCTGGCGGGTCTGCGCCAGGCCGGCGTGATGCCGACTCCCGAGCAGTAGCGGAGATGCCTGCGTCGAGCTGAGCCACGATGTATCGGTTGACATTATATCGACTTTCGATATATATGGACGCCGTGACCGACCCGATCACCCTGCTCCCGCTGCCTCCCGCTCAGTTCCACGTGCTGGTGGCCCTCACTCACGGCGACCGCCACGGCTACGCGATCATGCAGGACGTCGAGGACTCGTCCCGGGGCGTCGTGAAGATGGGGCCCGCCACGCTGTACGGCACGCTCAAGCGCCTCGTCGAACTCGGCCTCGCCGAAGAGACCGACCGCCGCCCCAGCGACGACGACCAGCGCCGCAGGTACTACCACCTCACCGCGCTCGGGCGTCGTGTCTGCATCGCCGAGGCCGACCGGCTCGAATCGCTCGTGCGGGTCGCCCGCACGAACCTGGGACCAGGGCTGGCCTGACATGGCAACACACCGCATCTACCGAGCCCTCATCCGGCTCTACCCCAAATGTACTGACGTCATCGGGCCTGGTGGCGTTCGGTCGACCGTGGCGCGTCGTCGACGAACTGCCGACGGATCTCGTGGACCAGATCGGCGAGAACTTCACCGGAGGACGTTCGCTCCTCATGCGATCGCTCGACCAGCGCGACATCGCCGAGGAACTCGTTCGCGCCATCAGCGTCGATCCATGGCCGTACACGTCGATGTTGCCACCACGGCTGGAGTGATCCTCTCGACGATCGCAACCGAACGCCACTCAACCGGACACCCGGCGCTCAGATCGGACCATCCACGACGTCGGCGTCGTGGATGTCGGCGTCGTCGGGTTCCGACCCGAGCGGCTCGACTTCGAGGTAGATGCATTCGCCGGGACAGTGCTCTGCCGCATCGATCACCGAATCTTCCTGGCGGATCGGCACGGGGCTCGCACGTCCTGGGTCGGCGACCACGACATGATCCACCTGGACGTAGCCCAGCCCGTCTTCGAGCACCACGAAGAGATCCGGGCAGCGGTCGACGCACAGCCCGGCACCGGTGCAACAGTCCTGATCGATCCACACTTGCATCAGTCGCCCCGTTCGTCCATCTCCACTCTCTTCGTCGCGACGGATTGGCGCAACGGTTCAGTCATCGGTCGAAGAACGTCCGGGCGACTGCTGCCGCATGATCGGGGTCGTCGATCCACGGGGCGTGACCAACGCCCGCCATCAATTCGAGTTCGGCGTTCGGCAGCTGGCCGACGAACTGGCGGGCGATGTCGGCGCCACCGTTCGGATCGTCCTCACCCCACAGGAAGTGCACCGGCGAACGGATGTCGGCCAGCAGACGGGCCGGAAGCAGCACACGTTCGTTCAGCCCGTGGATCGGGGAGATGAGCTGTGGAGACGCCGCGAATTCGTTGCGCATGGTGCGCGTCTCGCGCAGCAACGCGACATACCAATCGAGCGACGGTTGATCGAAGCGGCCCGAGTCGAGGGCGGCGCCGAGACCGATCTGGCGCAGCATCATCCTCACCGCGCGCTCCGGGGGTGGCACCCTCGCCATCAGCCACCCGACGCCGCGGACACTGCCGAGCCTCATCACCGGCGGCACCTTGGCCATGGGCGCCCCGGCCATCCAGCTGAACTCGAGGATCCCGTCGATGCGGTCAGGGTGAGCCGCCGCGCCACGAAGCGCGAAATATCCGCCATACGACGTTGCCACGAGATGCGACTCAGCCAGGCCGAGCGCGTCGAGCAGGTCGGCGATCAAGCCGTCGGCGTAGGCCTCGATGCCCTCGATCCCGTCAGGTCGAGACGGAAGCGGTTCGCTCAGGCCGCAGCCGGGGCGATCCAGCATGATGCACCGGAACCCATCGAGTCCGGCGACCAGCGACGCCCAACTCGATCCACCGCTCGAGGCGCCGTGAACGAACACCACAGCCGGACCCGAACCGACCTCCTGAACTCTCACTGAGCAGTTTGCTCGATCGAGATGGAGCCACCGCTCCGTCGGCGCGACACCGACCGATTCCCACAGGCGCTGCTCCGCCTCACGGAACCGAAGTTCGTTCACTCCCACTCAGACCCCCTGCGCCGAACAGATGTCGTTTGTTGATCGTCGCATGTGCAGCACCCCGTGTGAAGCATCGGTCAGGTCGCGGCGGCGATGTCGCGTCGATGGAACGAGGCTGCTGCACCCCCGGCGATCACCGCCAGATAGACGACCAGCGTCGCGGCCGACACGATCGGACCGTGACCGACCTCGACGTTCTCGAGACGCGACCAGGTCATCGACGTCGCAACGTTTTCGCCCCAGAGCCATCCGGAGAGCGACGGCTTCAGACTCCGGATGAGTCCTTCGACCACGACGAGCCAGGTGAAGAGGGTGATGATCGCGAATGCCGTATTGCGAGCTGCAGTGGCCAGCGACACTGCGAGCACCGCCGCAGCAGCAGTGATCGCCGACGTTCTCACCATGACGACCGCGAGATCGAACAAGAACCAACCATCCATGCCATCGCTCGAGCCGTTGAGAATCACCGACGGCAGGAACGAGACGAGAAACACGATCTGCAGCCCGAACGAGATGGCGAACGCAAGAACGGCTGCACTCCCCACACGGGCACTGTGGAGCCTCAGTCGTCGGGGTTCCCACGTGAGTACCGTCGTCATCGTGCCCGCACGCCACTCAGCTCCTGCCACGGTCGCCCCGCCGAAGAAACCTCCGAGGAACAAGAAGAACATGCCGACGCTGAGGAACCCTTCGTGGTCAGCGGCCGACCACCAGTGCTCGACCAGCGCGGGACTGCCGTCACCAGCGCGCAGCTGCGCGACGGTCTTGCCGGCGGATGCGAGATAGGAGATCAGCCCAGCCATCACGCAACCGACGAGCGCGATCGCGATCAGCGCCCGCACGGCTCGCCGATGCATGGCCCGACGCATCTCTGTCATCAGAAGGTTCATGCCCCGACCTCTGCGAGCTCGGCATTCGCAACTTCGACGTGACCCGACGTCAGCTCGAGGAAGACGTCTTCGAGACTGAACCGATCAGGTCGGAGTTCGGTCACCCACTGGCCAGCAGCGGCGAGCGCGCGGGTCACATCTCCCGAACGCTCGGGGGGAATGTCGACTCTAAGCTCGTCGTTGACGCGTTGCACCGTGAAGTGAGCGTCGTGGAGTGCACGCACGCCCCAATCGAGATCGTCGACCTTCACCAGTATCGACGCCCGGTGGCCAGCCGCAGAGATCACGTCCGCGACGGTGCCGTGGGTGACGAGACGGCCCTGAGCCAAGATGGCCACCCGGTCACAAGTCGATTCGATCTCGGCGAGAATGTGACTCGACACGAACACCGTGCGACCGTCGTCGGCAAGTCGACGCAAGAGCTCGCGCACCTCCCGCATCCCGGCGGGATCCAGACCGTTGGCCGGCTCGTCGAGCACCAGCAGCTCCGGATCCTTGAGCAGCGCGCCCGCAAGACCGAGGCGCTGCTTCATGCCGAGCGAGTAGCGCTTCACGAGATCGTCGGCGCGGTCTGACAGCCCCACGACGGCGAGCACCTCGTCGACTCGTCGCGGGCCGATCCTGTCGACTGCCGCGAGCAACCGGAGGTTTTCGCGTGCGGTCATCGTCGGCAACAGCGCAGGTGTCTCCACGATCGCTCCGATCCGACGTGCCGCCTCGCGGAGACCCTCCGGCACGGGCCGACCCAGAACTCTGATCGCGCCGGCCGTGGGTCGGGCAAGCCCGAGCGCACATCGGATCGTGGTCGTCTTGCCCGAACCGTTCGGTCCGAGGAATCCGTAGACACCGCCCTCGGGGACGCAGAGGTCCAATCCGTCGATCGCCACGGTCGTGCCCCCACGCCGTCGATACGACTTGCGCAGACTCTCGATCTCGACCACATTCGTCACAGCCGTTCCTCCATACACCGACAGACGGACAGCAACGCAAAGACGGGTGACAGCGGCGCCGATTCGTTGCCTCGACGCGGTCAGGCCGAGCTGGCGATTCCACCGATCAGCGCCTGCAAACCGAAGAACCCGACACCGAGGCCGACGAGGACCAGGATGGCGACGACCCATCTCGGCAACTTGCGGCCGACCCGGGTCGAGTTCGAAACGAGCGCGATCAACGGCAGGGCCATGATGGTGGCGGCATGCAGCAGGCCCATCGTCAGGAGCAGCCCGCCGACACGCTGCAAGAGCTCCTCGATCTGCTCGGCCACGACCACCCTCGATCGTCCGAAGTCGAAGTAGCTCGTCATGAGGATGTAGCCCCCGAACACCAGCAGGTACGCCACATCGAGCAAGCGGAGCAGCGAGGTGGGCAGGTCGGGAGTCGTACGCCAGAGGTCGTGCGCATATCCTCGGCCGAAGCGTCGAATCGCGGGCCCGAGGACGACGACGAGCGACACGAGCGCAATCGTTTCGATCAGCTCCATTGCCGGAATCCGCACCTGCCGACCGGCTGGGGTGTCGATCACGTTCAGCATCCCGATGCCGACCAGTGCGGCAACGATGGCGGTCACCGTCACAAACGAGATGACCACCCGGCGACGGTGCGCGCGGTCCTCCTCGATCGAGTGCACGACTCGAGACCACAGGTCCGGGCTCGGCTCGATCTGGCCGCCCGCCCGCAGGGCGTTCACGAGTCGTTGCTCGACGTTCACTTCGTGGGCTCCAGTCGTGATTCGAGCGATACGAGTCCGCGTCGACAATGGGTCTTGACCGAGTTCGTCGAGATGCGCAGAGTCTCCGCAACCTCCGCGATCGACAGCTGCTCGTAGTAGCGCAGGACAAGGCATGCCCGCTGACGCTCGGGAAGCGTGCGCAGGGCATCCAGCACCTCATCCACTTCCTCGTCGTGGACGGCACGCTCGTCGGGCTCGACCGGCGGTGCCGGAAGATCGGCACTTCCTCGATGCCGGAGCGACATCAGCCCTCGACGGTTGTGATCACGTGCAAGGTTGATCACGATCGACCGCAGAAAGGCCGGAGCCCGGTGAAGGTCCCGAATGGAACCGGCCGATCGGTGGAGTCGGATGAATGCCTCCTGCACGAGGTCTTCGGCAGCATCGCGATCGTCACAGAACACCCGCGCCAGTCGCACGAGCGACCCACCTTGTTCGGCGAACATCTGCGCAACGAGCGCGTCGGCATCGACGGTCTCAGCTGATGCTGCGAGCGTTGCCTCCGACGACACGACGAGATCGACGCGTTCCGCTTCAGGCGGCCCGTGGCCCAGCGACGTCGTCGTCGAGCTGTCGGTTGAGGGTGAAGATCCGGCCGATCACGGGCAGCGTGAGGACGTTCAGGCCATGCAGCAGACCCATGAGCAACAGCAACCCTCCGATTCGCACCACCGATGCCTGTAGCTGTTCGGCGTTCACCTGCTGTTCCCAGCCCGTGTCGGGCTCCCACTTGATCGAGAACAGGATGTACGCGCCGAAGATCAAGTAGTACGCGAAGTCCATCAGGACGAGGTAGCTCTTCCCGGTTCGCGGATTGACCCTGAACACGTCGGCCGCGTAGGACTTGCCGTATCGCTTGATCAGCGGGCCGAGCGTGCCGATGATCGCGACCATCACCGCCACGGTGACCAGTTCGAGTATCCACCACTCCATGTCGTCCTCCTGTTGTCGGCCGAATTGGTTGCTTGCTCAGAACAGACGATCGAATCGCTGGGGCGGGTGACACGAACGACGTCGAGTTCTCCGATCGTGCTCCCGACCGAGTCGCCGTGTCGAGAGGATTCTCAGAGGGGGCCGGAGATTCCGCCGTCCTTGCGGACCCGCCAGAAGTGGATCGCCATGAAGATCACGATGATGAACGGCAGGAACAACACGTGCAGCACGTACCATCGCAGCAGCGTGTTCGGGCCGATCTCTTTGCCGTCGAGCAGTACGAAGCGAACCTCGTCGCCGAACACTGGGGTGTAGCCGGCCATGTTGCCGCCGACGGTGACGGCCCACAGGGCCAACTGGTCCCACGGGAGCAGGTAGCCGGTGAACGACAACCCGATCGTGAGGGTGAGCAGGATCACGCCGATCACCCAGTTGAACTCACGCGGCGGCTTGTACGCGCCGTGGTAGAAGACGCGGGCCATGTGCAAGAACACCGTGAGCACCATCAAGTGCGCGCCCCATCGGTGCATGTTTCTGACCAACAGCCCGAACGTCACCGAGGTCTGGAGCTGGTTCATGTCGTTCCAGGCGGCCGCCGTCTCGGGTCGGTAGAAGAACATCAGGAAGATGCCGGTGACGGTGAGCAGGATGAAGAGGAAGAAGCTGAGCCCGCCGAGGCAGAGCGTGTAGCTGACCTTGACTGCGTGACGCTTCACCTTGACCGGATGCAGGTGATACAGCACCGAGTTCATGATCACGTAGCTGCGGTTGCGCGGGCTGTCGGTGTAGCCCTTGCGGAAGATCGAACCCGGTCGGAAGATCGAGCTCCAGGCCTGGCTGCCCTGCACGCCCTCTCGAAGCCGTCGCAAGGAAGCGCCGAATCCAGCCGACGTCCCATCGAGGTGACCAGCTGCTCTTCCCATGCTCGGACTCCCTTCACCTGAGTTGTTCCGTCGCGATACACCACTGGTTCAGGTCTCACCAAGGAGTCGCGAATTTCCCCGACTACCCAGAACAGACGACCGAGATCGCCAGATGGGTGACAGCTGCGGACGGCCGCCTGTTCGGCAGCACCGAGACGAAGAGGGCGTAGTGCCCTGGCGCGCTGGGCGCAATGAGCCGAGCGTGGAGCGCATGGAAGGCTTTGTCCATCCGGACTACACCGCGGTTGCTGACACGTTCCGCAGCCAACTCGAACGCACCGACGGCGGCGCGGCAGTCACCGTCTTCCACCACGGTGAGCCGGTCGTCGATCTGTGGGGTGGCGTTCGCACGCCCGAGGGTGACCCCTGGCAAGCCGACACCCTGACGATGTGCTTCAGCACCACCAAGGGGGTGACGTCGCTCGCACTCCACCTGCAAGCCGAAGCCGGGCTCGTCGACTACGACGAGCCGGTGGCGACCTATTGGCCCGAATTCGCCCAGAACGGCAAAGAGGGCGTCACGGTCCGACACGTGCTGAGCCACTCCGCCGGCCTGCACCGTATGCGCAGTGTGATCGCGAGCGCCCACCACATGCTCGACTGGGAGCACGTGATCGAGGCGCTGGAGAAGGAGCCACCCGCCTACGAGCCGGGCACCAAGTGTGGCTACCACGCCTTCACCTACGGCTGGCTCGTGGGCGAGATCGTGCAGCGGGTGACAGGACGCCCGATCGCCGAGGTGATCGCCACCGACGTCGACCAGCGGCTCGGCCTCGACGGGCTGTACCTCGGGTGCCCACCGGAGCAGCGCTACCGGGCGGCCGAGCTCGCACCGATGAGCATCCTTCCCAAGCTCCCCGGACCGATCGAGCGCATCGGCCACGAAGTCGGCAAGCAGGTCGGCCGCACGCTGAGCCTGGTCGGCTCGCCGCTGAACACCCGGCGCATCGCGAACGCGCTGTTCCCGCGTGGCATGGAAGACATGATGGCCGGACCCGACGTGATGGACGCGTCGATCCCGGCCGTCAACGGGTTCTTCACCTCTCGGGCTCTCGCCACGATGTACGCGATGCTCGCCGGCCGCGGCGAGGTCGGCGGGATTCGCATGCTGTCGGAGGAAGCCGTCCGGCGGATCGGCGAGGTGCAGAACGACGAGCGCGATCTGGTGCTCGTGATGCCGATGCGCTGGCGACTCGGCTACCACCGGGTTCTCGGCAACCAGGGCATCTGCCCTGACGGCTTCGGCCACTTCGGCCTGGGCGGTTCGGGTGCCTGGGCCGACCCGACCCGCGACCTCGCCGTCGCCATGACCTGCAGCCGAGGGACCGGGACCCCGGTGGGTGACATCCGCATGATGCGGTTGAGCAAGGCGGCAATCGAGTGCGCCGACCGCGTGAGCAGTCCGGAACCCGCCGCCGTGGCATCGCCGCACGCTGGGTGAGTCGGGTCGGGGTGGCTCACGTGCGAACCGGATCCCACGTGCCCCATGTGTGATCATCTTCAGCGATGATCGATGACCCGATCGACGGACCCGAGGGTCTGGCCCTGTGGGATCGGGCGGACCGGGTGCTGCCCGGTGGAGGCATCTATCTGTCGCGCAGCGCCGACATCGCCGGACGTGGGGTGCTGCCCGGGTTCATCGTCGCGGCCGACGGGTGCCGAGTGACCGATGTCGACAGACGGACCTACATCGACCTGCTCTGCGCGAACGGCCCGAACCTGCTCGGATACCGTCACCCCGAAGTCGAAGAGGCTGCCCGCCGACAGGCAGCGACGATGACGAGTGCGAGCATGTTCCCCAGCGCGCTGGTCGAGATCGTGGAACGACTGGTCGACCGCTACGACGCGATGACCTGGGGGGTCGTGTCGAAGAACGGCTCCGAGGTGGTCGCACTCGCGGTCCGCGTTGCGCGCCAACACACTCAGCGGCCGTTGGTCGTCGGCTTCACGAGTGCATATCACGGCAACGATCCCGAGCTCGCCGTCTCCCCGTCGGCCGGAGTGCTCACCGACGGCACCCGCGACGTGCTGCGCACCGCATGGAATGACCCGGAGATGTTGCTCGCACTGGTCGAGGCACGTCACGACAAGATCGCCGCGATACTCCTCAACCCGATCCACCAGATCCCGCTCGTGCCGACCGTCGACGCGTCGCCCGAGTTCATCGCCGCGATCGAACTCGTCCGAGACCGATACGGCGTACAGGTGATCGTCGATGACGTCCGACACGGATTCCGTCTGCACCCCGACGGTTCCCACCGAGCGCTCGGGATCATGCCCGACCTGATGACGTTCGGAAAGGCGCTCGGCAACGGGTACTCGATCTCCGCGCTCCTCGGTGGCGACGCCATCCGCAGAGCCGCCCGCAAGATCCTCTACACGTCGACGTACATGTTCGAGACGCCACCGATGCACGCTGCGATGAAGGTGCTGGAGATCTACGACCGCGATCACGCCTTCGACCACCTGCAGACGATCGGCGCACGTCTCCGATCCGGGATCCTCGCCGCGGCTGAGTCGACCGGGCATCGGATCGACTACTCCGGGCCACTCGCCATGCCCACGCTCCTCTTCACCGACGACGACAACCTCACACTCGGTCGTCGCTTCTCGCGCGAGGCCGCCGGCCTTGGCGCCATCTTCCATCCGGCGCTCAACTGGTTCCTCAGCGCCGCCCACACCGACGCCGACATCGACGAGACGATCACCATCGCACAAGAGGCCTTCCGCCGCACGCCGATCTCTGGATCAGGGACGTCGAAACGTTTGTAGACGGCCGTGCGTGCGGCTGGACCGTCGTTCGCCGAATCGAGAGAACGGATCGCACGTACCCGCGAGGTCGCCGGGCCAGGCAGTGGTCCTCGTTACGGCCGAGAGGTAGAACGCAGAACTTGCACGCAGTCGTTGAGGGTCCAGGTTGCGGCGACATCGAACACCGCCCAGGCATTGTCGGTGAACGATGCCGGCGCCGACTGATACAACGGGGACGCCACCCGGCACCCCGCCGTACTCGACCCAACCTCCAACACATCTCCCGCGTCATTACGCGAAAACCATCGAACCACCCGCCGCCTTCGAGACCTCATTCGCCCGGCGCAGCTCGTTGTTCTCGCGCTCGAGCGCCTTCGTCTTCGCTCGCGCCTCGGTCCCGAGACCGATCGCTGACCGGTGTCGGTCTCCGCTCTCGGCGAACCCACTGGCGGAGGGCCTCGTGATTGATCGACAGCTTCTGGGAGATCGACTCGATCGCCTTCCACTGCGACAGATACTCGCTCATCACCACCCCAACCACAGGGCCCACTCGTCACCCCGACTCCTGGGCAGGATGCACTAGAGCGACGACTGCGGTTGGTGTGGCAGACGAGCGGCGGCGTCAAGACGAATGGTCTCACCGTTGAGATACTCGTGCTCCACCAACGTGCAGACGAGTGACGCGAACTCACTGGGACGTCCCACGCGGGCTGGGTGCACGACCGAGGCGATGAGCCCGTTGCGAATATCGTCACGGATGGTCCCGAACAACGGCGTCTCCATGAGGCCGGGAGCGATGGCGTTCACGCGAATTCCCAGATTGCCGAGATCGCGAGCCGCCACGAACGTCATCGCCCCGATGCCGGCTTTCGAGGCAGAGTACGCGGCCTGTCCCACTTGACCTTCGAAGGCGGCAAGCGACGACGTGTTGATCACCACACCAGCCGACTCCTCGCCCGGGCCGATCGGCGGGACAGCTGCCGCGAACTGACTCATACAGTTGTAGCTGCCGACCAGGTTGACGTCGATCACCCGTCGGAATGCGTCGACGTCACCGGAGCTGACCGTGCCATCGCGGTGTCTGGTCGCTACTCGCTCGTTGCTCCCGACGCCGGCACAATTGACGAGGATCCTGAGGTCGCCGAGTGAGCAAGCCGTAGCAACAGCGCGCGCAACGTCGTCTACGGACGTCACATCGCCGACGACGCAGTGGACGCTGCCTCGGTGTGAGTC
>DATLBC010000054.1:0-53389 GCA_035527095.1 Ilumatobacteraceae bacterium | reverse complement strand
CGGGTACTGTCGAGTCGACGAAGGGGGGTCGCAGTGAGCGACGGGTTGAGTGAGAACTGGGCGACGTTGTGGGAGGCATTCGCCGATGCCCAGCCCGACCAGACGGCGGTCGTGGTGGGCGAGGTGTCGCAGACGTGGCGTGAACTGGATGACCGCGCCGCTCGGCTCGCGTCGGCGTTGACCGATCGGGGCGCCGGCGTCGGGACCCGCATCGCCCAGCTGATGTACAACTGTCCGGAGTACCTCGAATCGTCGTATGCGGCGTTCAAGCTCCGCGCCACACCGGTCAACGTCAACTACCGGTACAAGGCACCCGAGATCGCCTACATCTGCGACAACGCCGGGGCGGAGGTGCTCGTGTTCCACGGTTCGCTCGGTCCGCAGGTGGCTGGCGCCGTTGCGTCGATGCCGACCGTACGCGTGCTGCTGCAGGTCGACGACGGCACGCCGCTCGTCGAGGGCGCCGAGTGGTACCACGACGCCGTCCAGGGCTCCGAGCCGGCTGCCCGCATCGAGCGTTCGGGCGAGGACACGCTGATGCTGTACACCGGCGGCACCACGGGCAATCCGAAGGGCGTGGTGTGGCGCCACGTCGACCTGTTCGGAGCGTTGGGATTCACGGCGTACATGTCCGCAGGCATCGAGGTGCCGACCACGCCCGAGGACGTGGGTCGCATCGCTGCCGAACTGCGCGCCGAGGGCAAGAGCCCGGTGATGCTGTGTGCGCCGCCGCTGATGCACGGGACCGCGCTGTTCCTCGCGATCGGGGCGTTCGTGATGGGTGGCAGCGTCGTGCTGCTCGGGAGCCGCTCGTTCGACGCCAACGAGTTGTGGGATCTCGTGCAGCGACATCGGGTGACACAGATCTCCCTCGTCGGCGATGCGTTCGCCCGACCGCTCAACGAGGCACTCGACGCGGCCGAGGCCGACGGGGTGATCCACGACCTCACGTCGGTGACCCGCATCGTGTCGACGGGGGCCACGCTGTCGGTGGATCAGAAACGCGCCTTCCAACGCCGGCTCCCGAACGCGGTGATCATCGACATGATCGGCGCGTCGGAGGGTGGGCCGTACGCGATGTCGATGACGATGCCGGGCACCGAGCCGCCCGAGACGGCGGTGTTCACCGCACCACCCAACGTCGTCACGATCGATCCGATGACCGACGAGGTGCTTCCCCGGGGATCCGACGTTCCCGGCATGCTCGCCGCGACCGGTCCGATGCCGCGTGGCTACTGGCACGACGACGCCAAGACCGCCCAGACGTTCCGCACGATCGACGGCGTTCGCTACACGGTGCCGGGCGACTTCGCCACGATCGCCGAGGACGGCACGGTGACGCTGCTCGGCCGGGGTTCGGTGTGCATCAACTCGGGCGGCGAGAAGATCTACCCCGAGGAGGTCGAGGTCGCGGCCCGCAAGCATCCGAACGTGATCGACGCAAACGCGGTGGGAGTGCCGCACGAGCGGTTCGGTGAGACGGTCGTGCTGGTGTGCTCGGTTCGCGAGCCGACTCCCGCCGAGGCGATCATCGCCACGGTCAAGGCATCAATTGCCGACTACAAGGCACCTCGACGGGTCGTGTTCGTCGACGAGGTGTACCGCGCCCCGAACGGCAAGGCCGACTACCGCTGGGCCCGCGACCAGGCCCTCGCCGCCACCTGACCGCCCAGCGATGAGTGAACCGCCCGGATAGCGACACTTGGCTCATCGCAGGTTGGGGTGGGGGTGCTGCGATGAGCAAACCGCCCTGATAGCGACACTTGGCTCATCGCAGGGCGGGCCGGGGCGGGCTCAGAGGGCGGCAGACCACCACTGTTCGAAGAACGGCAGGACGGCGCTGTCGACCAGTTCGACGATCAGCCCGCTCGGCGGTTGCAGGTAGGTGAACATCCCGACACCGGCGCCGGCGCTCGGATCCTGCTGGGCGCCGATGAGCGTCCAGCCCAGCGACACCAGCCGCTCGGTTTCGGCCTGCACGTCATCGGCCCAGACGCCGACGTGATGCGCGCCGGCCGACACGGTTCCGTCCCAGAACGTGCCGACGGGGCCCTCGAGCAGTTCGATGTGCTGAGGGCCCTCTGCCGAGTACGTGTACTTCAGGTGGATCTCCTGGAGTCCTGTCTCCGGCGTCCAGAGGCTCTGAGCCGTGTTCTCGCGGCGCTCGGCCCAGGTGACGCCCATGCTGGCGCCGATCTCGTCCATCGCCGCGCCGAGGTCGGGGACCCGCACGCCGACATGGAAGACGCGCTGGTAGTCGATCATCGGTGTGCTCCGATCACGTTGCGTCGAGCGCGTCCGGATCACCGAGCAGGTCGGCGATGGTCCTGCAGAACGCGGCCGCCGGAGCACCGTCGAATGCCCGGTGGTCCCACGTCAGGCTCAGCGTCAGCCGTTTGTGCACGCGAACCTTGCCCTTCTTGCTCAGGGCGAGTTCGTCGCGCAGGCGGCCGACGCCGAGGATCGCCGTGTTCGGCGGATTGATCACCGGCGTGAACCCGTCGACGCCGTACATGCCGAGGGTGCTCACCGAGAACGTTCCGCCCTCGAGATCGGGAAGCTCGAGCGAGCCGGACCGCGCTGCGGCGGCTAGCCGTGACGACTCGACCGACAGCGAGGTGAGGTCGAGCGACGCGGTGTCGCGGATCACCGGGACGATCAAGCCTTCGTCGAGCGCAACGGCCATGCCGACGTGAGCGGTCGGCAGCAGCGCGACACCGTCGTCGGTGATCTGGGAGTTGACCAGCGGATGCTGCCCGAGCGCCCTCGCCGCGGCGGCGATCACGTAGTCGGTGTAACTCGGGGCGGAACCTGATTCCTTGCGACGTTCGCGGTCCTCGACGACCGCATCGAGATCGGCGTCCATGAAGAGCGTGAGCTGGGCCATCTGACGCAGCGACTCGTGCATCCGCTTGGCGATCGTGCCCCGGATCCCGCTGAGCCGGACGGTGCGCGTCGGTTCCTGCAGCGCGGGGAGCAGCGTCGGTGCTGGTGCTGGTGATGGGGCGGCACCACCGGCGATCAGGCCGCGCACGTGGAGGGCGACGGAGTCCTTCGTGATGCGCTGTTCGATCGGGTCGACCGGGACCTGCGCCAGATCGACGCCGAGGAGGTCGGCAAGGCTACGCGCGGCCGCGGTGGCCGGCATCGACGTGCCCGTCACGGTCGCCGCAGGACGCACGGGTTGGGCGGTGACGGGGGGCGCCGGGAGCGACGGGGCGCCGGCTGCCGGGAGGTTGTCGAGGTCGGCAGCGACGATGCGTCCACCGGGGCCGGTGCCGCGAACGGTCCGAAGGTCGATGTTGCGCTCGAGCGCAAGCCGCTTGGTGAGCGGCGACGCGACGACCCGGCCGGTATGGGCGACGGTCGCCGCGGCCGTCGTCGGTGCTGCGCCGGGTGGGGGAGCGGCAGCGACAGCGGCCGCCGGAGCTGCGGCAGCCGGAGCCGCTGACGCGGGTGCGTCTTCGCCCTCGTCGAGGAACCAACCGATGCGCTCGCCGCAGGCGAAGGTCTCACCGACCTGGCCGACTCGGTGGAGACGACCGGTCGCGGCTGCTTCGACGTCGGTCTCGGTCTTGTCGGTCTCGATCCGCAGGAGTGGGGCGCCGGCGGTGATCGAGGCGCCGTCGTCGGCGAACCACTCGGTGATGGTGCCTTCCTCCATCGTCAGGCCGAGTTTCGGCATCAGGAATTCAGTCGCCATGGGCGTCCTTTCGTCGGGGGGACACGTCGAACAGGTGTGAGCGCGAGGCGACGATGAGTGCCGCTTCGACGTCGATCATCCGCGGGCCGGACGCCTCGATCGACACCGTGATCGTGGCGTCGAGGCTGACCGGGGTCGTGCGTTCGCCGTCGTAGGCGAGCACGCCGCCGCCGGGCACGTCGACCGGCTCGCCGAACGCAAGCGGCTCGACCGTTTGCACATCGACGGTGGCAAAGGTGCCGGGAGCCAACGGAACTCGGACCTGACGGCCGCCCGGTCCGAGTCGGATGAGGACACCGCCGTCTGATCGGCGGTCGATCGGGTGCACTCGCCCGGCGATGCTGGCGACACCGGTGCTGGCAGGTTCCGCGATCGCGGCGACGACCCAGCGGATGGTCGCAGGGTCGTTGACCGCACGGGCGCCGACGAAGGCCGTGTCGATCAGGGCCGCCTCGACGAGTGCGGTGTCGTGATGAACGGCGTCGCGTGCGGGGTCGTCGACGCGAAGCGCAACCCGCTTGGCCTGATGGCTGACTGCGGTGACGTCGATGCTGCCCGTCGCCACCAGTGCGGCGGCGACACCGGCGGTCGTGCCGTCGAGCGCTGTCGGGAACACGTTGTTGGTGCCGGTCGAGATGGCGATCAGCGGCGCGTCGGGCCAACCCGTTGCGACGTCCCGGCAGGTTCCGTCGCCGCCGAGCGCCACGAGTGCACCGGCCTGTTCCTTCCACATCGACCGCGCGGCGGCGATCGTGTCCAGGTGTGATCCGGTCAGCGGGCTCTCGACGAACTCGATCGGCCCGTCGATGCCCTCGACCGCTCGCTCCGCGAGTTGGTGGGTGTCGGAGCTGAGCAGGACCCGCTCGGCTCCCTGTTCGAGGGCGCCGACCACGGCACGGCGGACGATGCCGATCTTGACCGCGTCGGAGGTCTGACCCGCTGCGGAGACGAGCCGGCGGATGTCCTTGCCGGCATGAGGGTTGATGATGACGCCGACCGTCGACACGTCAGCGTGCGCCATCCGTCAGATCCCGGGACGGGCGACCGCGGCGCGGATGCCGGCCTGGATGTCGTCGACCGAGGGGAGGTAATGCGCTTCGAGCACCGGCGAGAACGGCACCGGCGAGAACGGCGCGGCGATGCGGCCGACCGGCGCGTCGAGGTAGTCGAACGCCTCCTCCTGGATCTGCGCCGCCACCTCGGCGCCGAGGCCTCCGAAGCGAACCGCCTCGTGGACGACGACGGCACGGTTGGTCTTCTTGACCGACTCGATGATCGTCTCGGTGTCGAGCGGCTGCAACGTGCGAGGGTCGATCACCTCGACGTCGATGCCGTCGGCGGCGAGCTGCTCGGCGGCGGTGAGCGCCTCGTTGACCATCCGACCCCAGCCGACGACCGTGACGTCCTTGCCCTCACGCAGGATGTTGGCCTTGCCGAGCGGGATCTCGTACGACTCCTCGGGGACCTCGCCTGACATGCCGAGCAAGCGCTTGTGCTTGATCATGATCGTCGGGTTGTCCTCACGGATGCAGGCCGTCATCAGGCCCTTCATGTCGTACGGGTTCGACGGGTGCACCACCTTGAGGCCCGGGATGTGGCAGATCAGCGCTTCGAGCGACTGGCTGTGCTGCGCTGCGGCGGAGAGTCCGCCACCGCCGCCGGTGGTGATCGTCAGCGGAATCGTTGCGGCCCCGCCGAACATGTACTTGAGCTTGGCCGCCTGGTTGACGATCTGGTCGAACGCGACGCAGATGAAGTCCATGAACATGATGTCGACGATCGGTCGGAGCCCGGTGACGGCAGCACCGACGCCGAGGCCGATGATCGCCTGCTCGCTGATCGGTGTGTCGACGACGCGTCGCTTGCCGAACTCGGCCTGCAGGCCGGCGTACGACTGGAACACGCCACCGAACGCACCGATGTCCTCGCCGGCGCAGAAGATGTCGTCGTTGACGGCCATCTCCTGGCGCACGGCTTCGTTGAACGCCTGGACGTAACTCAGCTTGCGGCTCATGCCGTCACCTCCGCCGGGGTCATCAGGGTGTACACGTCGGCGAGTACGGCGTCGGGGTCGGGGAGCGGGCTTTCCTCCGCGAACACGATCGCCGTCTCGATGTCAGCGCGCAACTCGTCCCAGATGGCGTCGAAATCGGCTCGAGTGGCGGTCCCTGCCTCGATCAGCCGGTCTTCGAACGTGAAGATCGGATCGCGTTCCTTCCACTCGGCGACCTCGTCGTCCGTGCGGTACTTCAGTCCGAGGTTCTGTACTCCGTGATGGTTGTAGTAGCGGTAGGTCTTCGCCTCGATCAGCGACGGGCCTTCGCCTCGGCGGGCCCGGGCGGCAGCTTCGACCGCCGCTTCGTGCACCGCCACCACGTCCATGCCGTCGACGATGACGCCCGGCATGCCGTAGCCGGCGGCGCGGTCGACGATGTCCGTGATCGCCATCGTGTCCTTCCGGGCGGTGAACTCGCCGTACTCGTTGTTCTCGCAGATGAACAGCACCGGCAGCTTCAATGCACATGCCATGTTCGCCGCCTCGTGGAAGGCGCCGATGTTGGTCGAGCCGTCGCCGAAGAACGCCGCGGACACATTGCCGTTGTCGGAGTACTTGTTGGCGAACCCCGCGCCGACGGCGATCGGAGCGCCGGCGCCGACAATGCCGTTCGCGCCGAGCATTCCCACATCGAGATTGGAGATGTGCATCGAGCCGCCGCGCCCCTTGCAGTAACCGGTGGCCTTACCCATCAGCTCGGCCATCATCTCGTTGAACTGGCCCCCCTTTGCGACCAGGTGCCCGTGACCCCGGTGCGTCGAGGTGATCTGGTCGTCGTCGCTCAACGTGGCGCACACGCCCGACGCAACCGCTTCCTGGCCGACGTAGAGGTGGAGGAATCCGGGCAGTTTGGCGGCTTCGGCGAGCCGACCCGCCGCTTCTTCGAAGAGTCGGATCCGCACCATGCGGCGGTGCAGGTCCATCTGCACGTCGGTCGAGAGTTCCATCGGTGTCCTGTCTGTCGGGGTCGGGCGGATCGGGTTCGAGTCGCTCGGCGTGTGGGAGTCAGCGGCTGAGAATGGTGACGCCGGAGATGCCGGGAGCTCCGTACACGTGGGTGTAGGCGACCTTCGGTCCATTCGGCACTTGACGTTCGCCTGCGTCGCCGCGCAACTGGAGGACGTTCTCGTACACCTGGCGGAGACCGGACGCGCCGATCGGCTCGCCGTTCGCGAGGCAGCCGCCGTCGGTGTTGACCGGGAGGCGACCAGTGATCTCGGTCTCGCCGTTGGCCAGCATGTGCTCCTGCTCGCCGTGCTCGCAGAAGCCATTCTCGGCCATGTGCATGATCTCGGCGCCGGCTTCGGTGTCCTGCAGCTGAGCGACGTCGACGTCCTCGGGGCCGATGCCGGCCATTTCGAAAGCCGCCTTCGACGCCGCGCTGGTCGGGCCCGGATCGTGCTCGATCGAGACCGACGGGGCGAGGACCTCGAACGACCCGAACTTGCGGGTGCGTACGGCGGCTGCCTTCAGGAAGATCGGGCGGTCGGTGAACTCCTTGGCTTTGTCGGCGCGGCACACGATCATCGCCACACCGCCTTCGCCGGGTGAGCAGAACATGTACTGCGTGAGGGGATACGACAGCATCAGCGAGTCGAGCACCTCTTGCTCGCTCAGCGGCTTGCGCCGCCATGCCATCGGGTTGATCGACCCGTTGCGGAACGCCTTCGATGCGACCCGGGCGAGCGTCTGCTGGCTGATGCCGTAGTCGTGCATGTACCGGGTGATCTTCATGCCGAAGAACTGGGTGGTGAGCGCCAGGCCAGAGCCGCCGTACCAGTCCTTGCCGCGAGGGCCGCGGATCCGGAACGCGCCCGGTTCGTGCTTGTCGAAGCCGATGGCGATGCCGACGTCGGCGGCGCCCGACTCGATCGTGTTGACCGCCTGGGCGAGCGCCGTGCCGCCGGTTGCGCAGCCGTTGACGACATTGGTGAACGGGAGCCCGGTCAGCCCGACACGGCTGACCATGGTGTCGGCAGCCCCGCTGTCCATCGAGCCGCCGACGGCGAACTGCATGTCGGACCACTGGCGGCCGCAGTCGGCCAACGCTCGACGCACGGCGACCACGCCCTGGTCCATGCCGGAGATGCCGTCGTTTCGGCCGAACTCGTGCATGCCGATCCCGACGATTGCGACGTTGCTCATGACGACGCTCCTTCGGACTTTTCGGACTGGGTGGGGGCGAATGCGTAGGTGACGACCTGGTTGCCGTCGTCATCGAGGCAGAGTGGGTCGATCACCAACTCCATCTCCATGCCGATGATCAGCTTGTCGGGGTCGGATTCGGTGAGCCGAGCCTCGACGCGCAGCTGTCCGGGGAGTTCGACGTAACCGACGCCGTACGGCACGAAGTCGTCGCCCGCCGGCCCGAGGTACGGCGGAGCCTTCGGTGGGAACGCCTGCACCGTCCAGGTCCACAGCGTGCCGGTCGTGGCGAGTTCGACGTCTTCCTGTTCGTTGAACATGCACTTGGGGCATCCGCTCTGGCGGGGGAACATGTGGTTGCCGCAGTTCGTGCAGCGACTCCCGAGCAGCTTGGGCTGTCCGTCCTCGATGGAGAAGATGCCGTCGGCGACGGCAACAGTGGTGGTCATGGAGCTCCCCTCGCGGCGCGCTAGTGCACCTGCTTAATGATCGTTCGGAAAGGAAGATTAGCAGTCGGCCTGTCGAGCCGACGCAGCGAACCAGCCGTCGATCAATGCATCGACCTGGGCGCCGATCTGGTGCTCGGTGACGCCGAGACCGCTCACCTGATCGGTGTGCGACAGCCCGAGCAGGAGCAGGTAGTACATGTTCACCTGATCTGGCGAGAGCCCGGCGAGACGCTCCAGACGCCTGGCGTTCTCGTGCTGCCACGCCGCGAGGAGTTCGGCGACCTCGGGTTGGCGGATCGCCGCGCAGTGCAGCTCGGCGACGAGAACGCGGGTCCTGGCAAAATCGGGTCGCAGCCACAGCCGGGCGATCTCGCGGATGCCTGCTTCGCCGGCGAGTCGGGTGTTGCTGATCGCGTCGAGCTCTCGCTTGCTCGCCTCGACGAGGAGCGCCGCCTTGCCGCTGAAGTGGCCATACACCGCCGGCGTCGACACCTCGGCGCGCCGGGCGATGTCGGCGAGGGTCGCACCCTCGTAGCCGCACTCGACGCACGCATCGACGGCGGCCCGGAGCAGGCGGTCACGTGTCGGGATGCCGTCGGCGTCGACCTTCGGAGGCCGGCCGATGCGGCCCGGGGCGACGTCGTGGTCGGTCATGCGCCGACCCTACTGATGCGACAGGTTTCGCCTGCGCCTGGCTCCGGCGAACCCTCTCAGGCGGTCTCGCCGCGTGCCCAGCGAAACGAGCGGCGCAGCAGCTCGTAGTACGCCGGTTGCTCCCACGATCCGCGCTCGATGTTGGGGTAGAACTCGACCACTGGGACCATGTCGTAGTGGCCTCGGCAGTGCCCGAGGGTGTTGTAGAGCACGGCGCCGTCGCCCAGCTCTCGCAGGTACATCACCAGGTGGTGGTCAGGGCCGTCCGTCCAGTCGTGCTCGACGAAGCCGCGTGCGTCTCCCGACCACGTGGTCTCCAACAGCGGGACCAGCGCGTCGCGGTCGGCATGCTCTGAGAGGTACAGCTCGTCATCGGTTTCGAACGGTTCGATGCCGTTGACGAGCCAGTGGTCGTCGGTCGCGAGCTCGACAAGGTACGGCATGATCGGCGGGTGGGCGACGAACTGCGACCCGAGCGTGTCGGCCCACAGTGGAAACACGCGCGGCGAGTCGACGCCGTTGGGCGTGCCGACATCGAGCGCCGAGTTGGTGCCGTGCAGTGCCACCCACCGTCCACCGCCCTCGACCCAGTCACGGATCCGTTGCTGGGCCTCGAGGCTCGGACGAAGGTTGCAGGTGTAGCTGACGAGGATCGAACTCGCGATGATGCCGTCGGTGTCTTCGTAGTCGGGTTGCACGCGGACGCGGAATTCCTCGTGCTCACCGAGCAGTTGGAGCAGCTCGCGCCGCGCGAAGTCGATGTCGTGGTACATCCCACCAGCGACGAGGGTGACGTCGATACGGCCCATCGCAGCGCTCAGTAGTCGACGCGCTTGAGGAAGCCGCCGTCGACGGTGACGTTCACGCCGTTGACGTGCTTGGCCCGCTCGCTCGCCAGGAACGCAACGACGTCGGCGACGTCCTGAGCGGTGCCGAGTTCGCCGCCCGGATGGTTCTTCTGAGTGGCCTCGAAGAACGGCGCCATGTTGTCCTTGATCATGTTCCAGTCACCGCCTTCGATGAAGATCGGTCCGGGTGACACGACGTTGCACCGGATGCCCTTGGCGCCCAGCACTTGCGCTTGTCCGAGTGTCCAGTTGGTGACAGCGGCCTTGAATGCGCTGTAGCTGCCAGATCCCGACGCGAAGTGCTCGGTGACGGCGGTCGTTCCGATGCTGACGACCGACCCGCCACCGTCAGACAATGCGTCCGCGGCTGCGCCCACGCCGAGCACGAGCGACATCAGGTCGATGTTGAAGTTGTTGATCCATGCGTCGGTGCTGCGCGCCGGCTTGCCCGAGGTGTTGTGGACGTAGATGTCGATGCCACCGAGCTGGTCGGCTGACGATCCGACCCAGGCCGCGAGTGCGTCGCCGTCGGCGGCGTCGACGGCAGCGCCGACCACGGTGCCGAGCGACGACATCTCGGCGACTGCCGCGTCGACACCCTCGGCGTTGCGGGCGCAGATCGCAACGGACGCCCCTTCGGCGAGGAGTGTTTCGGCGATGGCACGTCCGATGCCCTTGGTGGCTCCGGTGACGAGTGCCTTCTTGCCGCTGAGTCCGAGGTCCATGGTTGTCTCCTGTGTCGATGCTCGATGTGGCTCGACCGGTGTCGGTCCAGCGAGCCCGAAGCTAATTCACCGAGTGACCGGTTTCGTCAGCCGGAGGAGCCGGCAGCGCGACCGACCGGCTCCGTTCGCATCGTTCGGGCCGGATGCGGCGCCCTACGGTGCGGCGATGGCCGGTGACGCATTCGAGACGATCAAGCGATTCTGGGAGATCCAGGACGATGGCGACTACGCCGCATTGGCTCCGCTGTTCGCCGACGAGGCCGAGTTGGTCGATCCCGTCTACGGCACGTTCGTCGGGGGAGAAGCGATCGCCGGATTCTTCACGATGATGAACACCGAGATGGCCAAGGCCGGTGCGTCGTTCCGGCTGGTCGAGCTGTCGGGCGATGACGAGACGGCGTGGGCGCAGTGGGAAGCCACGACCAACAAGGGTGTGCGGCACGGCGTGGGCATCTACCGGGTTCGCGACGGCCGACTCATCTACTACAAGGACTACATGAACCCGTGAGCGACCGAGTCGCCATCGTCACCGGTGCCGCGTCGGGGATCGGTCGGGCGACCGCCGAGCGTCTCGTTGCATCCGCCATGTCGGCCGTATTGGTCGATCGTGCGCCGATCGAATGGGCGGACGTCCTCGGCGGCGCTGCAGTGAGCGTGATCGGTGACGTGACGGACGCATCCACGAACCGCGCAGCAGTCGAGGCAGCGCTCACCACGTTCGGACGCCTCGACGCGGCGGTGTTCAACGCCGGCGTGTCGATGAGTGGCGACTTGCTCGGGCTGTCGCTCGACCAGTTCGACCGGGCGCTCGACGTCAACGTCCGGGCCGTGGTCGTCGGCATGCGCGCCGTCGTCCCGGCACTGCGGGCGGCAGGCGGTGGTCGCATCGTGGTCACCGCATCGACCTCGGGTATCGCCGGCGACCCGAACATGTGGGCCTACAACACCGCGAAGGGAGCCGTCATCAATCTCGTCCGCGCTGCAGCCGTCGACCTGGGACCGGATGCGATCACGGTGAACGCGGTGTGTCCAGGGCCGACGGAGACCGGCATGACCCGCGGCATCTCGTCTCTGCCCGAGATCTACCACGATCTTCGGCGCCGCATCCCGCTGCAACGGTGGGGGCGTCCCGAAGAGATCGCGGCGGTGATCGGCTTCCTCGTCTCGGCCGATGCGTCGTTCGTCAATGGCGCCGTCATCCCGGTCGATGGTGGCATCACCGCAAGCACCGGACAGTTCCTCCCCCGTGAAGCAGAATCGGAGTCCACGTCATGAGTCTGATCGATCAGTTCGATCTCACCGATCGCGTTGCGGTCGTCACCGGATCCGGCCAGGGCATCGGCCGGGCGATTGCATGGGGTCTTGCGGACGCGGGATGCGACATCGTGCTCAACGCACGGCGGATCGACGACCTCGAAGTGACCGCAGCGGGGGTCCGGGAACGTGGACGGGACGCCTTGATCGTTTCCGGCGACATCCGCGATCTGTCCGAGGAGCTCGCTGATCGGACGATGGAACGCTTCGGACGTATCGACATCTGGGTCAACAACGTCGGCGGCTCCGACGAGAAGACGACCCGTGCGCTCATCGACACGCCCGATGACGTGTTCCGCGCGCAGCTCGAACTGAACCTGACTTCGGCGTTCCAGGGCGCCAAGGCAGCGGCGAAGCGGATGCGGCCGGGTGGTTCGATCGTCAACATCAGCTCGGGTGCCGGGTTGCGGGGGTCACCCTTCACGGGCCCCTACGCCGCGGCGAAGGCGGCGATGAACAACCTCACCGAGACACTCGCGCTCGAACTCGCTCCGAACATCCGCGTCAACACCGTCGCGCCCGGGCCTGTCGCGACCGAGGCGTTCTCGGAGGTGCTGGGCACCGACGGCCAGCACGAGGCCATCGCAGCCACCATTCCACTCGGCCGAATGGGTGTGCCGGATGACATTGCCGGCGCTGTGCTGTATTTCGCATCCGATGCCGCATCCTGGGTGACCGGTCAGCTGATGCTCGTCGCCGGCGGGCGCACCCACCGAGTGCATCACTACCAACCCCGCGACGAGTAACCGCCCCGCCGCAGGGGCATGCGGCATACTGGCTCGATGGCAACCAGCGCGAACTCTCGTCGTCTGGGCCGGCCTCCGGACAGCGATTCCGCCGACACACGACAGCGCATTCTCGAAATCGCGCGTGGTGCCTTTGCATTCGGCGGCTATGACGGCTCGACCAATCGTGAGCTGGCCGCCAAGGCAGGAATCACCTCGGGCGCGTTGTATCACTACTTCGGATCCAAGCTCGACCTCTACCTCGCTGTGCACGAGGACGTCCAGCAGCGCGTCTACGGGCAGTTCAACGCGGCCGCCGAGTCCGCCGATGGCTTTCTCGGGAAGTTCGATGCGGTCCTCGACGTGGCCCACGAACTGAACCGTGCGGATCCGACCTTCGCGGCCTTCCTCGGAGCGGTTCGTACCGACATGCGGCGGCATCCCGAGATTGCCACCGCACTTGCGACGCACGCGCAGCGACGCCACGGCTTCTTCGTCCGACTTGTCGACGCTGGCATCGACAGCGGAGAGATCGAGCGCTCGAATCGCGACGTGATGAACGAGTTCGTCGCGATCATCCTCGTCGGACTCACGGACGGCGTGTCCGACGACGCCGCCCGTCACAAGCTCGCCACGACATCCATCAAGATGGCGCTGCGGGGTCAGCTGGTCGCGTCGACAGCATCCTGAGGCTGCAATCGAGGTCCGATTCCACGACGGGCACGTGGACGCTGTACGTTGCTCGGCCAACACACGAAGGGGATTTCACATGGGTGTATTGGACGGGCGCGTTGCCTGCATCACGGGCGGCACGCGAGGTATCGGTCTGGCGATCGCGAAAGACTTTCTGAACGAGGGCGCGCGCGTCGTGGTCAATGGACGTGACGAGGCCAAGGCCGAGCGAACGCTCGCCGAGCTCGATGCCGGTGACCGGGCCGCCTACATCCCTGGCGACGTCAAACAGCGCGAGGTGTGCGAGGCCATCGTCGATGGCACCGTCGAGCGTTTCGGCCGGATCGACATCCTCGTTCCCAACGCCGGCGGCTCATCTGGCAATGCGCCGGTAGCCGACCTGACCGACGAGGCGATGCAGGATGCGCTGGTCTGGAACTTCTGGCACACGTTCTGGACGATGCGTCGGGCGTTCCACTACATGATCCCGCAGCAGTGGGGTCGGGTGATCAACATCAGCTCGGTCGAAGGCAAGGTCGGCAAGCCGGGCCTCTCGATCTACGTGGTCTCCAAGCATGCGATCAACGGCCTCACGAAGTCTGCGGCACACGAGGTCGGCACACTCGGCATCACGGTGAACGCGCTCTGTCCCGGTGCGATCGAGACCGACACGATGATGGAACAAGGCCCGCCGGCGGCGGAGTCGATGGGCCTCACCTACGACGGACTGCTCGACATGTTCGCGCAGGAGTCGGCGATCAAGCGTCTCAACGACGTCGACGACTGCGCTGCAGTTGCGACGCTGCTCGCCTCGGATGCCGGCGCCGGCATCACCGGCTCACTCATCTCGATCGACGGCGGCACGGCTCCGTACTGAGCCGGACGGGAACGAAAGGAACCATCATGGGAAAGCTCGACGGAAAGGTCGCCTGCATCACGGGCGGCACACGGAGCATCGGCCGCGCCATGGCCGAGGCCTTCCTCGCTGAAGGCGCCAAGGTCGTGGTCAACGGCCGCGACGAAGCGAAGGGCCAGCAGTGCCTCGACGAAATGGGTGCCGGCGACAATGCTGCGTTCTTCGCAGGTGACGCGTCGAAGCAGGACGCGGTCGAAGGTCTGATCGATTTCACGATCGAACGGTATGGCCAGCTCGACATCTGCTGTCTGAACTCCGGCGGTGTCAACATGACCGCGCCGGTTGCTCAGATGAGCGACGAGGAATGGCAGCTCGAGATGGACTGGAACCTCAACCACGTGTTCTGGGGGATGCGTCGGGCGCTGCAGCACATGATCCCGCGTGAGACGGGTCGCGTCATCGTCACATCGTCGGTCGAGGGCAAGCTCGGCAAGCCTGGCATTCCCGGCTACTCGGCGAGCAAGCATGCGGTCAACGGCCTCGTCAAGGCCGCGGCGCAGGAGGTCGGCACGCTGGGCATCACGGTCAACGCCATCCTGCCGGGGATCATCGAGACCGACATCGTTCGGGCCACCGGCCCGGACTCGGCAGTTGCAATGGGTGTGGGCACGTACGACGCACTGATCGAAATGTTCAGCTCCGAATCAGCGATCAAGCGCCCGAACAAAGTCGAAGAGGTCGCCGCTGTTGCGGTCCTGCTCGCCTCGGACGCCGCCCGCAACATGACCGGGTGCATGTTCCCCGTCGACGGCGGGACGATGCCGTACTGAGCTGATCATGTCCGCGCGATCATGACGTCGACACCCAAGGGATCGGAGCCGTACTCGCATCTGGCGCATGCGAACGACGTCGAACCGTCGGTGGGTCACCGCGTCCTGCGCGAGCAGTGTCCGATGCACGTCGAGGAGTCGTACGACCCGCCGTTCCACGTGATCAGTCGCCACGCCGACGTGTTCGACGTGGTCATGCGACCAGACGAGTGGCGCAACGGATTCGGCGTCGGCGTCAATCCGTCGCAGGGTGGGGTGCTCGGTACCACCGACGATCCTGATCACCGTCGCCACCGCCGGATCCTGCAGGACACGTTCCGGCCGGCGTCGATCGCCCGCCTCGACGACGAGGTCGACGAGATCGCCGAGGAACTGTGGGACCGCGCGTTCGGCGCCGACGGCGAAGGAGACTTCGTGCCGCTGTTCGCGTTCCCGTTCCCGGCGGTCGTGATCGCGGCGTTGCTCGGCGTTCCCCGCGACCGGCGTGACGACTTCGGTCGGTGGTCGGACGACATCGTCAACAGCCTCGGTGGTGCCGATCATTCGTTGGCCGAGGAGGCGAACCGGCAGATCTTCGCGCTGGTCGACGAACTCGTCGGTCAGCGACGGTCGCTGCACGAACAGGGCGAGGAACTTCCCGACGACGTCCTGTCGGTGATGACGCTCGCCGAGATCGACGGCGCGCTGAGCCACCGGGAGGTCCGTCAGCTCAGTCAACAGCTCCTGGTCGCCGGCCACGAAACGACGGCGAGCCTGATCTCGTTGATGCTCTACCGCGTGATCCAGCAACCCGAGCTGATCGCCGAGCTGCGGGCGAACCCCGGGCTGATCGAGCCGGCGGTCGAGGAATTCCTCCGATTCGATTCGCCGGTCCAGGGCCTGTTCCGGGTCAATCCGGAACCGTCGACCGTGCGCGGTGTCGAGCTCCCCGCTGGCACACGCCTCCAGGCGCTGTTCGCCTCGGCGAACCGCGATCCCGACGTGTGGGACGAGCCGGACACGATCAGGCTCGACCGCTTCGGGCCAGGGGCGCGAGCGCACCTCGCATTCGGCTGGGGCGTACACCACTGCATCGGAGCGGCGCTCGCTCGGCGCGAGGGACAGCTCGCGTTGCAGCTGATGATCGATCGCTTCGAGACCATCGAACTCCTGGGCCCGGTAGAAGTGAACGATCCGTTCGTGCTGCGGGGACTGACGACGTTGCCGATCCGCTGGACCGTTCGTCAGCCGAGCAGCTGACGCGTCGTCTCCAGCACCCGGCGCGCCCGATCGGTCGAGTCGGGGAACGCCGAGCGCAGGGCGGCTGAGCGGATCTCCATCGACAGCGCCGTGTGCTCCGGGAGGACGGCGACGAGTTCGAGGATCGGCAGCCCACCGTCGCCGAGGAGCAGCCGACCGTCGAGCGCCTCGGTGTAGAGCACCTCGGGAGCGATGGCCGGTGCATCGCAGAGCTGGGCGTAGGGGAGTCGGCTCGGCTCGATCGCTGCGACGTCAGCGATCGTGCCCCCCGTGCGGTCGAGATGCAGGTGGTCGATGAGGACCGCAGCATTCGGCCGGTCGACGGCGTCGAGAACGGCGAGGCTCTGGGGCAGGTCGCGGATCGACATGAACGCCATGAACTCGAGGCTGCAGCCGATGCCGTGCGGTGCGGCGAGGTCGCACAATTCGGCGAACCGCTCGGCGAACCGTTGGTCGTCGACCCCACGTGAGACCACGAGCAGGTTCCTTGCGCCGACGGTGGCCGCGGCTTCGATCATCCGCTCCCCGTGGTCGCCCTCCGGTGTGACGAACACCGGCTCCATGTCGAGCGCGATCAGTCCGGTGTCGTCGAGGCGTTGACGTACGTCGGCGGCGACCGCGTCGGTCCACGAGTCTCGATCGAACCAGATGCCGCATGCCTGCCAGCCGGCGTCGGCGCAGGCCTCGACGAAGTCGGCCGGACCGGTTTCGGGGCAGACCCCCGCCGCGAGTGAGAGCAGTCGATCAGTCGGCATCACGCCGTCACGATAGATCGCGCGCTCGTGTGTCGTGATCGACGCCGGTGAGCGTGTCGGCGACGAACCGTGGGACTGAGCGGGTCATCGCTGCACTGGGCTGGTCGCGGGTTCTCGCAGGGGAGCAGCGCGTCGAACAGGTTCCCGGCCTTCGAGATGCCGACGATGTAGATCATGCGCTCGGTGACCCGGCCTTCGGCATGGATCGCGCCGGCGGGGAGGACGAGCTTGTCGCCAGGGCCGAGCTCGACGCGGTGTCCGTGCTCGTCGAGGAAGTAGCTCGACCCCTCGAGCACGTAGCCGCAGTTGTCGACGTCGTGCCAGTGGAGCGGCAGCTCCTCCATCCGTTCCGACACGTACGTCGTCGGCCACAGATCGAGCCGTGCGATGTCGGCGAGCACCTCCTCCTTGGTGTCGGCGCCGCACTCGCCCGCCAGGAACTGCTGAGCGCGTTCACCCAATGGCTGGCGCGCACGAAGTCGATCGAGCTGGCACGTCCGCTCACCGTGCCGGTCCACGAGCCGAGCTTCATTCTGTTCCCGATGAAGGAACTGCCGCTGCGCTTCGAAGCGACGTGAAGCCGAGCCGTACGGTGCTGACATGAGCGAACATCCCGAGAACTACGAAGACGTGACCGTGTTCGGCCTCGACGCCGACGACGAGGAGGAGATGCTCGACGCCCAGAACGAGTGCACCTTCATCTGGTCGAACAAGGAGGGCTGGCCAGTCGGCGTGATCATGTCCTACGTGTTCGTCGACGGGAAGTTCTGGCTGACCGCATCCAGTCAACGAGCCCGTATCAGCGCCGTTCGTCGGGACCCCCGCGTCTGCATCGTCGTCACGTCGACCGGCTCGAAGATGGCCCGCAACAAGACGGTCACGTACAAGGGCCCGTGCACGGTCCGCGACGACCAGGAGACCAAGGACTGGTTCTATCCGGCGCTCGCGACGGCCATCCGCGGCGACGACGTCGAGGGCGCCAAGGTCTTCGAGAAGTTCCTCGATTCGCCGCGCCGCGTCATCCTCGAGGTCGAGCCGACCCAGCGCATCGGCTACGACGGCCAGAAGATGGGCAAGGCAACAGCGGAGTGGATGAGGGCCCAGAAGGACGCCGCCTCGTGACCGAGAAGCTCGGACTGAGTGCCGACGAGGTCCTCACGACGACGCGGGCCGTTCGCAAGCGGCTCGACCTGACTCGCCCGGTGCCTCGCGACGTGCTGATCGAGTGCATCGACATCGCCCACCAGTCGCCGACCGGATCGAACTCGCAGCGGTGGCGTTGGATGATGATCGAGGACGCTGCCAAGAAGCAGGTGATCGCGGACATCTACCGAGCGAACTTCGCTGCGGCCTATGCGGGAGCGCCGGAGCCGGCACCCGGCTCGCAGGCCGACCGTGTCAACCAGTCGGCCCGGCACCTCGCCGAGCACCTCCACGAGGTGCCGGTGCTGGTGATCCCGCTGCTCGCCGATCGCATGGGCGAGGGCACACCGTCGTGGCGTCAGGCTTCGCGCTGGGGTGGGATCTTGCCGGCGGTGTGGAGTTTCATGCTCGCGCTGCGCGAGCGGGGCCTCGGTTCGGCCTGGACCTCGTTGAGCTTGCAGAACGAACGCGAGATCTCCGAGCTGCTCGGCATCCCGTACGACGACTACAGCCAGGCCGGGCTCTTCCCGGTCGCCTACACGATCGGCACGGACTTCAAGCCTGCAAACCGACCGCCCGCCGAGGAGTTCATCCGCTGGAACGAATGGTCGTAACCATCTCGCCCGGTTGTGATGAGCGACGGCGCCGTTTCCGGTCGCTCGGCTCATCGCGGGCGGTGGTGATGCGGTTGTGATGAGGGAGGGAGCCGTATCCGGTCGCTTGGCTCATCGCGGGCGGTGGTGATGCGGTCAGCGCTGGACGTCGCGGAAGGCGACGTCGCGATCGACGGCCGGTTCGCGAGGGAGGCCGAGGATGTTCTCGCCGATGATGTTGTGCTGGATCTCGTCGGTTCCGCCCGCTATCGACTGCGCCGGCGTCGACACCAGCACTTCGGCGATCACCGAGCCGAGCCCGTCGCCGACCGTACCGATGTCGTCGGTGAGCATGCCCGACGCGCCCGCAATGCGTGCGTGCGTGCGGGCCGAACTCCGTGCGAGCTCGCTGGCCGCGAGCTTGCCGAGTGATCCTTCTGGGCCGGGTGGACGCCCGAGCGCCCGTGCCGCCTGCCCCCGGCGCGCGGTCCACTCGCTGACACGCTGGAACGAGGCGACTCGGGCGGCCTGATCGAGCACCGTCGGATCGTCGTCGCGCCCCAGCGCCGTCGCCCGTTCGGTGATCAGATCGGCGCGACCGGCCCGTTGGGGATACCACACGTAGGTTGCGAAGTGATCGGATGCCTCAGCGGCCGCCTCCTCGACGGCACGGCCGGCCGATGAAGAGAACGATGGGCGCCGAAGGGTGGCGAAGGTCCGCTCGTGCATCAGCGTCGTGCGGGCAACCCGCCAGCCGTCGCCGACGTCACCGACGAGGTTCGCAGCCGGGACGCGGGCGTCGGCCATGAAGACTTCGTTGAACGACGAGTGGCCGTTCATCTGCAGGATCGGCCGGACTTCGACGCCGGGTTGATCCATCGGCAACACGAAGTAGCTGATGCCCTGATGCTTGGGCACGTCCCGGTCGGTGCGTGCGACGAGCATCCCGTAGTCGGCGTGATGGGCACTCGTGTTCCACACCTTCTGACCGTTGACGATCCAGTCGTCGCCGTCGCGTATCGCCGTGGTCGACAGGCCCGCGAGGTCCGAGCCGGCACCGGGCTCGCTGAACAGCTGAGTCCAGGTGACCTCGCCGGTGAGTGTCGGTCGCAGCACGCGTCGCCGGAGCTCGTCGGACCCGTGGGTCATGACCGTTGGCGCTGCAAGCGACATCCCGGCACCGAGCGGAGTGCCGACGGCACCAGCGGCGCGGATCTCGTCGGCGACCAGCCTGTCGGCTGCGATGGGCAGGCCCCGGCCGAACCAGTCGGCGGGCCACGACGGCACTGCCCATCCCGATGACACCAACCGCTCGCGCCACTCGATCAGCGACAGGTCGGGATCCCATCGGTCGGCGAGCCAGGCTCGGATCTCTCTCGAGATCGCCGTCGGATCCATCGCCGCGTCCATCGCGCTGGGGACCGTACCTCAGCGGCCCGAATCGTGAGCATGCGAGGACGCTCGGTACGTTCCTTGGATGCTCGCTGAGAACATCGAGATCGATACTGCTGACGGCCGGATGGGGACGTACGTCGTGCGGCCGGACGGTGCGGGCCCGTACCCCGTCGTGTTGTTTCTGATGGATGCTCCGGGCAAGCGTGCACTGCTTCACCAGATGGCCGAGCGCATCGCATCGAACGGGTACTCCGTGATGCTGCCGAACCTCTACTACCGCACGACGCCCGCGTTCGAGCTCGATTTCGCCAGCAAGGCGTCGTTCCAGCAGATGGTCGAGTTGATGAGTGCGGTCGGCAATCGCAAGGTCGGGAGCGATGTCGGGGCGTTGCTGGCCCATGCCGCCGCCGATCCCGCGGCAGACGCGGGCACTGTCGGGTGCGTCGGCTACTGCATGAGCGGGCCGTTCTCGGTGTGGGCGGCAGCGGAGTACCCGGACCAGGTCGCAGCAGCGGCGAGCTTCTACGGCGTCCGCCTGCACGTCGACACCGACGACTCGCCGCACCGGAGGTTGAGCGAGATCACAGGTGAGCTGTACATCGGCGCGGCCGAGCACGACGACTACGTACCGCTCGACATGGTCGATCGCTTCGAAGCAGCGATGCAGGCGGCCGGCACCCGTGGGCGCGTCGAGCGCTATTGGGGGACCCACCACGGTTTCGCCTTCGACGACCGACCGGCGTACGACCGTGTCGCCGACGATCGTCACTGGTCGGCCCTGCTCGACCTGTTCGACCGGAACCTGCGCTGATGGCCGATCCGTTCGTCGCCGTGTCGGTGTCAGACGACCACGTCGCGACCGTCACGTTGTGCCGGCCCCCGAACAACTTCTTCTCGTCGGCGATGATCGCTGAGCTCGCCGACGCGTTCGAGACGCTGGACGAAGATCGGTCGTGTCGGGCCATCGTCCTGGCAGCCGACGGCAAACACTTCTGTGCGGGTGCCGATTTCTCGTCCGCGGGACCGGCCGACTCGACCGGCGATCTGTATCGCGCCGCAGTGCGGCTGTTCCGCACCCGCAAGCCGTTCATCGCCGCCGTGCAGGGTGCAGCGATCGGTGGCGGGCTCGGTGTGGTTATGGCCGCGGACTTCCGCGTCGCCGCGCCCGAGGCGAGGTTCAGCGCCAACTTCGCTCGCCTCGGATTCCACCACGGCTTCGGTTTGAGCGTCACGCTTCCGGCCGCGGTCGGGGGTCAGCACGCCGCGGACCTGCTCTACACAGGTCGGCGGATCACGGGTGACGAGGCCGCGGTCATCGGACTCGTCGACCGGGTCGTGCCGCTGCACCAGCTGGAGTCGACAGCGAACGACCTCGCGGCCGAGATCGCCGGTTCAGCCCCGCTCGCTGTGCAGTCGATCCGTGCGACGCTTCGTGGCGACCTCGCCGACCGTGTCGCCGCCGCCACCGACCACGAACGTGCCGAGCAGGAACGCCTGCGTCGAACGGTCGACTTCAGGGAGGGAACCCGTGCCATGTCCGAACGCCGCCCACCGCAGTTCACCGGAGTCGAGTGATGTCGTCGATCGGGGGTGTCATCGTTCCGGCCGACATGATGAGTCCCGAAGCCCTTGTCGACCACGTGAGCCGACTCGAATCGCTCGGCTACGACTCCGTGTGGATCCCCGACATGTTCGGTCGTGAGATCTACGTGACGTGCGGGTATCTCCTCGACAACACCACCACCATCAAGGTCGCCTCCGGGATCGCTCACGTCTATGGACGCGATGCGATTGCGTCGGCGCAGGCGGCGCGCACGCTCTCGGAACTCTCGGGCGGCCGGTTCATCCAGGGCGTCGGCATCTCGCACCCCCCGGCCGCCGAACTGCGCGGGCTCAACTGGGAGCCGCCCATCGCCAAGATGCGTTCGTATCTCACCGAGATGAAGGCGGCGATGTCCGGCGGCCTGCTGCACACACCGTCGGACCCGCCACCGGTGCCCCTGTACGTCGCCGCGCACGGCCCGCAGATGATGAAGGTCGCCGCCGATCTCGCCGACGGCGCCAACACCTACATGCAGTTGCCCGATCACACTCGTGCGTCACGCAGGACGCTCGGGCCCGACAAGGCGCTCAGCGTGGTCCTCCCGTGCGTTCTGACGACCGATGCCGATGCCGCCCGCGCCGCCGGACGCAGAGCGCTCTCGATCTACCTGCCGCTGCCGGCCTATCAGCGCCAGTGGTCGGCACAGGGCTTCGACGAGAACGACTGGGCCGGCCGGGGGAGCGACCGGTTGATCGACGCCTTCATCGCGTGGGGCGATCGCGACGCGATCCTCGAACGGGTCGCAGAGCACATCGACGCCGGAGCCACCCAGGTGCAACTGGGCGTCAACAGTGCGGGCGACCCGAGGTCGGCTGCACCTTGGGATCTCCTCGAAGCCCTTGCGCCGGGCTGACCTTCGCCGGCAGTGGAGACCTCAGTGGGCGGGCGGCTCTCCGCCGGTGTGCGCGTAGGTCTTGTTGGTGATCCACCACCGGCCATCGATCCGCGCAACGGTGAAGTAGTCGACGAAGTCGCACCCGAGGTAGTCGTGCTCGACGAGCACGGCAACACCGGCGTCGCCGATGACATCGACCGAACGCACGTCGGCGGAGTAGTTCGGACCGGCCATGCTCGGGCTGCTGTCGACCATCGAGATGAAGTCGCCGATGGGGACGTAGGTCTCCATGGCGCCGATGTGTCCGAACATGCGGGCGTCGGGGTGGAAGGCCTCTCCGAGTTTTGCTGCATCGCCGCTCGCTCCGTCGATGTAGAGCTGAATCACCGCTCGTACGTCGGCAATGTCCTGGAGCTGATCCTTCATGGGGTTCTCCGTTCCCTCGTGCGCGTGGTCAGCATCTTGTCACAACCGCCGACATGTCCGAGCCGCCTCGTCTGCGTCAGCTGGCGGGCGTCTGGGAGGTGACCCGGTGATTGGTGAGGATCGGGCCGCCGACCCAGCCGCAGAGTTGTGGGTCGCACTCGCGCAGTTCACCCGAGATCCAGTGGCCGTCGGTTCCGAAAAGCCCTTCCTTGCCGTCGAGCGTGACGCGGATGTTGCCCTCGCCGTCCTGCTCGTGCAGGGCGCCCGTGAAGGGGTGCACGATGCCCCTCATGACCGGGTCCCCACGCTGACCGGAGTGTCGGTCGTGTCGCTGACGAATTCGTCGAGGAGTTGGTGGAGCCAGCGAATCTTCGACTCCTGGTAGTTCGAGAATGTCGCTCCCGGCTTCTGGGTGGACTCGAGTCCCTTCTGCACCTTGGCCATGTTGAACACGTCCTGCTCGAACACCTTGGCGAGCATGCCGAGCTCCGGCGCATCGGTCCACGGATCGTCGACGCCGAGCTTTCGCTCTGCGGCCGGCGGCGGTCGTTCGCCGCTGAACGGCGACAGGAAGAACACCTCCATGATCGACGAGCGGTGGTCATCGCCGTTCGGGCGGAACCGGTAGGTGATCCGGTTGTAGGCGCCCCACGGATGCAGGTTCGGGAACACGGTGTAATCGATCGAGTCCATCATCTCGGCGTCGCTCATCTCGTCGACGTGATCACCAGCGCTCGGACGCCAGCGCTCTCGCGACATCTCGGCGAGCACCGCCCGAGCGGTCTGCCCCTCGGCGAGCGTCATCGGCGCCTCCTGATCGACGCGTACGTCGAGCATGCCACGGAGAATCTCCTGCTCGGGCACCTCGATGTCGCCGAGCAGGGGACTGGGGGCGCCACCCGGGGTGATCACTCGCGAGCATCGATCCCACACGTCGACCTGACTGTTGACGTCGCACAGGTAGGTGAGGATCTGGGGGTGGGTCGCGTTGACGTGGTAGGCCTCGCAGAACGCCTCCTGGGCGATCTTCCAGTTGGCGTTGATCACGCGTGACACGTGTGCCTCGACGTACCGGTTGCCGAGATCCCACACCTCGAACTGCTCGATGATCTCGCCGAGGTGCTCCTCGAGCGAACCGGCATCCTGATCGGGGTTGATGAACACGAATCCGGCCCAGGTGCCGACCTTGCACTCGGGAAGTGTGAAGTCGTCGGGACGTTGGTCGACGTGGGGAAAGTCCCACGCCGCCGGGACATCGGCGAGATTGCCGGCGAGGTCCCAGGCGAATCCGTGGAATGCACAGCGGAGTTCGGAGCAACGCCCGTCGTACTCCTTGAGCTGGCGTCCGCGATGGAGACACGCGTTCGGGTAGGACTTGATCGACCCGTCGGCCTGGCGCACGACCAGGTACGACTTCTCGGCGATGTCGTAGACGATGTAGTCGCCTGGCTCGGGGATGTGGTCCTCTCGGCAGGCGAACTGCCAGACGCGCGACCACAGCTGATCGACTTCGCGCCGGTGCCATTCGCGACTGGTGTACCGGTCGATCGGGATGTCCTCGCTGCCGAGGTATCGCGAGGACTCGAGACGGAGGACATCGGGTACGGGGTGGGTGTCGGCGTCGAGCAGTTCCTGGAAGCTCAGACCGGGCGAGCGGGCGCCGGTGTCTGCGACAGGTTGGTCAGTGGCAGTCATGTCTCCATTATTGACCGTCCGGTGAGTTTCCAGCGTCACCGGACGGAGAGGACCCGGTCGAGTTGGGTGAGAGCGTCGGTGGGATCGCCCACCTGGATCGTGGTCCAGCCCAACGCGATCGGCTCCGCGAGGTTCTGCTCGAAGTCGTCGAGGTACACGATCGCCCCGTGATCGACGCCGAGCTGAGCTTGCGCCATCTCGTAGATCGTGCGTTCTGGTTTGCGGCTGCCGACCGCGAACGATTCGACCACCACGTCGAAGAGGCCGAAGTCGATGTCGCGTTGCATGGTCGGTTGGAACTCGGCAAACGTGTTCGTCAGCAAGCCCGTGCGATAGCCGTCCGAACGGAGCCGGCCGATGCGGTCGATCATGGCACCGACGACGGAATAGCCGCCGGGCGCCAGCACGCGCTCGATCTCGTCGCCGCGCAACATGACGCCGCGTTCGCCTGCCCAGGGATCGAGCAGCTCCTGGATCGCCGACACGGCGATCTCGCCGCGCTCGGCGCGATGCCAAGGGTGACCTGGCCCGCTGTCTCGCGGGCCCATGATCACCTCGAGCATCGTGGCCATCTCGACTCCGTGCGACGAAGCGATCGCACCGATCTGGTTGGAGATCGACGTGATCAGCACCCCACCGAAGTCGAACACGACCGCCTCGAAACTGCTGTGGGGGACTTCGTGCATCAATCGAACGAGGCGTTCGCCTTGCCCTCGGCGTTGTAGACCGCGGCGGTGGCGTCGATTCGATGCTTGCGATGCACTACGTCAGCAATTCCTCCGGCTCCCAACGTGTTGCGCATGTTCCAGTAGTTCGGATGATCCAAGTGAACCTCGAGCGTTTCTTCGGACTCCCAGAGTTCGTACACCTGGATGAGGTCCTCCTCGCACGGGTCCTCGGCGAAGCAGTACACCAGACATCCCGGCTCCTCGTCTCGGGTTGCCTGTTGGATGGGAGCGGTCTGCGTGATCAGATCGTGACGTTTCGACGCGTCCGTCAGGCGGATGGCAGCTTCGACGACAATGAGACTCATGCGGTTCCTCTGATTCTTATGGCGCCCGATCGACCGGTTCGTCCGGGGTGGCGTGTGGTGGACAGTATGACGACAACCGTCGCCGCCCGAACGAGTCGGGCGCGGAACTGGGGGAGCGTCAAGACATGTTGGCAGCACTGATCACCGGCAAGGACACTGTGGAACTCAAGGAGTTCCCGGATCCGACACCGGCACCCACCGGCGTCGTCGTCGACGTCGCCTTCTGCGGGATCTGCGGGACCGATGTACACGCGTACCAATCGGGGCGTCCATACAACCCGGCGATCTGTGGGCACGAGTGGTCTGGCACGGTGTCGGCGGTCGGCAACGAGGTGCCGTCGTTCACCGAGGGCGATCGGGTGGTCGTCGCAGTCGCACCGTCGTGTGGACGTTGCACGGCGTGCCGGAGAGGTCAGGCCGACCGTTGTGAGGTCACGTTCATGTCGGTGCTCGGTCGTGACCCGCTCGCGCCGCCCCACGGAGGGTTCGCACCGCGGATCGCCGTGGCCGCCGCCCGTATCGTGAAGACCGATCCGGCGCTCACCGACGAGCAGGCAGCGCAGGTCGAACCCACCACGGTCGCCTTCCACGCAGTGCGCACCAGCGCCCTCAGGCTCGGCGACATCGCAGTGATCCAGGGCGCCGGCCCGATCGGACTCGGCACCATGCAGTGGGTACGTGCCGCCGGCGCCGGCCAGGTGATCGTCGTCGAACCGAACGAACAACGCCGCGCGCTCGCACTCGAACTCGGCGCGCACGTTGCGGTCGCCCCCGGCGAGGAAGCCGACCAGGCGATCCGCGAACGAACTCATGGTCTCGGCGCCGACATCGTCTACGAGTGCGTCGGCCGACCGTTTGCGGTCCAGACGGCCGTCGACCTCGCGCGACGAGGGGGAGCGATGTGCTTGATCGGCCTGGCCGACAGCGACGCGTCGATCTCGCCGGGCGCCTGGCTGATCAAGGAGATCTCGGTGACCTCGTCGCTGGCCTACCTCCACGAGGAGTTCGAGATGGCGATGGGGATGATGGCCGACGGTCGGGTCACGGTCGACGCGCTCCACACGAACACCGTCGACCTCGACGGATTCGAAGCAGCGCTGGCCGACCTGGCGAGCGGAACCAGCGAGCAGACCAAGGTGCTCGTCGACCCCAAGGGAGCGCAATGATGTTCGATTTCTCCGGAAAGAGCGTGTTGATCACGGGTGCCTCGATGGGCCTGGGGGAGGGCTTCGCGCTCGGCTTCGCCGAGGCGGGCGCCGACCTGATCCTCACCGCCCGGTCGGCCGACCTGCTCGAGGGTGTTGCCGAGCGTTGCCGATCGCTGGGTTCGACCGTCACCGTCGTTCCGGGCGACGTGTCGGTCGAGGCTGACGTCGATCGAGTCGTCGCGGCGGGCATCGAGGCACACGGTCGCATCGACGCGCTCGTGAACAACGCCGGCGTCAGCGACATGCGCGGCGTTGCACCCGAAGCGTTCGACATGGAGACATGGAACTGGATCATGTCGATCGACCTCAACGGCGCGTTCATGTATCTGCGTGACGTCGGGAGGCACATGCTCGAGTCCGGTGGCGGATCGATCGTCAACATCTGTTCGATCATGGGACACGGCGCGAACGAGTTGAACGTGATCGCCTACACGGCGGCCAAGGGAGCGCTGCGCAATCTCACACTGCAGCTCGGATGCGAGTGGGCCGATCGAGGTGTTCGGGTGAACTCGGTGTCTCCCGGCTTCATCGTGACCGAGATGGTCCGTCCGGCGCTCGAAGGCATGGGGATGGACAAGTGGATCGCGTCACGTACTCCCATGCGTCGCATCGGTGAACTCGACGAGATCGTCGCGCCAGTCATGTTTCTCGCGTCCGATGCCGCGAGCTACGTCACCGGCCACGACCTCAACGTCGACGGCGGCACGAACGCCGCCAACGGCTACTACCAGATCCCGCCGATCCATCAGGAGTGGAACGCCGACTCCGCACCACGGATCGGGCGCGGCTATGAAGGGATTCAACCGCGCCCCGACTGGTACGAGGCGATGAGCGGCGGCATCCCGGGCGTGCACTACACGCCCGAGGCGTGACGTTCTCGTGCCGGATCAGGCGATGCGGCGCATCCTCTTCTTGAGTCCGTCGACGCTCCGACCGATCGGTTACTTTCTACACATCGAGCCGGATGGACGGCTCGCCCGGCGCCCTGGGGATGGCCGGTCACGCAGAAATTGGGGGATGCTCATCATGTCGAGGTCGTCGAGGCGAACGCGGGCGCAACGGGTATCGGTCGGCGCCGCAGCCGATCGGCTCGTCGTCGACCCCGTGATGCTCGAGACCCCGGCCCCTGCTGAGGTGAACTGACATGGCACTGCTCGAAGCGCGAGGGCTCACCGTCTCCTACGGCGGCCTGTACGCCAACGACGACATCGATCTCGACTGCGAGGCGGGCAAGCTCGTCGGGCTGATCGGCCCGAACGGTGCCGGCAAGACAACGTTCATCGATGCGATCACCGGGTTCACGCCGGTCACCGCTGGGACCGTCAGGTTCGACGGCGTCGACCTCGCCCAGAAGCGCCCCGACATCCGAGCAGGGATGGGTCTGGTCCGCACGTTCCAGTCGCTCGAACTGTTCGAGGACTTGACGGTCCGCGACAACCTGCTCGTCGCAGCAGAGCAACCGAAGTGGTATTCGTTCCTCGCCGACATCGTGGTACCTGGCCGTGGGGGACGGGCTGTGGGCGACCAGATCGAGATTGCTCTCGAGGCGCTCGGTCTCACCGACCTGGCCGATACGCATCCGAGCGATCTGAGCCACGGTCAACGCAAACTGATCGGCGTGGCCCGAGCGCTTGCTGCGAACCCGAAACTCCTCCTGCTCGATGAGCCTGCCGCCGGACTCGACACTCAGGAGAGCATGCTGCTCGGCCGCCATCTGCGCGAGTTCCTCGATCTCGGTGTCAGTCTGTTCCTGATCGACCACGACATGGGCTTGGTCCTCAACGTGTGCGACTACATCTACGTCCTCGACTTCGGCAAGGTGATTGCTCAAGGAACCCCAGCGCAGGTGCGTGCCGACCCCGCGGTGATCGCCGCCTATCTGGGCGATTCCGCCGGCGAGGCGCAAGCAGCCCAGGGAGCCTCGATCGATTCGCCGCCGACAGCTGTCGGCCCGGAGGTGGCGTCATGAGTGAACTGCTGGTCGACGTCCGCAATCTCTACGCCGGCTACGAGGGGATCCCCGTGGTGCGCGACCTGACCCTGAGCGTCGGCCCCGGCGAGGTCGTTGCACTGCTCGGGCCGAACGGGGCCGGCAAGACCACGACGTTGTTGACCATCTCGGGACTGCTCGCCCCGGTCGATGGCAGCGTCGAGGTGCTCGGCCAGGCTGTCAAGGGCCACAAGGCGTACGTGGTTGCTCGCCGCGGGCTGGCGCATGTGCCCGAGGACCGATCGCTCTTCTTCGACCTCACCGTCGAGGAGAACATCCGGCTCGGCCTCACCGGCGACAAGCGTTCGCGCCGCGAGGCACACGACCGCGCGATGGAGCTGCTCCCCGCGCTCAAACCGTTGGGCCATCGCCGGGCCGGACTGCTGTCCGGCGGTGAACAGCAGATGTTGGCTGTGGCAAGGGCGCTGGTCTCGAACCCGAAGTGCCTTCTGGTCGACGAGATGAGTCTCGGCCTGGCGCCGATCATCGTCGAGCGACTCCTTCCGATCGTGCGCGACATCGCCGACCAGACGGGCTGTGGTGTGCTCGTCGTCGAGCAGCACGTGCACATGGCGCTCGAGGTGGCCGACCGCGGCTACGTCCTGAATCACGGCGAACTCGTGCTGGAAGGAACCGCGGCCGAACTCTCTGCGAATCGCCACATCCTCGAAGCGAGCTACCTCGGCGAGGCATCGTTGGACGAAGTGTGACCGGAGCGTTCGCTCCGGAACTCTTGGCGGGACGCACCGCTCTCGTCACCGGTGGCGGCACCGGGATCGGTGCTGCGATCGCCGAGGGCCTCAGCGCTGCCGGTGCCCATGTCGTCATCGCTGCTCGTCGTGTCGAGCGACTCGAGCACGCGGCCGATCTGATCGCGCAACGCACGGGCAATCCCGTCGACGTCGACGTCGTCGACATCCGCGACCGAGCGACCATCGAGGCGCTCGCCGGTCGCCATCAGGTGGACGTGCTCGTCAACAACGCCGGTGGTCAGTTCCCCCAGAAGGCGCGTGACTACAGCCCGAACGGTTGGGCGAGCGTGATCGACCTGAACCTCACCGGCACGTGGGCGATGACCCAGGTGTTCGGCAACCAGATGCTCGACGGCGATGGCGGCACCATCGTGCAGATCGTGGCGATTGTCGGACGCGGGCTGCCGGGTATCGCCCACAGCGCCGCTGCACGCGCGGGTGTCGTCGAACTGACCCGGACGTTGGCCTTCGAGTGGGGGCCGAAGATCAGGATCAACGCCGTCGCGCCCGGAGCCTTCCGCACCGAAGGGTGGGAGTCCACCTACGACGACGAGGTCGGCCAGGACATGTCGGGCGTTCCGTTGCCCTACCCGGGTCGCCCCAGCGACATTGCGAACGCTGTGGTCTTCCTCGCGTCGCCTGCAGCGTCGTACATCACGGGCGTGTGTCTTCCCGTGGACGGTGGCCATGTGCTGCACGGTCCGATCAGCGCACTGCCGCCCGACGGTTACCCCGAGCGCAAGCTGCCGCCGTCCGACTCGGCCTGACACCATTCGAGGTCGTCGGTGGGTGAGGGGTGCGTTCGGTCCGATCACCGGTGGGGTGATCTCGTACCATCCGTCGATGGCGACACTGCTGGCCCACATCACGGTTCGGCCTGGCGCCGAGGTCGACTTCGAGGCACTTGCCCGAACTCTGCACGAGCAGACCCATGCGACAGAGACCGGTGTGCTCCGATACGAGTACTGGCGCGGGGCAGACGAGCGCAGCTACTACACGCTGCTGTCGTTCGCCGATCACCGAGCCTTCATCGCCCATCAGACGAGCGAGCACCACGAATCGGCCTCGCCGGAACTCGGGCGGATGATCGAGAGCCTGCGCCTCGAATGGCTCGACCCGATCGACGGGGCGAGCACGCTGCCGCTGACCGAGATGCAAGAGGCGCCCGACGGGGCACAGGACCTGACGGTCGCCTACACCGACCGGTTCGCAGCGATCATCGCGCCGTGGTGGGAGCCGTTGCGTCACACGTCGAGCTAGTCGTCCTTCGGTTCGCGGCTCCACAGCACGTCGAAGTCGCGGGCGATGTCGAGCACCTGAAAGGCTCGGCCGATGCCGACGCAGAAGCCGACGGTGACGGTCAACTCGACGATCTCGGTGTCGGAGAACAACTCGTGCAGCCGTTCCCACATCGCGTCGTCGATGCCGGTGTGATCGATCGCGAATTGCTCTGCGAACTCGGCCGCGAGGCGCTCACGCGGCGTGAAGTCCGGGTGGTCGTGGTAGCGGTGGACGTGCTGGTAGAGCTCGTCGGTCATGCCTTGCTGCATCGCCGATGCAGCCCGAGTGTTCAGTCAAACGTGGCACTCGTTGAGCTGAGCGATGCGCATCCGGGCGACCTCGCGCTCGCGGATCGGCAGACTCGAGCGTTCGTACACCGCCTCGCTCATCGCATGTAGTCCGGCGCCCATGTGCGGTGCGAGTTGCCAGATGCGCGAGGCTTCCTTGCCCTCGCCGTCGGGAATGTCGACCCGTGCCATCAGGGCGCCTTTCGAGGGGTGACCGGCGTGGCGTCGACGAGGTCGTCGACCCACCGGTGGAACATCTGGTTGCCGGGCTCGTTGCGGCCGAAGAGGAACTCGGTGTTCGCCCCCGAGGCCAGTGCCGACTGGATCCCGAGGCCGGTCTTGTAGTCCTCCTCGTTGACCACCCATTCGAGGAAGTCGGCACGTTTGAGCGTCTCGGCACGCTCCTCGGCAGATGCGCTCTTCGCGATCAGGTGCGTCTGCACGGTGCGCGAACGGTCAGATGTCGGGCCGGGGAAGAGCTGGCTCACCATTGCGCCGCGTCCGCCGTTGCCGGCCACGGAGATGTGCGGGAACACGGTGTGCACGAACCCGACGTACTTCGCCGGGGCCCACTCGGCCGGTGGGATGTCGCGCAGGTCGGGCGTGACCCGGCGGGCGAAGGCGACCCGCTGGTGCGGTCCCCAGGCGTCCCAGGTCATCACGTTGCCCATCACGTCGACGCCGAGCGTGTCGCGGTGCAAGATGTCGAGATGGTACCCGTCGACGTAGCCGTCGAACGCGATCTTCCAGTTGGGGCCGATCAGCACCCGCTCGTCGAGGAACTCCATGTCGGCCAGTCCGAGCTGATCGAGCGCGATGTCGTAGCCGCCGAGCCACCGGTCGAGGTCGAGGTCGGCGCCGGGGCGGGCGACGACGAACACCAAGCCGCTGCGCTCCTCGCACGGCAGTTCGGTGAGCCCATGGCTGTCGGTGTCGACATCGCCGAACTTGTTTCGCCCCGAGATTCCGACCAGGGTGCCCTCGGTGCCGTAGCTCCACGCATGGTACGGGCAGGTGAAGCGTCGGGTCTGGCCGCACCCTTCACCAACCACCAGGGCGCCGCGGTGGCGGCAGGCGTTGATGAATGCCTTGACGGTGCCGTCTGTCTGGCGGACGGTGAGCACCGGCACTCCCGCGATGTCGATCGAGCGGTACGACCCCGGCTCGGGAACATGGGCGCTCATCGCTGCAACCACGGGGCGGTTGCGGAACAGCTCGGCGACCTCACGTTCCCAACGGTCGGGGTCGAGGTAGTGGTCGACCGGCACGCTGAGGGTGTCGTCGAGCGAGTCGGTGGTGTTCTCGTCGAGGTGGGTCAGCAGACGGCCGGCCACGTCGTGCCAGTCGGGCTGCCAGGGACGTCCGTGATGATCGAGCTCGGTGGGCTGCGCGAACCGACCGTAGGAGGGGGTAGCGCTGGGGGTGCTGATCTCGCTGGTGGTCACACAGGCACCTCCGCTTTGCGGACAGCGACGGGAATCGCACTGGAGACGACCATGCCGGTGACGGGATCGTGGCCGACCTCGGCCGACACCAGCCGGCTGGTCGGCGTGCCGATGTCGCGCACCTTTTCGTCGGTGAGCGATCGGCCACCCCAGGAGTGCGCCATCGAGATCACGCCGCGCTTGATGTCGTCGGACGGCGCGACGACGCCGACCACCGTGGCCCGCGGCGAGGTGATCTCGACCAGGTCGCCGGCGGCGAGTTCGAGCTCGGTCACGTCGTCGGGATGCATGTACGCAGGGTTCGTGGTGCCCTTGCGGGCGAGACCGGGCAGCTCGGTGCCGGTGGAATTGAGCACGTGCTTGAGGCGCCGGCTCACGAGTCTGAACGGATAGTCGGACACGTCGAGGTCACCGAGCATCGGCGTGGACTGGGCGAGGAAGTCGGCCAACTCGGTCATGAAGTCGTCGGGAGCGGGCGTGAACTTTGCAGTCGCGCCATCGTCGGCGGGCTGCGTGACGATTCGCTTGTCGGGATGCACCGTGCGCAGATTGACACGCACTTCGTCGAGCGGCATTCGCGAGCCGGCGTAGGTGAGGTCGATGATTTCGTCGGTGCTTGGGCGTACGGCCATGTCGGGCGATCCACCGGGCAGCGGCAGATCGCTTCCGAGCCGCGAGGCGAGCTCCCAGAACACCTCCCATTCGTTCAAGACGTCGCCATCGCGCTCGACGACCGGCTCGGTGTAGTTGGTGTACGGCTGACGGAACCACCGGTCCATCAGGTGTGGAACATCGGCTCGCTCCAACGACAGCGTCGGCGCGACCACATAGTGGGCGAACTCGGCGGTCGGGGTCATCCGGTGGTCGATCACGACCAGCAGCTCGAGATCGGCGAGCGCGTTCAGCGTGAGTTCCTGATCTGGAAAGGCGACGGCCGGGTTCCCTCCGCTGACGATCAGCGCGCGGATGCGACCCTCGCCTGGCGTGAGGATCTCCTCGGCGAGCGCTGCTGTCGGCATTTCGCCGCGATAGCCGCGAAGCCCGCGGATGCGCGACGGGGGACCGTTGGCAGGAGCCCTCGGCGGGGTGACCTGGGCCCGAGCCGGCATCTCCGGGTACAACAACATGCCGTTCTCCAACAGGTCACCCTCGCGGTTGACCCGACCGAGAATGGTGTTCAACACCACCGTGAGATGCTCGGTGAGGCTCGAATGCGCAGCCATGTTGGGGCCGGTGCCGGTGCCGGCCACTCCCTTCGGACCCGCTGCGAACATGCGAGCCGCAGCGAGCACGTCGTCGGGGTCGAGCTGGCAGCGTTCGGCGACAACGTCGAGTGTGAACCCCTCGACCGCAGCGGCCAACTCGGGGAGCTGGCTCACCCAGCGCTCGCAGAACTCGTGGTCCTGGAGGCCTTCGTCGAGGACGATGCGGATCATGCCTGCGAGCAGTGTCGGGTCTTCGCCCGGGCGAACCTGCAGGTGGATGTCGGCGAACGAAGCGAGTTCCGTGCGTCGCGGATCGATCACGATCAGCTTCATGCCTTCGGCCTTGCGGCGACGCATCACCACGAAGGGGTTCGTGCCCTGCAGCCCGCCGAGTGGCGCATACGACGAGACCATCGAGTTGTAGCCGATCGCCATGTGGACGTCGGAGTCGGTGAAGCTCTGGTAACCGGCTTCCCACCCGCCGAGGCGGAATCCGGCGAGGCCTTTGGCCGGTTGGTCGATCGTGACCGAGGTGTAGAAGGACACCGAGTCGATGCCCTGGTGGAAGGCGCGGGCCGCGCCCACGGCAACAGAGTTCTGGTAGCCGCCGGTGCCGGTGTACGACGCCACGGCTCGCGGCCCGTACGTGTCGATGATCCGACGCAGTTCGGCGGCGATCTCGTCGAGCGCCTCGGGGCTCGACACTTCCTCGAACGTGCCATCGAGACGGCGTCGCAGTGGAGCGCGCAGGCGATTGGGGTCGGCCATCTGATCGGGCAACTGGCGCCCCTTGATGCAGGTGTACCCCTCGAAGAGCGGATCGTCCATCACGCCGCGTACGGCGATGACCCGGTTATCGACGACGTCGACCTCCATCGGACAGCTCGCGTGGCAGACCCGGCAGAACGTTGCCTTGGTCTGCACGTCCGACGTGGTGGGGGTGGGTGTTGCCATGCGAGCCCTCCGTCGCTTTCCGGTAGTTTCCGTACGTCCGTAAACTAACTCGTCGGCTAGTTTCCCATGTCAGCGGACGCCCGTCTGCGACTTCGAACGAACGACCGTGGGGGACTGGCATGGGGAAGCGACCGATCAACGGGGCGCCGGCGTGACGCGGCCGTTCCGGTTCGGACTGCAGAGTTTCAATGCGACGAGTCCGCAAGCCTGGCGCGATCAGGCCCGTCATGCCGAGGCCTTGGGTTTCAGCACCTTCAGCGTCGCCGACCACGTGCTCGGTCCGGGTCCGGCGCTCGCCGCCATGGGCCATCCGGTTCAGGACGTTGCCGCCGTCCCGGCGATGGCGGTTGCCCTCGAAGCAACCAGCACGATCAGCATCGGTTCGCGGGTGTTCTGCACCGACTATCGCCAACCCGTGATGTTCGCCAAGGAACTGGCCACGCTTGCGTTCTTCGCCGAAGGTCGCCTGGAGATCGGTATCGGCGCCGGATGGCTCCAGGGCGAGTACGAGGCGATGGGGACGCAGTGGGATCCTGCCGGCGTCCGTATCGATCGGATGGTGGAGACGATCGGCTTGATCCGCGCCCACTTCGCCGAAGGGGAACTCGACGTGCACGGCACCTACGTCCACGCAACCGGCTTCGAAGGCGTTCCGAAGGTTCCGACCGGGCTGCCACCGATCATGATCGGTGGAGGAGCGCCGCGTGTGCTCGGTATCGCCGGTCGCGAGGCCGACATCGTCAGCCTGAACTTCAACAACAGCTCCGGCAAGATCGGCCCCACCAGTATCGGTACCAGCACAGCCGAACTCACTGCGCAGAAGATCGAGTGGATCCGCGCTGGAGCGGGTGACCGATTCGACGACCTGGAATTGGAGATCGCCGCCTACTTCACCACGGTCACCGACGAGGGCGAGGAGACGACGGCGAAGATGGCTGGGATGTTCGGCATGACGCCAGAGGAGTTCGGCCGGCACCCGCACGCGCTCATCGGCTCCGTCGACGCGATCTGCGACCAGCTCGTCGAGCGGCGCGAGACCTACGGCATCTCCTACGTGACGTTCGCCGCCCGGATGGTCGACGCCGTTGCCCCGATCGTCGAACGTCTCGCCGGCACCTGATCTCATCCACCACCGTCCCCGCACCACCACGACAACGAAACGGAATCACCACACATGAAGGTCGGAATCAATCTCCCGTCACAGTTCCCGTTCGGAAGCACCGCCCAGATGCTCGAGGTCTACGAGCAGGTCGGATTCGACTCGTACTGGTCACCCGACCACCTGCTCGGCGTCTTCCATCCCGGGCTGTGGAGCGAGATTCCGCTGTCGGATCTCGCCGCCGACCCCGACGCGTTCTACGACCCGTTCTGCTACGGCGCGGTCGTCGGAACGATGACCGATCGACCGTTCGGCATCTCGGTGACCGACGCAACACGACGTGGAGCGGCCGATCTCGCTCGGACCGCCCTGACGCTCAACGATCTGAACCCCGGTGGCTTCATCCTCGGGATCGGATCGGGCGAAGCCGAGAGCCTGCTGCCGTTCGGGTACCCGTTCGACAAGCCGGTGTCGATTCTCGAAGACGTACTGCGTGACCTGCGCTCATTGCTCGACCACGGGGTGATGGCCGATGGCGGCGTCGGACGAATGGGTCTGCCGCTGCAGGCCGAGGGCCGTGGTAGCCCGCCGGTGTGGGTCGCCGGCCATGGGCCACGCATGCTGCGCCTGACCGGCGAGTACGGCGACGGCTGGATTCCCGCCTGGTGGATGAAGCCCGAGGAGTACGGCGAGAAGCGTCAGATCATCGCCGACCACGCCGCCGCCGCGGGGCGTCCGGCGCCGGTCAACTCGCTCTTGCCATTCGTGCTGTTCGCCGAGAGCCGCGATGCCGCGGCAGAGATGTTCGATCGCGAGCCGCTCGGCAAGCTGTTCGGGCTGTTCGCCATGGGCCACATGTGGGAAGCCCATGGACTGCAGCATCCTCTGGGCAACGACTCGAAGGGGTTCGTCGACGTGATCATCCACGACCTCGACGCCGACGAGTTGCGCGACCTGGCGGGAACGATCCCCTTCGAGATGGTCTGCGAGGTGCTGTTCGTCGGCAACGTCGAGGAACTCGCCAGCCAGTTCGAGGGCTATGCCCGCAACGGCCTCGAACACGTCGTGCTCGCGAACATCACCGGCGTCGTTGGCGGTATGGACGAGATCATGGCTCGAGGCATGGAGTTGCCGATGCTGAAGAACGTGCTGTCCGACCTGTGACCGCCACACTTTGCCCATTCCGACCGTCAAGGAGTTCCGAATGACCACCGACCTCGCCACGTTCAACCCGTTCGATCCGGCGTCGATCCAGTGTCCGTTCCCGCACTACGAGCAGATGCGCGCCGAAAAGCCGGTGATGCTGATCGAGTCCGTCGGGATGTACCTCGTCACCAACCACGATCTCGTCATGCAGGTGCTTCGTGATCCCGCGACGTACTCCTCGATGTTCGGCGGAGCGAGCATGCCCCTGCCGTCAGATGCCCGGGCGAAGATGGGCGAGGTCATGGCGGACGGCTACCCCCGGGTGCCGACCATGCTCACCGCCGACATGCCCGACCACACCCGCTATCGCCGGTTGGTGTCCAAGGCGTTCACGCCGAAGGTGATCGCCGAGCTCGAACCCGTGATCCGCTCGATCACCACCCGGTTGATCGACTCGTGGATCGACAGCGGTCGCATCGAGTTCGTCGAGCAGTTCGGCGTGCCGTTGCCGGTCGAGGTGATCGCTCACGCGCTCAACGTGCCCGACTCACGGCTGGCCGACTTCAAGCGGTGGTCCGACGATTCGATCGCCGGGATCGGCACCAACATCACGCTCGATCAACGCCTCGAAGCCGAGCTCGGTGTCAACGAGTTCCAGCACTACTTCGCCGCCGAACTCGATCGTCGCCGCACCGAGCCGCAGGACGATCTGCTGACAGCGTTGCTGAATGCTCGGATCGACGACGACGATCCCGACGTCACCGACAAGCGTGAGCTCGACGTTCCCGAGATGCTGAGCATCATCCAACAGCTGCTCGTCGCCGGGAACGAGACCACCACGAAGCTGCTCACCGAGACGATGCGGCTGCTGGCGGAGAACCCGGACGAGTGGACGCAGCTGAAGCAGGACCCCACACGGGCGCCCAAGATCGTCGAGGAAGCGCTGCGACTGTCGACGCCGACGCAGGGCATGTTCCGGATCTCGACCAAGGACCACGAGCTGGGAGGGGTGCACATTCCCGAGGGCGCCCGACTGGTGATCGTGTTCGCTTCGGCGAATCGCGACGAGTCGCTGTACCCCGAACCTGACGGCTTCGACCCGGATCGCGACAACCTGCGCGATCACCTCGCGTTCGGCAAGGGCATCCACTTCTGTCTCGGCGCGGCCTTGTCGCGACTCGAGGGCCGGGTGGCGCTCGAGGAACTGGCCAGCCGCTTGGACAGCTTCTCGCTGTCCTCGAGCAACGAGTTCGAGTACTTCCCGAGCTTCTTGCTGCGAGGACTCACCAGCCTCGACGTCGACATCGTCCCGGCGGGCGCATCCTGATGGCCGGGCCACTCGACGGCAAGATCGCCGTCGTCACCGGGTCGAGTCGGGGCATCGGTCGCGGCACGGCTGTCGCGCTCGGCGAGCTCGGGGCAACGGTGTACATCACGGGCCGCAGCACGGGTTCGGGTGAACTCACGATCGACCGCACGGCTGCGCTGGTCGACGAGGCGGGCGGTCACGGCATTGCCGTGCAGGTCGACCACGGCGACGATGCCCAGATCGCCGCGCTCTTCGAACGGGTTCGTGCCGACCACGGCAAGCTCGACATCCTGGTCAACAACGTGTACAAGATCCCCGACCCGCCGGCGTGGGGTGGCGGGTTCTGGGACCATCCGATCTCCATCTGGGACGACCAGGTCGGCATCGGGCTGCGGGCGCACTACGTGGCGTCGTGGCACGCGGCACCGTTGCTGTTCGCGGCAGGCCCTGGCGCCTTCATCTGCAACATCTCGTCGCCCGGCGGCCAGAGCTATCACTTCAGCTCGTCGTACGGCGCCGGCAAGGCTGGCCTCGACCGGCTCGGTGCCGACATGGCGATCGAACTGCAACCGAAGGGCGTCGCCGTCGTGACGCTGTACCCGGGAACTGTGTCGACGGAATTCATCGTCGAGTGGTCAGGCAAGCGCGACACCGACATGGACGGTGCGCAGACACCATTGGTGGTCGGTCGCAGCGTCGCTGCCTTGGCCACGGCGACCGACCTCATGGAGCGGTCGGGCTCGATCCAGTGGGTCGAGGACCTCGGCGAGGAGTTCGGTCTCGTCGACGAGCACGGCCGATCTCCGGCCAAGTACGCCCGCCGCGAGTGACCCGGGCTCGGGGGACTTCGATCACTCGGCGAGGACGTTGCGCATGGTCTCGACGACCTGGTCGGCGCTCGCGCCGGGCGTGATCACGGCAGCGATGCCGGCGGCCATCAGCGGCTCGACGTCCTGGTTGGGTACGATGCCGCCGACGACCACGGGAATCTCGCTGCCCAGCTTGCGCACTTCGTCGACGACGAGCGGAGCGAGGGTCATGTGGGCGCCCGAGAGCATCGACAACCCGATCGCGTCGACGTCTTCGTCGACGGCGGCGGCTGCCACGGTCTGAGGCGTCTGGAACAGGCCCGTGTAGATCACTTCGTAGCCCGCGTCTCGCAGAATGCGTGCGACCACCTTGATGCCACGGTCGTGGCCGTCGAGACCGACTTTGGCGACGAGAATGCGTTCACTCATGTTGGCCTCGATGCTCAGATCACGGGGACTTCGGTGTGGCGGCCGAACACTTCGGCCATGGCGCCCATCATCTCGCCCAGGGTCGCGTACGCCTGGGATGCTTCGATCAGGGTGGGCATCAGGTTGATCTCGGGATCGGTCGCCTCGGTGCGAAGCTTGGTGAGCACCGCGTCGACCGCGGCCTGGTTGCGGTCGTGGCGGATGGCGTCGAGACGCTTGCGCTGACGGGTCTCGTCCTCGTTCGAGATGCGCAGGATGTCGAGGTCGTCGTCGTCGTTGCCTTCTTTGAAGCCTGACACTCCGACGATGACTCGTTCGCCGGCGTTGAACATGCGCTCGAGTTCGTAGGCGGAGTCGGCGATGCGGCCCTGGAACCAGTTCTCGTCGATGCCCTTGATGACACCGTCGAGGAGTGATCCGTCGCCGAACTCGTCGAGCGTGGCGAAGATCTCCTCGGCTTGGCGTTCCATCTCGTCGGTGAGTTCTTCGACGAAGTAGGAGCCGCCGAGCGGATCGGCGACGTTGGTGACATTGGTCTCGTGAGCGATCACCTGCTGAGTGCGCAACGCGATACGGGCTGCCTTTTCGGTCGGCAGGGCGAGTGCTTCGTCCATCGAGTTCGTGTGCAGCGACTGGGTGCCGCCGAGCACGCCCGCGAGTGCTTCGATGGCGGTGCGCACGATGTTGACCTCGGGCTGCTGTGCGGTCAGCGAGACACCGGCGGTCTGCGTGTGGAACCGCAGTTGCATCGAGCGTTCGAGCTGGGCGCCGTAGCGCTCCTTCATCCAGCGTGCCCAGATCCGGCGGGCCGCGCGGAGTTTGGCGATCTCTTCGAAGAAGTCGATGTGGGCATTGAAGAAGAAGCTCAGTCGGGGAGCGAACGAGTCGATCGGCAGGCCCGCTTGCAGGGCGAGTTCGACGTAGGCGAACCCGTTGGCGAGCGTGAAGGCCAACTCTTCGGCGGCGGTCGAGCCGGCTTCTCGGATGTGGTAACCGGAGATCGAGATCGAGTGCCAGCGGGGCATCTCGGCGGCGGTGAACGAGATCGTGTCGCGTACGAGTCGCATCGACTGACGTGGCGGGAACACGAACTCCTTCTGTGCCTGGTACTCCTTCAAGATGTCGTTCTGCAGCGTGCCGCCCAGGCGGCTGCGGTGCACGCCGGCCTTCTCGGCTTGGCCGACGAACATCGCAAAGATCGGTGCGGCCGGACTGTTGATGGTCATCGACGTGGTGATCTCGCCCAGGTCGATGCCCGAGTAGAGATCTTCCATGTCGGCGAGCGAGTCGATCGCAACGCCGCATCGCCCGACCTCGCCGAGCGACATCGGGTCGTCGGAATCGAGTCCGAGCAACGTCGGCATGTCGAACGCGGTCGACAAGCCGTCACCACCGGACTTGATGATCTCCTTGAACCGCCAGTTCGTGTCCTCGGCCGTTCCGAAGCCGGCGAACATCCGCATGGTCCACAGACGTGACCGGTACATCGACGCGTACGGACCGCGCGTGTACGGATACACCCCAGGGAACTCGCCGTCGTCAGGGCCGTACACGGGCTCGAGCGGAACGCCCGACATCGTGGTGAATCGACCCTCACGCAGCGGAGAGTCGTCGAATGCGTCACGCCAGATCTTGCGGTTGTCGGTCACGAGACGATGGTACCGATCGTGATGTGTCGGCTGCGAGTGATGCAGGCGGCTTGGTCGGATGGTCGGTTGAGCAACGTCATGTGAAGTCTCCGAATGCGTGGCGGACGGTGGCAAAGGTCTCGTAGATGTCGACCTGATCGGACGAGTCGAGCGGCAGGCTCGAGAAGACGCGGTGATTGAGGAGTTCCGTCGCGGCGAGGGCGGTCCGTGAGCCCTCGGCGGTGATCCCCGCAAGCGTGCTGCGCCCGTCGTCGGGATTGGGAATGCGGTGCACCAGTCCGTCGTCAGTGAGGCGCTGCACCACGTTGGTGACGCTCGCGGGATGTACCTGGAGACGTTCGCCGATCTTGCCCAACGGGAGCCGGCCCCTGCGCGTGAACTCCAGGAGCATCAGAACCTCGTAGCGGGCAAAGGTGAGGTTGAACGAGCGGAGTTCAGCGTCGATCGTCGAGAGCAGTTCCTGCTGGATCCGCATGATCGACGTGACGAGCGCCATGCCGTCGGCGGCGTCGGCCCACCCGCGTTCGCGCCAGTTCTCGCGTGCGAGAGCGATGGGGTCGTGCGCAAGAGATGGTGCCATCAGAAGGAGTGACCGGTGAATCGAACGGCGAGGGCCCGGTCCGCAGGGGACCGGGCCCTCAATTGTTCACAGGTGTGGTCGAGTCAGCCGACGCCCCAGAGGGCCTTGAACTGGTCTTCCATGGTTTCCGGTCCGGGCCAACCGTTGTCGCCCAGATCAAGGATCGTCTGGGCCGTCTCGGGATCGCTGACGATGAACGTCGGCAGTGTGGCGTTGGCGCGCTCTTCGGGGTTGTCCATGCCGAGCGATGCGCGAGCCATCGCGTCGACCATCAACCAGCCGGCGTACGGCTTCGGGTTGGCGGTCCATGCAGCATGGCGGCCAGCGATGATCTCGGGCAGACCGATCTGCGTCGAGAAGTCGACACCGACCAGCTTGACGCCTTCGAGCAGTCCTGACTCCTCGAGCGTGTCGGCGACGCCGGCAGGAAGGTCGCCGAAGGTGAAGTGCACGTAGTCGATGTCCGGGTTCGCCTGGAGTCGCGACGCAACTGCGGCCGGCACTTCGCCGGCGATCAAGCTGTCGACGGTGGTGTCGAGCGTCTCGAGCGTGCAGTCCGGGCAGTTCTCCTCGTAGGCGGCGGCTGCGCCCTCGGCTTCGCTCACCAACACCGGGAAGTCCGGAATGTTGACGATGAGAGCGTTTGCGGTACCGCCCGAATCGGCGATGATCCAGTTGGCCATGAGGTTGCCGGTGGCGAAGACGCCGTCCGAATCACCGCATTGGATGTACAGGTTGTTGTTCTCCGGATCGGGGATGTCGGTCGAGTAGCAGCTGTAGTACCCCACGCCCGCTGCCTGGGCGGCGGCGATCTGCTCTCCGGCTGTCGCCAACGGCGACCCGGTGTGAGCAAGGAAGTCGACACCCTGATCGAGCGCCTGCTGGATCGCGGGGCCCTGGTCGAAGCTGGTTGTGGGGATCGTCACGACCTCCCAGCCGAGTGCTGCGGCAGCGTCCTCGACGCCTGGCGTGATCGCAGTGCACGACAGCTGCTCACATGCCAACCAGCCGATCGTCTTCGGCTCGGGGACCCCGTCGAGTGGAATGGTCGGACCGATGTCGGTGGCAGGTTCGCTGTTCGCGTCGACGATCGCCTGAGCCGCGGCGACGCCGTCGCCACCCGCCATGTCGTCGGTGGTCTCGGTCATGTCGTCGGTGGTCTCGGTTCCACCGTCGGTGGTCTCGGTTCCACCATCGGTGGTCTCCGAACCTGAGCCCGAGTCGTCATCGCTGCCACATGCAGCAGCGATCAGTGCCAGCGGTACCAACAGCACCGCGAGTCGAGAACGTTTGGTCATTGGTTGTCTCCCCTTGTGTAGAGCGGCAGTGCCGAATCCCTCTGATTCGGCCGCTCGGTTACTTTGACTCTAAACTATTCCGATGCGCAAGAAGCGAACCGGAGGGCGGTTCGCAGACGAGGGGGAAGCGTGCCGGCACTGTTGAAGATCGAACATCTGTCGAAGGTCTTCCCCGGCCAGGTCGCCCTCGACGACGTCGATCTGACGATCGAGGCCGGGACGACGCACGCACTCGTCGGCCAGAATGGGTCGGGGAAGTCGACGCTGATCAAGATCCTTGCGGGCTACCACCAGCCGACCGGCAGCGAGGGAAGGGCGACCTACTACGGCAACGACCCGGCCGGCGAACCGTTGGAGCTCGGCGATGGTCGCGCTGCCGAGCGCGACGGGGTCCGGTTCGTCCATCAGGACCTCGGCCTCGTCGAGGCGTTGACGACGGTCGAGAACCTGGCGCTCGGCGACGGCTTCACCACCAGATTCGGAAAGATCAACTGGCGTGCCAACGTGGTGCGAGCTCGGCGGGCGCTCGCGGCGATCGGTTTCGAGAGTGTCGACGTGAAGCTCCCTGTGGGCACCTTGGCGCCGGCACAGAAGACGGGCGTTGCGCTGGCTCGAGCGCTGCTCGGATGGGAACACGACGCGCACCTGCTCGTGCTCGACGAGCCGACCGCGTCGCTGCCTGCCCGCGACGTCCGGCACCTCTTCGAGGCGATCCGGCGCCTGAAGGAGCGCGGCGTCGCGATTCTGTACGTCTCGCATCACCTCGACGAGGTGTTCGAGATCGCCGACGAGGTTTCGGTGTTGCGTGACGGGCGCCGCATCGCCACCGAGCGAGTCGAATCGCTCGACCACGACCGCCTGATCGAGTTGATGATCGGGCACAAGATCGTTCAGGGTCGCAGCGGTGCGGGCCCGGCGGGCGACGAGGTCCTCGTCGATGTTCGTGCACTGCACGGTGCCAATCTGCATGGCGTCGACCTGCAGGTGCGCGCCGGCGAGGTCGTCGGCGTGGCCGGGATCACCGGATCGGGGCGCGAGAGCCTGCTTCCGCTGCTCACCGGTCAGGTCCCCAGCTCGTCGGGCAGCGTCGAGATCAACGGTCATTTCGTCGACAACTACTCACCGGGCGACGTCTTGCGAGCAGGCGGAGCATTCGTCACCGCCGATCGCAAGGGCCTCGGCGTGTTCGCGCTGATGTCGGTCGTCGACAACACCACGATCTGCGATGTCGGTCGCAATGCGCGACACGGTCGTCTCGACAAGCGTGCCGAGCGCGCCGACGCTGGAGCATGGATCGATCGCCTCAGCGTGAAGACCGCGACCCCGCAGGCGCCGATCGGCACGCTCAGCGGTGGCAACCAGCAGAAGGTGCTCTTCGCACGCGGCCTGCGGCTCGAACCTCAGGTGCTGATGCTCGACGAACCCACCCAGGGCATCGATGTCGGAGCGAAGGAAGAGATCCATCTGCTGATCGACCGATCTGCGAACGAAGGAGCTGCGGTGGTGGTCGCATCGACCGACACCGACGAACTCGTGCGCGTGGCGACCCGAGTCGTCGTGATGCGCAACGGCCACATCGTGACCGAGTTGGAGGGCGACGCCATCAACTCGGTGGAAATCGAGCGGGCACAGCTCGCGATCACCGATCGAACAGGGGAGAACTCAAGCACATGACCACGACATCGGATCCGGTTCGCAGCGAACCCGACGCCTTCGAACTCGCGCTGCCGTCCAAGACCTGGGTGCAGAAGTCGGGCCTCGACAAATACAGCGCGTTGTACTTGTGGGCGGGTTTCATGATCGTGTTCAGCCTCACCCAACCGCAGTTCCTCACCTGGACCAGCATCAGTCTGGTGCTGACCGAGAAGGCGATCGTGGCGCTGCTGGCCTTGGCCTTCCTGGTGCCGCTGATCTCGGACACCTTCGATCTGTCGATCGGCATGATGATGGGGTTCTCGATCGCGATCACCACCGCATTGGCACAGAACACCGGCAACCCGCAGGCGCTGAACGCTGTCATTGCGGTGCTGGCCTGCGCCGCCGTCGGCTTCGTGTCCGGTTTCATCGTGGTGAAGCTCCGAGTGAACTCCTTCATCGCCACGCTCGGCATGAGTCAGGTCCTGGCGGCGGCCAACATCCTGATCTCGGGGAATCGCACGATCAACGGTGTGCTCAGCGACGCGTACCGCGACTTCGGCCGGACCAAGCTGCTCGGCCTTCCGCTCTACTTCTACTTCGTCATGCTGATCGCATTGATCCTCTGGTTCGTGCTCGAGCAGACGCCGCTCGGAAGGTACCTCTTTGCCACGGGTGGCAACACCGACGCCGCCCGGCTGTCCGGGTTGCGGACCGACATGCTCCAGTGGGGCACGTTGGTTGCCTCGGCGGTGCTCGCGTCGATCGCCGGCCTGATCCACACCTGGAAGGTCGGTACCTACAGCAGCTCGATCGGTCCCGGTTTCCTGTTCCCGGCAATTGCGGCGGTGTTCTTCGGAGCGTCGCAGCTGAAGGGACGCCCCAACGTGTGGGGCACCCTGATCGCCCTGTACGCATTGGCGTTCGGCGTCAAGGGGCTGCAGTTGACCTTCACCACCGGCACTGCCTGGATCGAGCCGCTCTTCGAAGGCGTGTCGCTGCTGATCGCCGTGGCGCTCGCCAGCCGCCAGGGGATCATCAAGGTTCCCAAGCGACGCAAACGCGACGACGCTTCGACGTCGGCGGCCCCGCCCGGTGAGGCAGCGACCGCCTGACCGACGTCGCGCCCGACGGGGCGCCGACGTTCGCCGTGTCATAGCCTGGACACGTGGAACGACCAGCGCCAGCGATCTCCGAGCTGCTCGCCATTCCCGAGTTCGGCGCATTCTTGCTGTCCGCTCCGTGGCTGGCAACGGCGCCACGCGGCATCGGTCGACGGGTGCTGGTGTTGCCGGGCTTCACCGCCGGTGATGTGTCGACGGCACCGCTTCGCTTCGCGTTGCGTGCCCTCGGTCACCGTCCCGCACCGTGGGGTCTCGGTCTGAACGTCGGTCCCGACGACGAGACCGTCCGCCAGTTGCTTCGTCGGCTCGATCAACTCGTCAAACAGAATGGCGGCCCGATCGACGTGGTCGGCTGGAGCCTCGGGGGCATCATGGCTCGGCTGCTCGCCCTCCACCAGCCCGATCGAGTGCGTCAGGCGATTTCGCTCGGGAGTCCCATTCGCGTCGAGGACCCCGAGGCGAATCTGAGCGAGAGCGTCAGGCGACTCTCGCAGCTCGCCGGGCTCCAACGTGGTCGACGGGGCCACGACCTCACCGAGATCCCCGTGCCGTCCACCGTCATCTACTCGCGCCAAGACGGAGTCGTCGCCCCGGCGTCGTGCCTGCAACCGGTCGGCCCGACCTCGGAGAACATCGAGGTGCGTGGCGCACACATCGGACTCGGGCACAACGCCGCCGCGATCTGGGCAGTTGCCGATCGGCTGGCCCAACGAGACGGAGAATGGACGCCGTTCGTCGCGCCGTCCTCAATGGCGTGGTGCTATCCCGATCCTGATCGTGATGGTGCCGGCACAGCGAGCACCGCAGGGATCTGACCGCGATGCCGACGAACCAGATCAAGCGCGGGCACTCACGTCTGCTGGCCATCGAGACCCCGAACGCTCTCGGACACACCTCGACGCTGACGATCGTCGATGCTGCGAACGCGCCTCATCGTCTGAACGCTGCGCTCCTGCGACAAGAGGTGAGCGCGCGGCTCGACGACCTCCCGATGCTGCGCCAATCGCTCGTCGAGGTGCCGCTGAATCTCGATCGTCCGTGGTGGCGAGATCATCCGGGCTTCGACCTCAACTACCACCTCCGTCACATCGCGGTTCCCGATCCGGACGATCCGGACTCGCTCGCCGATCTCGTTGCTCGGATTCACAGTCGACCGCTCGACCGCGACCGGCCACTGTGGGAGCTCTACCTGATCTCAGGGCTTGCCGACGGCCGAGCGGCATTGCTCTTCAAGATGCACCTCGCCGCTCTCGCAGCGTCGACCGGCAACTCGTTGTGCGCCGGCCTGATCGGCGATTCGCCCGATCTGATCGGCGAGCCGACCGAGGAGTTGCGAAACTGGGTTCCCCAACCGGGCCCGTCGATGCACGACATCGGCACCCGCGCATGGGTGAACGCACTCGTCGATCCGGTGCGCACGCTCACCACGGTGCCACGCACGCTCAACTCGATCCCGGGCATCCGCAGCGTGATGAATCCGGCGCTGGCGTTGATGAACCAGCGCTCGCAACGGTCGATCGTGATCGCCGAGCAGTCCGGAATCACGCCGCGAACGTCCTTCAATGGGCGGATCGGCCCTCACCGGCGCTGGGCGAGCGCCGAACTCGACCTGCGACGAATCGCCAAAGTGCGGTCACGGTTCTCCGTCAGCACCGTCGACGTGCTCACGGCGGTGTGCGGCGGCGCTCTGAGATGGTGGCTGCTCCAGCACGACGAACTGCCCCGCGAAACTCTCAAGGCGCTGGTGCCACTGTCGGTCACCGACCCCGAAGCGATCGAGGGGATCGCCGGCGCGGTCGTCAGTCTCAGTACCAACCTGCATCGGGTGAACGACCGCCTCGCCGTCGTACACGAGCAGATCGGTGAGGCGGTCAGCCGTCACGGAGCGATGACCGCGGCAGAGATCCGTGGCATCGGCGGTGGCACGCCACTGCTCGGCATCGTCGCCTCGCGCCTGCTCGAACGCAGCCCGTTGGCCGACCGGCTGATGCCGCCCTTCAACACCACGATCACGTCGGTACCGGGCTCGAAAGAGCCGCAGTACGCGTTAGGTGCCGAAGTCACGGCGATCTATCCCGTGCTCGGCGTCGTCGACGGCATGGGTCTCCACATCGGAGCGATCTCGGTTGGCGAGCAGCTCTGCCTCAGCCTCGTGTCCGATCGGGAGCAGATCCCCGATCTCGCCGAGCTGGCGGCACGCATCGTCGAGGAGTTCGAACTCCTCGAGCGGGCCAAGGCCTAGCCGCCGTCTACACGTAGTAGCGGAAGATCACCTCGGCGACGCACGACGGCTTCGCCGCGCCCTCCACCTCGAAGACGAACTCCTGAGTCACCTGCGCGCCGCCCGCGATGTCCTCGACGGACGAGAGGGTCACGCCGAGGCGCAGCTTCGAGCCGACCGGCACCGGCGACGGGAACCGGATCTTGCCCGCGCCGTAGTTGACGCCCATCGCCACGCCCGAGACGGCGAAGATCTGCGGAGCGAGCATCGGGCCGAGCGACAGCGTCAGATAGCCATGGGCGATCGGACCGCCGAACGGGCCGGCCTTCGCTCGCTCGGGATCGATGTGGATCCACTGATGGTCGCCCGTCGCATCGGCGAAGGTGTTCACCTGTTCCTGCGTGATCTCGACATACGGGGAGTAGCCGAGATGCTCGCCGACGAGCGACTTGAGTTCTTCGATACCGTTGATCATGCGGGTCATGGTCCTGAGCTTGGCAAACTGGACCGATGCCCGACGAAACCGACGATCAGTCCACAGCGCTGCGGGGCGGCGAGGCGGCCTTCCGGTCCGGCTTCGTCACCTTCGTGGGGCGGCCGAATGTCGGCAAGTCATCGCTCGTGAACTCGATCTGCGGTCGCAAGATCAGCATCGTGTCCGACAAGCCGCAGACCACTCGGCATCGCATCATGGGAGTGCTGACGCGTCCGGATTCGCAGCTCGTGTTCGTCGACACGCCAGGCCTGCACAAGCCCGTGACGGCGCTCGGCGAGCGAGTCAACGCCACGGCTCTCGACAGCGTCGGAGATGTCGACGTGACCTGTCTGGTGCTCGACGCCACCCATGCGTTCGGCAAGGGTGACCGCTGGGTGGCCGATCGTCTCGACGTCGCCAAGTCGATCGTGATCGTGAACAAGATCGACGTCGCCAGCCGCAAGCAGGTGCTGGCGATGCTCGGTGCCGCGAGCGAACTCGCAGCCGACGCCTACTTCCCGGTGTCGGCCGTCAGCGGCGAAGGCATCGGTCCGCTCGTGGCCGATCTGACCGAGCGGATGCCGCATGGACCGCACTACTTTCCGGACGACGAGGTGTCCGACCTTCCCGAGGAACGTTGGGTGGCCGAACTCGTTCGTGAGCAGCTGCTCGCCGTCACCCGCGACGAGCTGCCGTATTCGATCGCTACGCAGGTCGTCGAGTGGGAGTGGCCACACATCCGCGTCGACATCGTCGTCGAACGCGACAGCCAGAAGGGGATGGTGATCGGCAAGGGCGGCCAGATCCTCAAGCAGGTGGGCGAACGGGCCCGTGCCCAGTTGCCGGAAGGCGTCTACCTGGAGTTGCGCGTCAAGGTCGACAAGGACTGGCAGCGCCGCCCTGAGCGCGTCCAGCGGCTGGGCTACTGAGCTGGGTCAGGGTTCGGCGAGTGTCGACCCTGGCGTGTCGAGTGCGGTGGCTTCGGGCGGCTCGGTCGTCGAAGCAATCGGCGGTGGGGGGATCGCCAGGAGGACGATGTAGTCGTCGTACGACAGCGGTTCGCCAACGTCGGACAACAGGCTGTTGCCCTTCTTGACCGAGATGGGTTCATCGTCGATAGTGAAGTTGACGAGTCCGACGCGGCGCAGGCTGCTGATCATCGTCATCACGATCTGACCGATCGCCTCGGTCTGCTGCGTACTCGGAATGTCTGCGAACGTGCCGGCATCGAGGTCGACGGTGAGCACGCCGCGCGACTCGCTCGAACTCTTGATGAGGCCCGATTCGATGAGCGTGGCCAACGCGACGTCCGGCGGCGGTCCCGCCTCGAGGATGTCGGCGATCTGCTCCGCGGAGAACGGAGGCGGCAGATCGACCACGACCGGCTGGAGACGGTTCCTGGTGGTCAAGAAGTAGAACTCGGCCGGCTCGAGGCGCACCACGGTGGTCGTGGTCGCAATCGTGTCCGGCGTGACCGGGGGCGTGGTGGTCGTGGTGGTGGTCGTCGAGGTGGTCGTCGAGGTGGCATCGAGCTCGAACGGGTCTTCTTCAGGCGGAATCGCTTCGAAACTGTCGTCGCCGGTCGGCACACCGCACGCACCGCCAACCAACGCGAGCGTCACGCCCGCAACGATCGATCCCCACCGTCGAGCGGTCACCGTGTCACCTCGGCGACCACCCGATCGGGAAGCTCGATGACGAAGCGTGCACCGCCGCCGACGCGGTCCTGCACCCACGCCGTGCCACCCATCGCAGCAGTGTGCTCGGTGACGAGCGCCAGGCCCAGGCCCGTGCCGATGCGATGGCGGGCGGCGGACCCGCGAGCAAATCGTTCGAAGATCCGCTCCCGTTCGCCCTGGGCGACGCCAGGCCCGCCATCTTCGACAGCGAGACGGAAGCGGCCGGGAGTCGCAGCGGTCAGTTCGATTCGGAGGGCTCCCCCGCCATGGTTGCGTGCATTCTCCAGCAAGTTGCCGAGAATACGTTCGAACCGCACCTTGTCGAGCGCGACCTCACTCGGGGCGCCTCGCACGGCGACGATCGGCACGTCGGGTTCGCCGTACCGTGCAGCGACGCGCTGGGTCAGGTCGACGAGGGACACATCCTCGACGTTGAGATCCGTCGCGCCGGCATCGAGCCGGGCGAGCTCCAAGAGATCGATGACCATGCTGTCGAACCTGCGTACCTGGTCAACGACAACGTCAAGGGCCTGTTGGGTTCGTTCTGGGATGTCGTCACGGCGGCCGTCGAGGACCTCGACGGCCGCCGTGAGTGCCGTGATGGGCGACCGCAGTTCGTGGCTGACGTCCGATGCGAAGCGTGCCTCACGCTCGATGCGGGCCTGGACGGCATCGGCCATGTCGTTGAACGAGCCGGCCAGACGATCGAGATCGGGATCGGACTCGGTGGCGAGCCGCGTGTCGAGGCCGCCCGATGCGATGTCCGCAGCTGCGTCAGCGACCTGGCTCAACGGTCGGAGCAGACGGCGGCTCGTCGCGAGCCCGAAGAGGGTCGCCAAGACGACGGTGCCGAGCGCGCCCAGCACCAGTGCGGTCAGAATCGCCGTGAGCGTCGAGGATGTCTCGGCGAGTGGAAAGGCCTCGAAGTAGCCGGTGTCGTACTCGGCGATGTAGGCGCCGACCGTCACGTAGTCGGTGCCGTCGATGGTGGCGTTCTGGAGTGCGCTGGTTCCGGCGCGAACGCTGTTGACGAGTCGTTCGGGGAAGTCGGTGATCGGGTGCAGGACGCTGGTGCTCGCACGGGGTGCCGTGGGCTCGTCGGAGCTGAGCACGGCGAATCCGTCGATGTCGGTGCGCAGTTCGTCGTCGAAGAAGATGCCGATTCCGTCCGGGTCGATCGTCAGTTGCTCGCGGACGAGGTCGGCGTTTGCGAATGTTTGCTGCTGCGCGGCACTTTGGTCTTCGTCGACCAGGTTGTTGCGGGTGAGCCCGTACGTGACCCCGATCAGGATCACTCCAGCGAGCAGCGCGATGAACGCGAAGAACAACGTGACCCGTGTTCGCAAGCGGAGGGTTCGGCGCCGAGCCACCGGGTCAGTGTTGCAGGTGGGAGGCATCGGGAGCCGTCCGACGGATGCCGGGGGGAGCTGGTTCACCCGCTGCCGGTGGAATGCCAGGGGGAGGAAGGCATCCCACCGGGGCAGCGTGAACAGTCATGATGATGCTGCCCCCGTGTGACGGACTCTTGCGGGAAGTGTGCGATTTCGGTAACAAAACGCACGGTTCGTTCCCTCGACGCGCAACACTGGCGGCGCCCATGGAATCGCTGCTGTTCATCGAAGACGACGACGGAATCCGACTGGCGCTGTCGATGGCGCTCGAGGACGAGGGGTACGAAGTCCGCCAGGCTCCCAATGGCGAAGATGGTCTCGTCGAGTTCCGCCGGACTCCGCCCGACCTCGTGCTCCTCGATCTGCGGTTGCCCGGGATGTCGGGATTCGACGTCTGTCGTGCGTTGCGTGCCGAGAGCATCGTCCCGATCATCATGATCACGGCCCAGACCGATACCCATGACATGGTGGCGGGTCTCGAGGCCGGTGCTGACGACTATGTGACCAAGCCGGTCGTGCCGAAGGAGCTCGCCGCTCGTATCAGGGCACTACTGCGTCGAGTGCATCTGCAGGGCAAGGCGACCACGCCGTTGGCCACCCGGTTCGGAGACCTCGAGATCCGTCGTGAGCAGGGCATTGTGCTCAAGGGCGGGAGCGAGCTGAACCTCACCAAGACCGAGTTCCGGCTGATGTGCGAGTTCGCCGATCACGCAGGAGCGGTGCTCTCGCGCGACCAATTGCTCGAACGCGTCTGGGGCTACGAGTACCTCGGCGACTCACGCCTCGTCGACGCGCACGTGCGACGGCTGCGGTTGAAGGTCGAGGATCACCCCGACGACCCGAAACTGATCGTCACCGCTCGCGGCATCGGCTACCGCCTGATGTCGAACTGACGTCCCGACCCCGGGTGTGGCGTGATGTTGCGATGAGTGAAGTCGCCGTATCCGGTCGCTTCACTCATCGGTGAGGTGTGGCGTGATGTTGCGATGAGTGAAGTCGCCGTATCCGGTCGCTTCACTCATCGCTCACGCGTCACTTCGCGTAGAGGGCCTCGATCTCGTCGGCGAACTTCGCGAGGATCCCGCGCCGCTTCAGCTTCGAAGTTGGCGTGAGCAGCTCGGAATCGGGGAGCCACTCGTCACCGAGCACCTTGACCTTCTTGACCGCCTCGGCATTGTTGAAGCCCTTCATCACCTCGACGAGCCCCTCGTTGATCTCGGCGATCACGTCGGGGTTCTCGGCGAGTGCCAGCGTCGTCGCAGCATCGCCGGACAGGCCGTGCGCCGTCGCCCAGGCGGCCGATGCGTCCGGGTCGAGCACGACCAGCGCCGACATGAACGGGCGTTGCTCGCCGATGGCGCAGGCCTGGCCGACCAGCGGAATCATCTTCAACTCGGCTTCCAGGTTGGCCGGGCTCACGTTCTTGCCGCCGGCGGTGATGATCAGTTCCTTCTTGCGATCGACGATCTTGAGGTAGCCGTCGTCGTCGAGCACCCCGATGTCGCCGGTGTGGAGCCAGCCGTCGGAGTCGATCGTCTCGGCGGTCTGCTCGGGCTTGCCCAGGTAGCCGACGCAGACATTGCCGCCCCGGGCGAGGACTTCGCCGTCGTCGGCAATCCGGATCTCGACGCCGGTGGCGGCCCGTCCCACACAACCCGACTTCGGCTCGTTGGCCCAGGTGAGCACCGCGCAGTTCTCGGACATGCCGTACCCCTCGGTGAGCGGAACG
>DATLBC010000053.1:0-10193 GCA_035527095.1 Ilumatobacteraceae bacterium | reverse complement strand
GCGCATTGATTCCAGCATCCGCGAGGCAAAGACGACTGTGAAAGGTTGAATCGACAACGTGGCTGCGAAGAAGATCAGGATCCACGAGCTCGCGAAAGAGCTCGGGATGACGAACGCCGAGGTCCTGGACCTCTGCGGTGTGCTCGGCGTCGCCGCCAAGGGCCCGTCGTCCTCGCTCGCCGAGGCGTACGCCGACATGGTGACCCGCCGCGCTCAGCGCGATGGGTTGACCCGTGACGAGCAACCCGAAGAGGCCAAGCCCGTCAAGAAGGCGCCAGCGAAGAAGGCCGCCACCAAGAAGCAGGCCGCGGACGGTGCTGACGCGAAGCCGAAGGCCGCGAAGAAGGCGGCAGCAAAACCCGCAGCGGCGAAGCCCGCCGAGGCGGCCCCCGCCAGCGCCGACGAGCCAGCGCCGGCGGTTGCAGCCGATGCGCCCGTCGAGGCACCGGCCGAGTCGACTCCGGAGCCCGAGGCGCCCGCGGCAACTGCCGAAGCGGTGCCGGCCGATGATGCTCCCGACGCAGCCGCTCCGACCACCGAACCCGACCCGGCCCCTGCTGCCCCGGCAACGGCAACGGCAGCGCCGGCGCCGGCCACTGAGGCCCCCGAACCCGCACCGGTCGAACCAGCCGCAGCTGCGCCCGCGGCACCCATCGAGCCAACACCGGCGCCGGTACCTGAGCCTGCCGCTGCAACTGCGCCTCCTGAGGTCGCCGATGCGTCGTCGCGAGTGATCTCGAGTGGTCGCCCAGCCGCCGATGGCCGTCCTCCCGAACAACCGGCCATCCCGGCCGAAGCGCGTCGCCCGGCGACGGACCGCCCGGAGGAGTCACCCGCCGAGCGTCCGTTGTCTCCCAGCGGCAAGTCCATTCCGCCGCCTCCGGGGCGTCCGTTGTCGCCGAGCGGCAAGGTCATTCCTCCCCCGCCCGGTTCAGCGCGCCCCGCCGGCGCACGCCCGGGTGGTGGTCCCGGCGGTGCTCGTCCGCGTCCCGGTGGGTTCACTCCCCGTCCTGGCGGCGGACCCGGTGGCGGTCCAGGTGGTCGCCCCGGCGGACCCGGTGGTGGCCCCGGCGGTGGCGGTCCCGGTCGTCCCGGTGGCAATCGTCCGAGCGGGCAGCGGCGTCCGCCGCGTCGTACCGGCCGTCGGCGTCGTCGTCGCGACCAGGACGACCTGCAGCCGCAGTTCACGACCTACACGTCGTCGGACGCCCCCGTTCCCGAGGGTGTCGTCATCATCGAACGCGGCGTGTCGGCTCAGGAGTTCGCTCCCAAGCTGAACCGCACCGCGGCCGACGTCGTCCGCTTCCTGCTCAACAACGGCGAAATGGTCACTGCGACCATGACGCTCGCCGACGAGCAGATGGAGCTGTTCGCACTCGAGGTGGGCGCCGAGATCCTCTTGGTCGAGCCCGGCCAGCAGGAAGAGGTCGAGCTGCAGAAGTTGTTCGACGATTCCGACGACGACGAGATGCAGGAACCGCGCCCACCGGTGATCACCGTGATGGGTCACGTCGACCACGGCAAGACGACGCTGCTCGACCACATCCGCGGCGCCAACGTCGTCGACGGTGAGGCCGGCGGCATCACCCAGCACATCGGTGCGTACCAGGTGCAGAACGACCACGGCTCGGTCACGTTCCTCGACACGCCCGGTCACGCCGCGTTCACGCAGATGCGTGCCCGCGGTGCCGACGCCACCGACATCGTGGTGTTGATGGTCGCCGCCGACGACGGGATCATGCCGCAGACGATCGAGGCGATCAATCACGCCCGCGCTGCCGACGTGCCGATTGTGGTCGCGGTCAACAAGATCGACAAGGACAACGCAGATCCGCAACGCGTGCTCACCCAGCTGGCCGAGTACGAACTTGTTCCCGAGTCGTGGGGTGGCGACACGATCGTCGTCGAGATGTCGGCCCTCCAGGGTGTTGGTGTCGACGAGCTGATCGAGCAGTTGCAGGTTGTCGCCGAGCTCGAGGAGCTCACCGCCAACCCGACCGGTCGGGCCAAGGGCATCGTGATCGAGGCACAACTCGACAAGGGTCGAGGCCCGGTCGCCACGATCCTCGTCGACAAGGGCGAGCTCAAGGTCGGAGACCCCATCGTGGCTGGTGCTGCTTGGGGCAAGGTCCGAGCGATGATCAACGACAAGGGCGAACAGGTCAAGGTCGCCGGTCCGTCCACGCCGGTCCAGGTGCTCGGGCTGTCGCTCGTTCCCGAGGCCGGCGACGAGTTCCGTGCTGCGCCCGACGACAAGATCGCTCGCACGGTCGCCGAATCACGTGAGCTGCGCCTCAAGGCGAAGCACCTGCGTGAGGATGCCCGCGTCAAGACTGGCACGAAGCTCGAAGACATCTTCGCTCAGATCCAGTCGGGTGAGAAGGCCGCGGTCAACCTCATCCTCAAGGCCGACGTGCAGGGTTCGCTCGAGGCGGTCACCGAGTCGCTTCGGCGCCTCGAACGCGACGAGGTCGATGTCAGCTTCGTGCATCGCGCCGTCGGCGGGATCACCGAGAACGACATCACACTCGCGAACGCCACGAACGCCACGATCATCGGCTTCAACGTCCGTCCGGACGGCAAGGCCCGCAAGCTGGCCGAGCAGGAAGAAGTCGAGATCCGAACCTACGAGATCATCTACAAGCTCCTCGAGGACATCGAGCAGGCCGTGATCGGCATGCTCGAGCCCGAGTTCGAGGAGCAGGTCACAGGCGAAGCCGAGGTCCGCGAAATCTTCCGGGTGCCGAAGCTCGGTGCCATTGCGGGTTGTTATGTGCGGTCGGGCATCATCACCCGCGGCTCCAAGGTGCGCTTTCTTCGTGATGGCACGATCATCTGGAAGGGCGACATCACGTCGCTCAAGCGCTTCAAGGATGATGCGCGCGAGGTCCGTGAGGGCTTCGAATGCGGTATCGGCCTGTCCGACTTCCAGGACCTCAAGCCCGGCGATCTCATCGAGACCTACCAGGACGTCGAGATCGCCCGCACGTGATCGGCCTCCAGGGCTCGTCCCGGTAGGTTGCATCGATGGCCGACGACCTCGACTTCTTCTTCGACCCTGTCTGTCCATGGGCGTGGATCACGTCGCGTTGGGTCGTGAATGTGAGCGAGCAGCGCGACTACGAGGTCAACTGGCGGTTCATCTCGTTGTGGATGCTCAATGAGGACAACACACGCGAGTGGTACACGCCGAACTACCGCGCAGGCCACTACTTCGGCCAGCAGGGCTTGCGGATCGCGGACGCGATTCGTCTCGGCGACGACGACCCGAGGGCGGTCGGTCGCTGGTACACGGCAATCGGAGAAGCTCTGCACGTTGGTGCCCAGCGCGAGGCGGCGCGGGGAGATGCGCTGGCGTGGTACAGCGGTGTGCTCGGCGATGCCGGCTTCGACGAGGCTCTTCTCGCCGCCGCCGACGACGACTCGCACGACCTGTACATTCGAACCGATACCGAGTTGGCGTTGAGTCGCACGGGCAGGGATGTCGGAACCCCGATCCTCACGTTCCACCCCAGCGCCGACAACGAGGCGAGCTTCTTCGGGCCGGTGATCTCGAAGGCACCACGGGGCGTCGAGGCGGTCGAGTTGTGGGACGCCGTCGAGAAGCTGGCCACGATGTCCGGCATGGCCGAAATCAAACGATCCAACCGGGTCGCACCCGACTTCACCTGACGATTACATCAGGGGTCAGACCCGCGATGTAATCGACCATCCAAGGAGTACTCATGGCAGGCAAGCGCAGCAGCAGTCGCAGCAGCACCCCGAAGTATTCGCGCAGCGCGCGGGTGAGTACCACGCTGCAGGAGATCATCGCCGACGAGTTGGTGCGCATCGACGACGAGCGGCTGACATTTGTCACCGTCACGGGCATCGACGTCGACCCCGAACTGAATCGGGCGATCGTGTTCTTCGACTCGTTGGCCGACGAGGAGGGCGATGCCGAGATCCTGGAAGCCTTCGCCGATCACCGCGTCCGCCTGCAGTCGTCGATCGCGCGGCAGATCCGCGCCAAGAAGACTCCGATCCTCGACTTCCGACCCGACATGGTGATTCGGTCGGCGGCGCGCATCGACGAGATCTTGAAGTCAGATCAGGCGCGCATCGAACGCGAAGCGTCGGCGTTGCCCGACACGCCTGATGCGCCCGAGACCACCGATTCGTCCGAGGACTGATGGCGCGGCGCAAGCCGGCGACCACGCACGGCATCGCGGTCGTCGACAAGCCGACGGGCGTCACGAGCCACGACGTGGTCGGCATGCTCCGTCGTCGATTCGGCGAGCGCCAGGTCGGCCACGGAGGCACTCTCGACCCCGATGCAACCGGCGTGCTCGTCGTGGCCGTCGGCAAGGCGACTCGGTTGTTGCGCTTCGTCGAGAAGACCCACAAGGGTTACTCGGGCGAGGTGGTGCTCGGTGCAGCGACGTCGACGCTCGATGATTCCGGCGCCGTGCTCGCCACGTTCGACATGTCGGGGGTGACGCTCGACGACGCTCGTCGAGCGGTGTCCGATCATCTCGTCGGCGACATCGAACAGATCCCGCCGATGGTGTCGGCGATCCGCGTCGACGGGAAACGACTCCACGAACTCGCACGTGAGGGCATCGAGATCGAACGGGCTCCACGACCGGTGACGATCCACCGTTTCGACGTGATCGACTGGGTCGAACCGGGCGTGCTGAGCGTTGCCGTCGAGTGTTCGGCCGGCACCTACGTTCGTACGCTTGCCGACGACCTGGGTCGACTCCTCGGCGGCGGAGCGCATCTCCGCAACCTCCGCCGTACCAATGTGGGTGCGTTCACGCTCGCCGAGGCCTCGGGGCCTGACGAATGCGAGCTGCTCCCCGTGGCGAGCGCGGTGCGGTCGCTCGCAGCGGTCACGGTTGACGACGAGGCGGCGGCGCTGGTCGGCAACGGGCGCGTGCTCGACGCGTGGGATGGCGACGGCCCGTGGGCGGTGTTCGACACGTCGGGCGATCTGCTGGCGGTCTACGAGGCGTTTCGCGGTCAGGCGAAACCAGCCGTCGTGCTGCCTCGATGACTGCTTGTCCAAGGACGCAGCGCCGATAGCGTTGTCGCCGTGCTCGTCGTGACCGACCTCCAGAGCTGTCCATGGGCAGACGAGCGAGCGGTCATCACGATCGGGGCATACGACGGTGTGCACCTCGGTCATCGCGCCGTGATCGACCAGGTCAAACAGCGTGCGGCCGAGGTGGGCGCACGATCGGTGGTCGTGACGTTCGACCGTCACCCTGCGAGCGTCGTTCGCCCGGAATCGGCGCCTCGACTGCTCACCGGTGCCGACCAGAAGATGGAGCTGCTCGCTTCGACAGGCATCGACGCCGTCGTCGTCGTGCCGTTCGACGCCGATCAGGCCGCCGAGAGCCCCGAGTCATTCGTCGACCGGGTGCTGGTGCGATGTCTCAAGACCCGCGTCATCGTGGTCGGCGAAGACTTCCATTTCGGGCGCCATCGCGATGGCAACGTCGACCTGCTTCGCAAGATCGGGGTCGAGGCCGACTTCGACGTCGAGCCGATTCAGTTGGTGAAGCGCCTGGATGGGATCGACGAGCCGGTCAGCAGCACGGCGATCCGTCGGGCGCTGGCGGGTGGCGACATCACCCGGGCCAATGCGATGCTCGGACGTCCGTACGAAGTGCGAGGCGAAGTGTTCACGGGAGACCAACGCGGTCGGCTGCTCGGCTTCCCGACTGCGAACGTCGCTGTGCCATCGGGCATGTGCCTGCCGGCCGATGGCGTGTACGCCGGGGTCTACGAACGACCGAATGGCGAGGTGCACGGATGCGCGATCAACCTCGGCCGTCGGCCCACCTTCTACGAGCATGCAGACGCCTCGCTCCTCGAGGCGCACCTGCTCGACGTCGACGTCGATCTCTACGGCGAGGTGGCTTCAGTGCGCTTCGAATACTTCCTGCGCAGCGAGCGCAAGTTCGATGGCGTCGACGCGCTGATCACGCAGCTCGGCCACGACGTCGCGCACGCCCGAACGCTTCTCGCCTGAAGCAAACCGACGGTGTACGCGTCAGCTGGACGGCCAGATCACCACGGCGTCTGCGTAGATCTGGTCGAGGATGTCGCTGAGGTACTCGGCAGCGACCGGGGTCTCGGCGTCTCCGAAGAGGCCGACGTCGGCGTAGGTGTCGAGTTCGTTCTGGAGTGCCGCGGCGTCGGCGACGCCAAAGCCCGTGCCTGACGGGGTCAACTGCGAGATCAGGGCGGCATCGGTGGTCCAGCGGAACACCTCGCCTTCGGGTGACAAGAAGTTGGGGTTGCCGCCCGAATTGATCAGGTCGACTGCGGTGTTCGCCGCGGCCTCCGGATCGGCGATCGCATCGGCGAGCCCGACCATCGTGGCGCGCATGAAGTCCTCGGCAGCAGTGGGGTGCTCGGCGATGAAGTCGGCGTTGCCGTAGATGACGCCGAACGAACCGGGAATGTCGTAGTCGAGCGGATCGAACAGGTCGAACTCGATGCCAGCTCGCTCGAGCGCGCCGGGTTCGTTGCTCTTGTAGCCGGGGAACCCGTCGATCGATTCGATCGCGATGTGCGCCGTCGGGTCGAAGCCGTCGAGCAGCACCGTCTCGTAGTCCTCGTTCTCGACAAGTCCTGCCGTTGCGAGCATGGCCGCAACGCTCGGAGGCAGCTTGCCCTTCACGCCGATCGTCGAGCCGGCGAGGTCGCCGAGTTCAGCGGCTACATCCGGCTTGACGATGAGGGAATCGATGGCGGTCGGTCCCTCGACGGCGGTCACGACGAAGTCGGTGTCGTTCGCCGCTGCGAATGCGACCACCTCGCTGAAGGATCCACCCGACGCGAACTGGGCAACGTTCTCGGCGATGAGCGGATAGTTGGCCGTCGAGAAGCTCGGGCTGATCTCGACATCGAGGCACATGTCGTCGTAGTACCCGTTTGCGTCGGCGACGATGACGTCGACGATCGAGGCGGTGGCTGCGAAGTCGAAGCCGGTGAGATAGGTGATGGTGCCCGCCGCCTCGTTCGCCACGCAACGATCCTCGGGGAACGCTTCGCCCGCGACGACGTCGGGAGCGTCGCTCGACGAATCGGACGACGCGTCGTCGCTGCCGCAAGCAGCCAGCACGACAACGGGGGTGAGGGCAAGCGCGATGGTGGTGCGGAGTCGCATCGGGGGTCCAGTTCCTCGGGGACGGTTGGGCCCGCCCATGATGCCACGCAGTCGGCGTCTATCGGCAGTCACGAAGGTGCGGTCAGGAGCGTTGCGAGGCGTGCCACTTGAGCAGGCTGCGTTCGAGTACCGAAATGAGCAAGAGGCCGCCGATCCCGAGCAGTGCCGCCGACGTGATCGTCGCCCACAGTGTCTCCGCCTGGTTGCTGGCCGCAGCGGTCCGCCCGATCGCTCCGAGGCCGTCACGCGTCAACGCCGACCCTTCGGCGAAGTATGCGGCGGCAAGACCGAGGCCGAGAGCGAAGCGCAGCGTGGTGAAGATCGACGGCAGTGACGTCGGCAGGCGCAGCCTCCAGAAAACCTCCCACGGGCGAGCGTCGACACTCGCGAGCAGTTCTCGAGCCGCAGGGTCTGCGGACTTCATGCCGCCGACGACGCCGAAGGTGCACACGGGGAATGCGGTGAATGCCACCATGAACAGGATCGTCGGCGGCCCACCGTCGAGCCACAGCACGACCGAGGTGATGTAGGCCACCCACGGCGTCACCAGGATCAGGATCAAGATCGGCTGCGTCGCCTCCTCGATGAATCGTGACGAGGCCATCAACGCGCCGACGATGATTGCGAACCCCATGGCGATCGACAGGCCGACGAGCATGTGCCACCCCGTGGTGAGGGCGTTCGACCAGTAGAAGTCGGGCGCCTCTGCCAGCTCACCGATGATCTCCGACGGTGGCAGCAGGACGAACCGGCGAATGTCGAAGACGTGAACGGCCGCTTCCCACAGCAGGCAGAACGTGACGACGCCGACGATCGGAGCCACCACGCGGCGAACGCTCGGGCTCATCGGCGCATCCCACTGCTCAGGGAGGCGCGCAGACGAGTGGTGGCGTGGAAGAACTGGTCGGTGTCCTCGAGTTCGGGCAGTCGCGGGTGGGCGAGTTCGATCGCGATGTCGTCGACGATGGATCCCGGTCGCGGTGACATCACGGCGACCCGGTCCGACAGGAACGTCGCCTCGGCGATCGAGTGAGTCACGAAGAGCACGGTGGTGCCGAGCGGTTCACACAGACGGCCGAGCAGGTGACGCATATCGGTGCGGGTCATCTCGTCGAGTGCCGCGAACGGTTCGTCCATCAGCAGAATCGGGGCGTCGATCGCGAAGGCCCGCACGAGACCGACCCGCTGTTGCATGCCGCCGGACAACTCGTGGGGGTAGGCGTCGCGGAAGTCTCCGAGTCCGACTTCGTCGAGGAGATCGTCGACCGACGCACTCGGCGTCGCCGGAGAGGCTCGCCGATTGATGTCGAGCAGCAGGCGCGCGTTTGCCGCGACGGTCCGCCACGGCAGCAGCGCCGGCGACTGTGGAACGAAGCCGATCTGCTTGTGTCGCCGCGCCTCGGTTGGCGACATGCCATTGACGATGATCTCGCCGGATGACGGTCGCTCGAGTCCGGCGATCAGCCGCAACAGGGTGGTCTTGCCGCAGCCCGATGGTCCGAGCAAGGTGACCGTTTCGCCGTCGCCGACGCTGAGGTCGACGGGCGCGAGTGCATCGAGGGACCCGAACGACTTCGCGACGCTGCGAACTTCGATCCGGGCCGGCACGACGAGCGAGCGTACTTGCGCGGCGACGATCGACCCGTGCCGTTCAGCGTTCCGTTGTGGAGTGACCGCAGTGCCCGTAGCATTGCGAGGTCCGTTCGGGCTGGGATTTCCGGCGCGGGCGCGATGCACACGGGTGCTATCCGGCATCCGATGCGACCTCCGACCAAGAAGGCGACACACTGATGGCTGACATTGCCGACACCACGCCGAACACCACGGCGACGATCGAGAAGTACCGCACTCACGAGACCGACACCGGCTCGCCCGAGGTGCAGATCGCATTGCTCACCGAGCGCATCACGCACCTCACCGAGCACCTCAAGGTCCACAAGAAGGATCACCACAGCCGCCGCGGCCTGCTGATGCTCGTCGGCCGTCGCCGCCGCATGCTCGACTACGTCAAGAAGATCGACGTCGAGCGCTACCGCAAGATCATCGCCGATCAGGGCCTGCGCCGCTGATCCGGTGGCGGTGCTCCTTGCGCCGCCGTTCGGGACACAACTCCAGATAGAGTGCCATTCGGAGTCGGAACGTCCGACCCCGCAACATGAGCGAACCGTTGTCGGTTGCCGGTTGCTGAATCCGAACCGTCGCCCTGTCGGGTTGCCGTGATGTCGGGTTGACCAACTGGGAACCGGCCGATCGCTCCAGAGGCGCACTCCCGAGGGGGAGTGCACACGAAAGGAGCCCTTGTGGCTGACCCAATCATCGTGTCCGGACCCGTGTCCGGAACCGAGAAGACCCTGACCTTCGAGACGGGCAAGTTTGCCCCCCAATCGATGGGTGCCGTCGTGGCATCGATCGGTGGCACGAAGGTCCTCACCACCGCCAACGCCGCCAAGAGCGTGCGTGACGGTGTCGACTTCTTCCCCCTGACGGTGGACGTCGAGGAGCGGGCGTACGCCGCCGGCAAGATCCCCGGCTCGTTCTTCCGTCGTGAAGGACGTCCGACCGAGGACGCGATCCTCACCTGCCGTCTCACCGACCGGCCGCTTCGCCCGTCGTTCCCCGACGGCTTCCGCAACGAGACCCAGGTCGTCACGACCGTCATGGGTGCCGACCAGATCAACCCGCACGACGTGCTGTCGATCAACGCCGCTTCGGCTGCGCTGATGATCTCGGGCATCCCGTTCGAGGGCCCGATCGGCGCGATCCGCATGGCCTACAGCCAGAGCGGCGAGTGGATCCCGCACCCCACCTACGAAGAGGCCGAGAACGGCACGTTCGAGTTGGTCGTGGCCGGCCGTGAACTCGACAACGGCGACGTCGCCGTGATGATGGTCGAGGCCGGCGGTTCCGAGAACGCGTTCTACTACTACGACGACGGCGCCAAGAAGGTCACCGAGGAAGTCCTCGCCGACGGCCTCGACGCCTGCAAGGTGTGGATCAAGGAGTCGATCGGCCTGCAGCGTCAGCTCGTCGC
>DATLBC010000052.1:0-2529 GCA_035527095.1 Ilumatobacteraceae bacterium | reverse complement strand
TACATCACTGCGAAGTGCACGGCCCACGCGACCGAACGACTCCAGGTGGCGTCGTCGACGTCGCCGGCGGCGTGGCGGAACGCTTCCCGATCGACCGCGCCGAAGAGCATCCAGCCGATCGCGAGATCGACCGCCGGGTCGCCCGAGGTGATGTCACCGAAGTCGATCACCGCGCAGATCGCACCGCCACGAACGAGCATGTTCGCCGAGTGCAGGTCGCCGTGCAGCCAGACCGGTTCACCCGGCCAGTCGTCGACGCCAGCCAGCTCGGCGAATCGGGTCGCGACGGCACCGCCGTCGATCGAAGCGCCCAGTCGCTCGATGTTCGCGGCGACCCGTGGGTGCAACTCACCGATCGGCTGGCCGCGAAAGGCGTTGAGCGGAGCGTCAAGGGGTGCCGGCGTGTGGAGGGCGGCGACGAACCCTCCGAGCCGATGCGCTTGCGCCACAGGATCCGCGAGCGCGACGTCGGCCGCAACCTCGCCGTCGAACCACGGCCCGATGGACCAGCGCCACGGAAAGACGTCGTTCGGCAAGCCGATCCGCAGCGGTGACGGAATCGGGATCGGGAGGCGAGGCGCGAGCTCGGGGAGCCATCGTTGCTCGTTCACCACGAGGTCGGCGGCGAGCTGGCGACGTGGAAGCCGCACGGTCATCTCGTGACCGAGTCGAAAGATGACGTTGTCCCAACCGTTGGCCACCATCGTGAGCGGCAGGTGGGCGAGATCCGGGTGTTGATCTTCGAGCAGTCGGCGAACGAGACCCTCGTCGATGTCGACTTCGGCGGCAGGCATGTTCTGCGCCGCCATGGCGCCTACTCCGACTCGAACTCGGGGAGGTGCAGCAGGCGCGAGTCGTTCGAGAACACCTCGATCGGCTTCTCGGTCGGCAGGCGCATGCCGCGCTGCAGGATCCGCATCTGCGTGTGCTGGTTGTACTCGACGAGCGTGACCGCCCAGCCGTCACGACCGGCGCGAGCGGTGCGCCCCGAGCGGTGCAGGTAGTCCTTGACGTCCTTGGCCGGCTCGTAGTGGATCACGGCGCCGATGTCGTCGATGTCGATGCCGCGGGCAGCGACATCGGTGGCAACGAGCACCGAGAGCTTGCCTTCGGCGAACTTGCGCAGAATTCGCTCGCGAGCGCTCTGCTGCATGTCGCCGTGCAACGGGCCGGCATCGACACCGAGCTCCTCCAGGTTGCGGGCGACGCGGTCACAGTTGCGCTTGGTCTGGCAGAACACGAGCACCTTGGGGATCGACTTGGCGATCGTCCCGATGACCTTGTCCTTGTCCATGTGGTGAACGGCAAGGAACAGATGGTGCATCGTCCCGACGGTGTCGGTCGCCTCGTCGATCGCCACGGTCACCGGATCGGTCTGGTAGTGCCTGATCAGGTGGCCGACGTCACCGTCGAGCGTGGCGGAGAACAGCATCGTCTGGTTGCGGCTGCCGCAGTGGCGAAGGATCCACTCGACCTGCGGCGTGAAGCCGTCGTCGGCCATGCGGTCGGCCTCGTCGAGTGTGACGATCTGCATGTCGTCGAGCGACACCTCGTTCGACTTGATGAGGTCGATCAGACGCAGCGGTGTGGCGATGACGATCTCGACGCCCTTCGCGAGCTCGTCGACCTGGTGGTGACGCGACGCACCGCCATAGACGGGCAGGACGCGCATGCCCGCGTGGTGCGCCACGGGCTCGAGCACCTCGGCCACCTGCACGGCGAGTTCACGTGTCGGCACCAGCACGAGTCCGAGCGGGCGCGATGGCTGCGCCTTGTCGGTGATACGGGCGAGCATCGGGACACCGAACGCGAGCGTCTTGCCCGAGCCGGTCTTGGCCCGTCCGCACACGTCCTTGCCGGTGACGGCGACCGGGATCGCCTCGGTCTGGATCGCGAACGGCTGGGCGAAGCCGCAAGCGGCAAGGCCGTTGTCGATCCGCTCGGGAACTCCGAGTTCGAAGAACCCCGTCGGGGCCTCGACCGGGGGCAGGATGTTGAAGGAGGTGAGGTTCGACGTGTTGACGTGGCCACCGTCGTACGGCTGGTCCGACGTCTGAGGGCGAGAACGCCGACGACGAGGCGCTCCTCGTCGCGCTGTTGATTCAGTCATGTTGCCGCCCAGCGTACCGGGCAGGTACGCGACGAGCGCGAGTTGCCGAGACCTGTGCTAACCTTGTCGGCGATGTTGCGTCACGGCCTCCTTCTGCTTACGTAGGGCGAGCGCCACATACTCGCGTTCGCCCGCACCCCCCGCCCTCCGGCCGGGGGGTTCTTGTTTTTTCACACCCTGTCTCTCCGGGCCCGACCCCGACAGGCACCCTGTCTTTCCGGACCCGACCCCGACGAACACCCGAACCGCCCGAACGAACACCAGGAGAATCCGATGCCTCCCCAGAACGTCACACCGACACCGATGCCCTTCGAGAAGTACACGCCGTTCGTCCCGATCGTGCTCACCGACCGCACGTGGCCGAACATCACCATCGACACCGCTCCGCTGTGGTGTTCGGTCGACCTGCGCGACGGCAA
>DATLBC010000051.1:0-12451 GCA_035527095.1 Ilumatobacteraceae bacterium | reverse complement strand
CGTGCGGACGTGCCATCAGGGCCATGCCCGGCTCGTTGGGGTCAGGCAGGAACGAGGCCTCGCCGAGGAACGTGGCGACGAAGCGGTCGGTCGGACGCTCGTAGACCTCATCGGCACGGTCGATCTGCAGCATGCGTCCGGCCGACATCACTGCGACTCGGTCACCGAGCGCCAGCGCTTCCTCGCGGTCGTGGGTGACGAGTACGGCGGCCGCGTTTCGTCGGCGCAGTGCCTCGATCACGTCGGTGCGCACGTCGTCGCGCAACGACGGGTCGAGGCTGGCGAACGGCTCGTCGAGCAGCACGACCGCAGGGTCGGGTGCGAGGGCCCGCGCCAACGCGATGCGCTGCTGTTCGCCGCCCGAGAGTTCGTGTGGGTATCGCTTGCCCACTCCGGGGAGCCGGACGAGCTCGAGCAGTTCGTCGACGCGTCGGGAGCGCGCCGCGCGGTCGAGGTGCGTGAGCCCGAATGCGATGTTCTGGTCGACGCGGCGATGGGGGAAGAGCGCATGGTCTTGGAAGACGAGGCCGATGCGTCGCTTCTCCGGCGGACGGGCTGTGACATCGGTGCCGTCCAGGACGAAGCGCCCGGCGACGATCGGATCGAGCCCGGCGATCGCTCGCAGCAACGTCGACTTCCCGCATCCACTCGGACCGACGATCACCACGAGCTCACCGTCGGCGACGTCGAACGAGACCCGATCGACCACATCACGACCCGCGATCCGGCGCGACACGTTGATCACCGACAGGGCGGCACGGGGCTGGTCGAGGGTGGCGTCCATCGAGTTGGGCACGGTATCGGTCGTCCCTGCCGGCGCGTACTCGTGGCGTGACGTTCCGGTGTGGTGATCGACGAACGTTCCCATGTTCACGACACGGTCTCCGCGCCGTGCTCGAGCGTCCACAACAACGCCGCCACGAGCAACATGCCGACGGCAACGATCGCAAGTGACGGGACGGCGGCTTGTACCCACAGACTTTCCGAGGTCGCCTGCCAGACCCAGATCGGCAGCGTCTCGGTGCCGAAGGGCCGAAGCAGGAGCGTGATCGGCAGTTCCTTCAACGTGTCGATCGCCACCAGCACGGACGCCGCGATGATCCCGGCGCCGGCGAGCGGCAGTTCGATGCGGGTGGCGACTCGAACGCGGCCGGCGCCGAGCGTGCGTGCGCTCGCCACCACCGATGGCGACACCTTGCCGACACTCGACTCGATGCCTTGATACGCAACGGCGAGGAAGCGGACCACGAGTGCATAGATCAGCCCGACGAACGACCCGACGAGCAGCCAGCCGTCGGGGAGCCAACCGGTGCGATCGAGCGCTGCGAGTGTGACCAGTACCCCGATTGCCACGACCGGGCCGGGAACGGTGTAGCCGAGCGTCGCCAGCCGGGCGAGGAGCGACCCGCCTGCGCGGCGTCGGTTCAGCCCGGCAACCAGCAGCAGGCCGAGCGCAAGACACGTCAAGGTGGCGACCGCGGCGACACGCAGCGAGGACATGAGATGGAATCCGAGGTCGCCGGCGACGGTGGCGGTCTGGTCGGTGCGCCGCGCCTCGAGCGCCCACGTGATCAGGCGGGAGACGGGCAGGGCCACGGCGAACGTGAACATCGCCCAGCCGATCGTCGAGGCACCCGCCGCTCGTGCGCCATGGAGGCGTTCGACGTGGAGGCCCGCACGTGAGCCCGACTGAGTGAAGCGTGCCCGTCCACGCGCCAGGCGTTCCATGGCGATCAGCACGATGGCGATGCCGATCAGGAGCACGGCGAGTTCAGCGGCCGCATTGCGGTTGCCGGTGCCGAACCACACCCGCAACACGCCGTCGGCAATCGTCGACACGTTGAACAGCCGCACGGTGCCAACGTCGGTGAGCACCTCCATGCCGACGAGTGCTGCGCCGCCGGCGAGCGAAGGTCGTGCCATCGGCAGCACCACGCGCCAGAACGCCTGCGATCGGCTGCAACCGAGGCTGCGCGCGACGTCGATTGCGCGCTGCGATTGTTCACGGAACGCCGCTCGGGCGAACAGGTAGACGTACGGGTACAGGGTGATCGTGAGCACCAGCGCACACAGCCAGATCGACCGAACCGCGCGGGCGCCGAGCGGCTCTTGGAGCGTGTCGAGCCAGACGAAGCCGAGCACATAGCCAGGGATCGCCAGCGGTGTCACCAACAGCCAGCCGAGCAATCGTCGTCCCGGGAACTGGTATGCGGTCACCAGCCAAGCGAGCGACGTGCCGAGCACCAGGGTGCCGAACACCACGGTCACGAGCAGGGTCGCGGTGTCGCGGATCATCCCGGGCAGTCGCGTGGCCCAGAGCTCTTCCCACACCTCGGTGCTCGGCTGCACGATCGACCACACGATCACCAGCACCGGGATCGACACCGCGATCGCCACGGCCGAGATCATCGCGGTGCTCGTCCACGACCGAGCCCGTTGCGCGACCGCGGACGTCATCGACGGCGCGCTGTTTCCCCCGGCCGCATCGGCCGAGCTCGAATCGTCGCGGGCGACGTCGATCGCGTCGGTGAGCGTGTTGCTCATACGGGTGGTGTCAGGTCACTCGTAGCCGGTGGCGCTCAGGACCTCGACGGCCGCGGGCTGATTGGCGCCGAGCAGTCGCACGGCCGGGAGATCGGCGATGAAGTCGCCGAAGCCGGCAATGATCTCGTTCGGTTCGACGTCGGGGTCGGCCGGGTACTCGAAGTTCGCGTCGGCGAACTGCTGTTGGCCGTCGGTTGCCAGCCACTCGATCAGCGCCAGGGCGCCGGCAGGGTTCGGCGCGTTCGCGGTGACCGCAGCGGTGCTGACGTTGACGTGGGCGCCTCGGCCATCCTGCTCGGGCCACACGATCTCGACCGGGAACGCAGGATCTTCGGTGAGCAGCCGACCGAGGTAGTAGGTGTTGGCGATCGCGATGTCGCATTCGCCGTCGGCGACCGCCTTGTAGATGTCGGTGTCGCTGTTGATGTACAGCGGGTCGTTGTCGACCCACGACTGCACGATCTCGGTCGCTCGCTCCTCGCCCTCGGCAATGATCAGCGAGGCGACGAGCGACTGCGTGTAGGGATGTGTGCTCGGGCGAAGACACAGCGTGCCCCGCCACTCGGGATCGCCGACGCCGGCGTAGGTGGTGGGCGGGTTCTCGACGCGCTCGGTGCTGGCGATGATCACTCGGGCCCGCTGGCTGAGCGAGAACCAGTCGTTGTTCTCGCTTCGCAGTTCCTCGGGGATCGTTTCGGTGAGCACATCGCTGTCGACGCTGGCGAGTATCCCGGCTTCGGCCGACAACGCGATGTTGGCTGCGTCCGCGGTCATCACGACGTCGGCGGGCGTATTGGCTCCCTCGGCGATCAGGCGCTCGCGGAGTTCGGGATCGTTACCGGTGGTGAATCGCACCTCGATGCCGGTGTCAGTGGTGAACTGGTCGAAGACCGGCTCGATGCCGTAGTGACGCCCGGTGTACACGGTGATCGTGCCGGCGTCGTCTGGCGTCGAGCTTGCTCCGGCTGCGTCGCTCGGCGTCGATGTCGCCTCCGTCGCGGCGTCGCCGGCATCGTCATCGCTGCCGCAAGCACCGAGCACGAGCGCTCCGACGAGCAGACTTCCCAACACGTAGCGAGGTTGCTTCCCAGTCATAGTTAGGCAACCCTAACAATCAGTCAGAAGCGTGCGCAACCTCGCCGGCGATGAGCGAACCGACCGCATACGGTCACCCGGCTCATCGCAGCCGGGTGAGGACCACCGGCGATGAGCGAACCGACCGCATACGGTCACCCTGCTCATCGGAATCGGGTGGATTGATACCCATGGGGGTATATTGACTCCATGAGCTTCCTCTCGTTCATGAACACATCCACCGGCCGGGCGATCCGTGTTGCCGGGGGACTGGTGCTGCTCGCGGTTGGTCTCGCCGTCGGCGGCTGGTTCGGCACGGCGCTCGCCGTGTTCTCCGTGCTCCCCGTCTTGACGGGCGTGTTCGGCGTGTGTCCGATCAATCCGCTGGTCGGTCAGCCGATGCGAGCATGCGCCGTGCCGGCCAAACGCCGGGCGCATCACGCCTGACCCGGCGACCGCTCCTACCATGGAGCGATGGCCATCGGGTACCGACACGTCGGTGTGATCGGAGCGATGGCCGAAGAAGTCGAACGGTTGCATCGTCACCTCGACGCCGAGACCGTCACCGAAGATGCCGGTCGCACGTACCGTCATGGGACGCTTGTCGGCCAGCGGGTCACGGTCGTCCAGTCACGAATCGGCAAGGTCGCTGCTGCGCTCACGGCTGTGTCGCTCATTCGTGATCATGGCGTCGACGCGATCATCTTCACGGGTATCGCCGGTGCGCTGCACGACGACCTGACGATCGGCGACGTGGTGGTGGCCACCGAACTCATCCAACACGACCTCGCCGGTCCGCCCGACATGTTCACCCGGGGGGAGATCCCGCTGCTGGGCGTGGCGGAACTCGCGACCGATGTGACCTTGACGGCCTCAGCGGTGTCCGCCGCTCGGGCGTTCGTCGACGAGGGCCTCGATGCCATCGTGACCGTGGAGCAACTCGCCGGCCTGGGCATCGGTCGACCATCGGTGCACGTCGGTCAGGTGGCGACCGGCGACGAGTTCATCGAAGGCGACCTCAAGGCAGTCGTGCGAGGACGCACGCCGCTTGCCGTGTGTGTCGACATGGAAGGTGCGGCTGTCGCTCAGGTGTGCCACGAACTGGGCGGAGTCCCGTTGTGTGTGGTCCGGGCGATCTCAGATCTGGCCGGTGGCACCGCCTCGGTCGACTTCCCGAAGTTCCTCGACCAACTGGCCTCGCACTACTCCTACGAGATCCTCCGTCGCATGTTCGCGTGATGTCCACCCGGCGCCGGGCACCGGGTGGACATCAGACGGACCAGGGTCAGCCGAGCGCCACGCGGTCAGTTCGTCAACGACGCTGCTCGCCCCGATGCACCGCTGGATTCGAGCCCCGATGATTCGTGCAACGATGTGGCGATGGCCTGCGAGCACCTGACCTCGATCACCGTCGCCGAACCGACTGCCGCCAACGCATGTGAGGACTGCATGCCCATTGGTGGACGTTGGGTTCACTTACGGATGTGCATGACGTGCGGCCACGTCGGGTGCTGCAACGACTCTCCCAATCGTCATGCTGCTCAGCACTTCGAGAGCGCGGGACACCCGGTGATCCAGTCGTTCGAGCCCGGCGAGCACTGGGCGTGGTGCTACGTCGACGAGCAGGCGGTCCCCGATGTCGGCATCGCTCTCGATCGCTCTCGTCTCTGACGGTTCAGCGCGTCGAGACGACGGCCCCTCCGTCGTCTGCGGACGCGTAGATTGCATCGACGATGCGGTGGGCGGGCAGCGCCTCGCGCAGGGGGAGCGGCGAGTCGGCTCCCTTGGCGATCGCATCGAGGAACGGTGTCAGCGGGTTGAGCATCGCACCGCCGACCACTGGAGCGAGATCGCGCTCGCTCGCTGTTCCGGCCTCGATGCAGGCCCGAGCGAGGTCGTCGCCCTGCAGGGTCTGCGTCGCCTCGCCGGTGAACTGCCAGGTGAGCGGACTGGTTGCCTCGCCGTCGAGGTGTAGGTACATGTTCTCGGAGAAGATCTCGATGTGGCGCAGGCTCGGCCGATCGACGATGTCGTGCCAGATCGAGGTGAGTGATGCGAGGCCACCGTCCGCGAACTCGAGGCGGGCGGCCGCGACGTCGTCGATGCGCGGATGGCCGTGGATTTCGCGAACGGTTCCGCTGACCGACTCGACCGGCCCGCACATCCACTGCATCACGTCGACGTCGTGGATCGAGTGTTCGAGCAGCGTCCCGCGGCCGCACCGCTCGGGATCGATGCGCCACGTCGATCCATAGTGGCTCTGGATCGGGATGAACTGGTCGTCACGGAAGGACACGGCGAGCAGGCGCCCCGCTCGCTCGTTCGCCAGCAGCGCCTTCGCGTGCAGGAACTGCGGCATGAAGCGCAGGACCAGGCCGACCTGGTTGACGACGCCCGCCGCGTCGACCGTGTCGACCATCCGCTGTGCAGCGGCCGCGTCGAAGGCCAACGGCTTCTCGCAGAACACGGCGACGCCGCGCTCGGCTGCCGCCGCGACGAGGCGTTCGTGCTCCGACGTCCACGTCGTGACGAACACGGCATCCACGCGTGCGAGGAGTTCGTCCGCGTCGACCACCTGGGCACCGACACGATCGGCGAACGCCTGGGCCCGTTCGTGGTCGAGGTCGTGGACCGCCACAATCCGGTGGTCGGCCGCAGTGTGCTTGAGGAACCAGTTGTGCGTCCGGGCGATGAACCCCGTCCCGATGAACCCGACCCGAACTGTCATCGTCCCACTGTTGCATCGCGGGTCTGACCCCAGGTGTATCGCTCAGTCGTAGCGCAGGCAGCCGTCGTCGAGGTCGAGGGCGGGGAGTGCCGTCTTCTCGGTCCAGTAGTCCTGCGTGTGCTGCCACTCCGGCTTGTCGCCTCGCTTGGGCATGAGATGCTGGCTGCGCATCAGATAGCCGGGGTTGAAGTTGTCCGGGTCGATCCAGGCCCCCAGCTCCATCTCGGCATCCTCCGGACGCAGCTGTGGCGTCACCTTGCTCGCGCCGACCTCGTCCATGTGGTGCAACAGGCGACACACGAAGTCGCCGAGCAGGTCGGCCCGAAGTGTCCAACTGGCTCGGAAATAGCCGAACACCCAGAGCAGGTTCGGTACACCGGTGAACATCATGCCGCGGTAGGTGACCGTGTCCGCGAAGTTGACCGGCTCGCCGTCGACCGTGAACGCGATGTCGCCGAGGACGCTCAGGTCGAACCCGGTCGCGGTGACGATGACGTCGGCATCGAGCTGTTGGCCCGATGTGGTGAGAATGCCGGTGGTGTTGAACGTGTCGATCTCGTCGGTGACCACCGATGCGAGACCCGCGCTGATCCCCTTGAAGAGGTCGCCGTCCGGGACCATTGCCAGCCGTTGCTGCCACGGTCGGTACGTGGGAGTGAAGTGCGTGTCGACGTCGTAGCCCTCGGGCAGCTCGGCGCGCACCGCGTTGATCAGTTCGGCGCGAACCCACTCCGGCTCCTCGATCGACTGCTTCGTGAGCCACGCCTGATCCTGCAGCGCCTTGCGGCGCACGATTTCGTGGGTCCACTCCTCGGGGATCTCGAGGCCGCGCAACATGTCGGCGACCTCGTTCACGTTCGGCCGTGAGATGAAGTAGGTCGGCGAGCGCTGCAGCATCGTGACGTGTTCACACTCGCCCGCGATCGCCGGGACGAGCGTGGCTGCGGTCGCACCCGAACCGATCACCAGCACCTGCTTGCCCGACAGGTCGATGTCGGTCGGCCACGTCTGCGGGTGCACGATCTGGCCCTCGTAGTCGTCCATGCCCGGCCAGTCCGGGGTGTAGCCCTGCTCGTGGCGGTAATAGCCCTGGCACATCCACAAGAAGCTGGTCGTGAACGTGACAGCGCCGGTGGCCCCGCTCGCCGGATCGGTGCGCGTGGCGTGCACCGTCCAGAGGCGGTTGTCGCTCGACCATTCCGCGTTCGAGATCGCGTGGTGGTACCGGATGTGGCGATCGAGGTCGTTCTCGTCGATCACCTCACCCATGTATGCCAGGATCTTGTCGGCGGTGGCGATCGGCGGACCGATCCACGGCTTGAACCGGTAGCCGAACGTGTACAGGTCGCTGTCGGAGCGAATGCCCGGGTACTTGTGCGTCAACCAGGTGCCGCCGAAGCTCTCGAACTTCTCGAGGATGACGAACGACTTCTCCGGGTACTGATCGCGCAAGTGGTAGCCGGCACCGATGCCGGAGATCCCAGCGCCCACGATGAGGACGTCGACGTGCTCGACCGCCTGACTGTCGGGTTGTTCGAGCGTGTGGCGGGTCTGACTCATGGCGTCCTCCTTGACTCGACGGCAGCTTCGCGCACCGAGGTGGCGCTGCCGTAGCCCATCATTGCTGCAAGGATCGAGCCGTGGGGGAACGGGATGGCTGAGTGGATCTGTCCAGACTGCGGGCGGTTGTTCGGTCGTTCGGGACAATCGCACGACTGCGCGCCCGGGCTCAGCCTCGAGGAGTACTTCGAGACCGGGCCATCACACGAGCGGCCGATCTTCGACGTCGTGATGGCCCACGTCGAGTCGCTGGGGCCGGTGCACGCCGACATCGTGTCGGTCGGGGTGTTCCTCAAGAACCCGCGCAAGTTCGCCGAGCTGCGTCCGAGGGATCGGTGGGTGGCGATCTCGTTCTCGCTTCGACGACGCGCGACGCATCCGACGATCACCCGCAAGGTCGTCGAGTACGGCGCCCGGTTCTGGCATGTGGCCAATGTGCGTGACGCGAGCGAGGTGGATGCCGCCTTGCTCGACCTGCTCACCGAGGCCTACAACGACGAACCCATCTGACATCGCCGCGGTGCTTGCCCGCAGCGGCGACACTGTGCGACGTGAGAATCGATTGTGCCGCCTATGTCGATGGCCAGCGTCGTGAGTTCGATCCGTCGTCGATGACCCTCGACGACGTCTCCGCTGACGGGTTCGTGTGGCTCGGTCTGCGGATGCCCGATCAGGCCGAACTGCAGCAGGCGATGGACTCGCTCGGCATCACCGGGGTGCCGGTGCTCGACGTGCTGACACCCCATGCGCGCCCGGTGCTGACCGTCGACGGTTCGATCGTGCAGCTCGTGTTGCGCACCGCTGCATACGAGGATCGCAACGAGACGATTGCGCTCGGCGAGATGACCGTGCTCGTCGGACCGCGCGCCGTGATCACGATCCGCCACGGCCAAGCCAGCCAGCTGTCGTCAGCGCGAACCGCGCTGGAGGCCGATTCGGATCGTCTGCGCCTCGGGCCGGTTGCCGTCGTTGCGGCGGTGGTCAACGTGGTCATCGACGGCTATGGCCCGGCGCTCGACGGCTTCGAGAACGACGTGATCGAGGTGGAACGGGACGTGTTCTCCGACACCAACCGTCAACCGGTGCAACGCCTCTACAAGCTCAAGCGAGAGGTGCGTCGCATGATCGTGGCGATCGACTCGCTCGACGATCCGCTCGCTCGGCTCATCCGGGTGCGCGGCCCGCAGATCGCTCCCGAGGCCCTTCACGACCTCAACGAAGCGTCCGACCAGCTCGACCGCGCTGTCACCCGGGCGCATTCGTTGTCGGGACTGCTCGACGCCGCGCTGACGGCCAGTCTCACGCAGATCTCTGTGCGTCAGAACGACGACATGCGCAAGATCAGTTCCTGGGTTGCGATGGCCGCGGTTCCCACGATGGTGGCCGGGATCTACGGCATGAACTTCGACAACATGCCGGAGCTGGAATGGGCGATCGGGTATCCGGTCGTGCTGTCACTGACCGCGATCGCCGTGGCGCTGCTCTACCGACAGTTCAAGAAGTCCGGCTGGCTCTGACGTCACACGATGACGGTCGTGCTGCGGGCGATCAGCTTTCCCAGCACCCACTGCGAGGCTCGAGGCGAGATCCTTGCGGCGGCATCGAAGACGTGGGCGTCAGGGCCGATCAGGGCGCGCCGCTTGTTCTTCTCGACCGCTCCGATGATCAGCTGCGCTGCTTTCTGCGGCGTGGTGCGCGTCAGCCGTTCGAAGTCGATTGCAGCCTGCTCGGCGTCGACCGCCTCTTCGTGCTCGGCGAACTCGAAGCGGGCGTTTCGGGCGATGTTGGTGCGGATGCCGCCGGGGTGGATCGTGGTGGCCGACACCCCACACTGCTCGATGTCGAGTTCGGTCCGCAATGCGTCGGTGAAGCCCCGCACGGCGAACTTCGCCGAGTTGTAGGCGGACTGGCTGGGGATGCCGAGCAGACCGAAGACGCTGGAGATGTTGACGATGTGGCCGTCGCCCGACGACTTCAGGTGAGGGAGGAATGCCAGCGTGCCGTGCACGACGCCCCAGAAGTTGATGTCCATCAACCAGCGAAAGCTTTCGTAGCTCATCGAGCTCACGTTGGCGCTCAGTGCGACTCCCGCGTTGTTGAAGATCAGGTTGACCTGACCGAATTCGTCGGCGACAGCCGTCGCCCACGCCTCGACTGCATCGCGGTCGGTGACGTCGAGTTGGATGCTCGACACCTTGACGCTGCCGCGTGACCCGGCGGCTTGATCGACCATTGCGACCGTCTCGGCCAGTCCCGCATCGTCGATGTCTGACAGGGCGAGGTGGCATCCCGTACTGGCCAGCTCCAACGCGAGGCCACGGCCGATGCCGGAACCTGCACCCGTGATCGCTGCGACCTTGCCCCGAAATTGATCCATGGCGACGACTCTACGGACCCGGCCTGGCGGGTCCGGTGGTCAGCCTCAGGCTGCGAGGGTGAACTCGGACCGGCGGCGGCCCGACGTGATCTGCATGGCGAGGAGGCCGAATGCCCGTTCGCGCACTGGCGCGGGTTCGTGCTCGTCGCCGAGTACCTCGGCGAGTACCGGCGAGGCGTGGGCGGCGGTCGCCAGGACGAGCACGTGGTCGACGACGCTGCGGTCGAGGGCGTCGAAACCCTCACGGTCGATGGTCATCGCGATGTGGTCGAGCCGGTTGGTGGGGGAGGTCATGCCCTTCACGGTACGGACAGTCGAACCCCATCACTATCGATGATTCAAACTCATAATGATCAGATATACTGATGTTCATGGTCGGGCTCAATGATCTCGAACTGCGGCATCTCGTGGCGCTCGACGCGGTCACTGCCGAGGGAACCTTCGCCCGAGCGGCCGAGCGGCTCGGCTATACGCAATCGGCGGTCAGCCAGCAGATCGCAGCGCTCGAACGTGCGGTCGGCGCAAAGGTGTTCGACCGCCCCGGTGGCCCGCGAGCGGTCGAGCTGACACCGTTCGGCGCCGAGCTGTTGCGCGGCGGCCGCGACCTGCTTGCCCGCGTTGCGGCGCTCGCCGACGACCTCGACCGGTTCCGGGCCGGCCACACCGGACGGCTGACGATCGGCACGTTCCAGAGCGTGTCGTCGGCGGTGCTGCCAATGGTGCTCGGGCGGTTCCGATCGGAGCACCCCGACGTCGAGGTGCAGCTGTTCGAAACCGACGTCGACGAGGTGCTGGAAGAGCACCTCGAACGCGGCCAGACCGAGGTGTCGTTTCTCGTCGGCGAGGTCGCCGAACCAGCAACGTCAGGTTTCGAGTCCCGACTGCTCCTCACGGATCCCTTCGTCCTGATCGCCCGGCCCGGACAATTCCCGGCCGGTCCGGTGGCGCTCGACGCGTTCGCCCACGAACCGCTCATCGGCCAACACCCCAACTCGTGTCAGCTGCTCAACGAGGCGGGGCTCCGGTCGGCCGGCCTCGATCCGAGCTACGTGTTCCGTTCGAACGACAACGGCACGGTTGCCGCGATGGTGCGCGCCGGGATGGGGGTGGCCGTGATGCCGCTGCTGTGTACCGAGCCCGAGGATCCCCGCACCGTCCTGCATCCGCTCGACCCTCCGATCCCTGGTCGTCACGTGTCGATCGCATGGCGCTCGGGTCGCACACAGTCGCCGGCCGCGAGCGCGTTCGTCGAACTCGCGACCGCGGCGTGCGCCGAGCTGTCCGAACCGGACAAGCGCTTCGACCTGGCCGCGGCTACCGTTTCGGTATGACCGAACCGCACGACATCACGGTCCGCAAGGTGAAGTTCGAGTTCCCCGATGAGCTCGACGACGTCCTGCCAGGCATCGACCCCGTTCGCGAGACGTACATGGTGGCCTTCTCGCTCACCATGCCGTACCTCGAGCCGTACCTGATCCGTTCGTTCCGCTCGGTTGCCGACGAGATCACCGATCCCGGCCTGGCTGCTGACGTCAAGGAGTTCATCGGTCAGGAAGCACAGCACTTCCAGAACCACCGCCGAATCAACGAGATCATCAAGGGCCAGCTCGGCTCGGTCGTCGCCGCCGACCTGCAGGCCATCGAGGGGCGCCTCGATGCCGACTACCGGCGGTTCAACGCCTCGAAGTCACGCCGGTTCAATCTGGGGTACGCCGAGGGGTTCGAGGCGATGACCTGTGCGATGGCGTTGACGTCGATCGCCGAGGCCGAAGCGGGAAACAGCACGATGTCGCCGGGCCCATGGGGGCGGTTGTGGGCGTGGCACCTCGCAGAAGAGATGGAGCACCGCACGGTTGCGTTCGATCTCTACGAGCACCTCGAAGGCAGCTATCCGTACCGAGTGGCCGGGTCGCTGCGGGCGCAGGCGCACTTCCAACGTGCGATCGATCGGCTCCAACGTGTGCTGCTCGCATCCTAGGGCCAGCCCGCGAGTCCGCATGTCCCGCCGTGGTTCCGTGCCGGCCGGTCGCGCTATCTGAACACCTTCAAGCGCAGCTACGACCCGGGCCTGCTCGACCCCGGCCCGATCCCTGCGCTGATCCTCTCCCAATACGCCGCGTGACATCCCGTTTGCGTCGAGATTCGGGTGGGCCGGCCCACCCGAATCT
>DATLBC010000050.1:0-3321 GCA_035527095.1 Ilumatobacteraceae bacterium | reverse complement strand
GCGAGTGGACGCCGTGGAGCGTCGTCGCCACGTCGGGCATCGCGTCGCCGAACACCTCGCCGACGCCGGTGAAGAGCGCGTCGGCCATGCTCGAGTCGTAGCCGACGACGAGGATCGTCATCTTGGCAACGTCGTCCCACGTGGCGCCGCCCGCCTCGAGCGCGGTGCCGACGTTGCGCAACGCCTGCGCGGTCTGCGACGTGAGATCGGGTCCGACGACCACACCGTCGGGTCCGACTCCGGTCTGGCCGGCGACGTAGACGCGCTTGGTGCCTGATGCAACCACGACGTGGCTGTAGCCAGCGGGCTCCATCAGCGTGGGCGGGTTGATCTTCTCGATGCTCATGTGCGAACGCTAGTCATCGTTCGAGACCACACGAGACGAGCTTGGTTCCCGGAGACCCGGGCTCGGGGAACCTCAGGCGAGGGTGCCGGCGGTCTGGGCCTTGGCGACCGAGGCGCGCACGACGGGAATGTCGGCGTCGTCGAGCGGCTGCATCCAGGTCTTGCGCGCCAGCGCGGCTTCGACGAACGGGGCGAGCTCGGCCGCCTTGCGTGCCTGACGCTCGGCCTCGTCGGCGGCGAACTCGGGCATCACGTCGGACGCGAACAGCTCGAGCGACGAGCAGATGTCGGCGTGCGCGTTGCGCCCGGCCTGCTGGATGAAGATCACCTGGTCGACGCCGACGTCGCGCATCTGACGCAGGTAGCGCGTCGCGTCCGCGGGCGTGCCGATGCAGCTCGCGAACGACTCGCCCTGCTCGTCGGCGGCAGCGATCTTGCGCTCGACGCTGTCGGGGGAGCGCCGGGCCTGGAACTCACCCCACAGGTCGGTGCGACCCGGCACCTGATCGTGTGCGACGAGCGCGTTGAGCGCGTAGCCGAAGAACTCGAAGCCCTCCTGCCCGCGCCTGATCGCCTCGGCCCGGTCCTCGTGCAGCGAGAACCCGGTGACCAGCGCGATGTTGGCGTTGATGGTGTGGCCGAGTGGCACGCACTCGTCGCTCTTGATGATGTCGTAGTACACGTCAACCCACGACCGCGCCTCGTCCGGGTCGACGAAGCTGAACGCCAACGCGCCGATCCCGTGGCGGGCGGCCACCTTGATCGTGTCGCGGTTCGTGCACGCCATCCACATCGGCGGATGCGGCTTCTGGCGCGGTTTGGGCAGCACGTTGCGGCACGGCATCGAGAACGTCTCGGACTCGTAGCCGGGGTACGGGTCGAGCACCATCATGTTCGCGACCTGCTCGGCGGCCTCCAGCGCCATCGCCCGCTTCTGCTTGGCCGGGATGTCGAAGCCGTGCAGCTCCAGCCGGGTCGCCCCCTCACCGATGCCGAAGTCGACGCGGCCGTCGGAGATCAGGTCGAGCGTCGCCAGTCCCTCGGCCGTGCGCGCCGGGTGGTTGTACTTCGGAATGACCTGACGGATGCCGTGGCCCAGCCGGATCCGTGACGTGCGAGCTGCCGCCGCGGCGAGGAACACCTCGGGCGCGGACGAATGCGAGTACTCGTCGAGGAAGTGGTGTTCGACCTCCCACGCGTAGTCGAAGCCGAGCCGGTCGGCGAGCTCGACCTGATCGAGCGCGTCGCGCAACAGACAGAACTCGTCGTCGTCGCTCCACGGCTTCGGGAGCTGGTGTTCGTAGAAGATGCCGAACTGCATGCCTGCAGCTCAGCAGAACCGCCGCCGCGGAGACGGATCAGAGGTGACCCGCGCCACGCAATCTGCTGTCACGAGTTGTGTTACGTTCTCCCGCACTTCAACAAGGGGGCTTGGTTGATGGAATCACAACTACTCGAACTGCTGAGGGAATACTTCCCGGAGGCCGACCACATCGAGGTGACCGGCTTCGAGCCGATACCCGGTGGTTACTCGCGAGAGACCTACCGCTTCGATGCGGTGGTGAAGTCGTCGATGGGAGAGGAGCACCACCCGCTGATCCTGCGCAAGGACCCGCCGCCGGCGGTGTCGATCCTGCAGACGAGCCGGGCGATCGAACACGATCTGATCGAAGCGCTGCGGATGCACACGAACATCCCGATCAGCCGCAGCCTCGGCCACGAGATGAACGCCGAACGGTTCGGCGAGCCGGCGATGGTCATCCAGCGGATGCACGGCAACTCCCAGACGTCGGACCTGTTCCACGACGGTCCCGACGTCCACCACGCTGACGACGTGATGCGTCACCTGTGTGAGGTGCTCGTCGAGCTGCACACCGCCGACGTCTCCAGAATCGACCCGCACGGCCGCCTTGCCGACCCGCGCGACGAAGGCATCGACGCGACCACGTGGGACACGTACATGGACACGACGATCGACTACTACGTGCGGTCGTTCCCGACGATCAACTACGACCCGAGCGTGATGACCGTGCTCGACCTGTTCCTCACGCTGCGGCGCGACAAGCCACGACCACTCCCGCTCGTGCTCGTCCACGGCGACTTCAACCCGGCCAACTTCCTGTACGAGGGCGGCAGGGTCACCGCCCTGATCGACTGGGAGAACGCTCGCATCGGCGACCCGCGCGAAGACCTCGGCTGGATGACCACGATGGACATCCTCTCGAACACGAACGTAATGGCCCACCCGATCGACGAGGGCGGCTTCCTCGCCTACTACAACAAGCTCACCGGCTTCGACATCACCCAGGACGAGGTCGACTACTTCACGCTGTTCGGCACCGCGAACATCGCCGTCCCGGTACAGGCGGCGATCAAGCGCCGCATCGACGGTGAGTCCACCGAGTTCATGCACCTCTATCTCGCGCAATCGGCAGGCGGCACGGTCCCGAACCTGCTCCGTCTGCTCAACTACCCGGGGGTCCCACAGTGAACACGTCACCGAGTATCGACCAGATGCTGGAAGGGGTGCTGATCAGCATCAGCACGGACATCCTTCCGAACGTCGTCAACCCGAAGGCCGCCGCAAGCGCACAGATGATGCAGTCGATCATCCAGGGGATCCGCCAACTCCTGCCCGTGTATGACCAGTACCTCGCCGAGGAACACAACCAGATGATGGGGGTGCTGCGCGACGTTGCCGGCGCGATCGGCGATACGTCGGGGGCAGCGGCCGACCGCATCCGCGAGCGGGCGGCGACGCTGGGGCAGGGCGACGAGGTCCCGATCCCGATCGGCCGTGACGTCCTGATGGCCGCACACCGCGAACTCGGTTTCGCCCTTCAGGAGTCGATGATCGACCTCGACGAACTCCAGCGCGCCGGCGATTCCGCCGCTGACGCGGGCCTGGAGACGATCCGCGAGCACGTGGGCCCGCGCATCATGCGCGACGTGCAGACGTTCCTCGTCGGCGACGCC
>DATLBC010000049.1:0-17085 GCA_035527095.1 Ilumatobacteraceae bacterium | reverse complement strand
TGTCGAGCTCTTCGAGCGACTTCGCCTCGTGGGTGGCACCCCAGATGTTGGCGTCGGTCGAATAGGCCTTCTCGACCGAGTCGCGGTACGGAAGGTTGCGTTCGGCGAGGAACTCGCTCATGCCCTGGCGTCCGCCGAGTTCGTCGACGAATGTCGGGTCGAGCCACGGCTTGTAGATGCGCAAGTTCGGATTCACGAGCAGCCCGTAGCGGTAGAAGCGCTCGATGTCGTTGCCCTTGTAAGTCGAGCCGTCGCCCCACACGTCGACGCCGTCGTCGGCCATCGCCCGCACCAGCAGGGTGCCGGTGACCGCACGGCCGAGCGGTGTGGTGTTGAAGTACGTCTTGCCTGCGGTGGTGATGTGGAACGCGCCGCACTGCAACGCGATCAAGCCTTCACGGACGAGTTCGTCACGGCAGTCGACCAGGCGGGCGACTTCGGCCCCGTACACCTTGGCCCGGTCGGGGACGGTGTCGAGTTCGGGCTCGTCGTACTGGCCGAGGTCGGCGGTGTACGTGTACGGGATGGCTCCGCGATCGCGCATCCAGGCGACTGCGGCCGACGTGTCGAGGCCGCCCGAGAAAGCGATGCCGACCCGTTCGCCGACCGGCAACGACATCAGGACCTTCGCGTTCGAGGCAGTGTTCGAAGCGGTGGAGGACGCGTCGTCGGACATGGCCGACGACGCTATCTGGCGTCGTCCGATCCCGCTTGGCGATACACACCGGTGAACGACGCCGCCGACACCAGGGCGACGGCGCCGGCGATCGCGAACTCGATCATCGCGAGTCCGGTCGAACGCGACAGGTCGGGGACGGCGATCGCCGTCAGGACCGCCGCGCCGACGAGTCCGATGATCGGCAGGCGGGGCACGTTGTAGCTGGCGAGAATGCCGAACACGGCGGCGACGAGGAAGGGTACGAGCCGGATGATCAGGGGCTGTGGATTCGATCTGGGCCCCAACCACCACGTGGCGATCCCGAGTTCTTCACTGGCCTTCCACACGGCGAGATAGGCAACGAACACGCCCACCCAGGTGGCCACGACCATCGCTCGCCACGCTGTGGTCAGCTGGCCGGTCCTTGGATGCCGCGACGTGCGTGACCTGGGATCGGCACCCACGGTGGCCGACTCGGCCACCGCCGGCGCGGCACCGGGTGGACCAGGCGGCGGCAGGGAGCCACCCGGGGGAGTCGTGGTATCCGGCACGAGGTCGCAGACTACGGCCAGCGGTCCGGGGTTGCGACGCGGGCGGCGGGTCGTGCGACGGCTCGCCAGCTACCCTCGCAGCGATGTCCTTCGTCGACACCACCCTCGGTGAGCCCTTCGAGAAGCTGTCGATCTTCTATCCGATGTGGAACGAGGAGGAGTACGTCGAGCGAGCGCTCACCGCTGGACGGCGCGCCTGCGAGCAGCTGATGCGCACGGGCGACATCGGCGAGTACGAACTGATCGTGGTCGACGATGCCTCGACGGACCGGACGGCCGCGATCGCCGACCGGCTCGCCACCGAGGACCACCGGGTTCGGGTGGTCCACCACGCCCGGAACCGCAAGCTCGGCGGGGCGATCAAGACCGGATTCGCCACGGCCACGGGCGACGTGATCTTGTACACGGACGCCGACCTGCCGTTCGACATGGCCGAGTTGCCACGGGCGGTGCGGCTACTGCGCGAATACGACGCCGACATCGTCAGCGCCTACCGCTTCGACCGCACGGGCGAGGGCTATCTCCGGTCGATCTACACCTTCGTCTACAACCTGTTGATCCGGACCCTGTTCGACGTCAAGGCTCGAGACATCAATTTCGCGTTCAAGTTGTGCCGCGCCCGGGTGTTCGACCACGTCGAGCTGCGCAGCGAAGGCTCGTTCATCGATGCCGAGTTGGTGATCCGAGCAACGCGGCTGGGCTTCGAGATGCTGCAGTTCGGCGTCGACTACTTCCCTCGCACCCGGGGTGAGTCGACGCTGAGCTCGCCGTCCGTGATCACGACGATTCTCCAGGAGATGTGGCAGTTGCGCGGCGATCTCGAGGAGATCAGGCCGATCATCGACCGGTCCTGAACCCGAGCCCGGCAGCGCCTGAGGCCGCGGACACCTGGCGTGTCGCCGTTGGTATCGTGGAGATCCGAATCAGTCGGACGGGTCGACCCGCCGCGAAGTGACCCCCGTGAACGATCGTCCCCGCCTCTCTCCCGAAGCCCGTAAGTGGATGCCTGCTGCGGCCGCGGCCGGAGTCCTCGCGATCGTGGTCGTCGCCGGAGTCGCGCTCGGCGGCGGTAACGACGAGTCCACCTCGAATCCGTCGTCGGCAACCATTGATCCCGCGTCCGTGTCGGTGCCGCCGTCGGTGGCCGTGACCGAGACGATCGAGACATCGAGTCCCATCGTCAAGACCCAGTTGACCCGTACGCTCGCCAAGGGCATGGCGGGCGACGACGTCGCCGGTCTGCAACGCCGTCTCACCGACCTCGGGTTCTGGCCGGGTCCGGTCGACGGGTACTTCGGTGACGAGACCCGCCGGTCGGTGTGGGCGTACGAGAAGCTCGTGCTCGGTGTCGACTACGACCAGCCGACCGGGCAGGTCACAGCGGTGATGTGGGACGAGATGCAGGATCCCTTCACGATCCAGCCGCGACGTCCCGACTCCACGCCCAATCACACCGAGGTCTACCTCGCCGAGCAGGTCATCGCCGTCTTCCACGAGGACGAGGCCGTCTTCATCAGTCACATGTCCAGTGGCGACAACGAGGAATGGTGCGAAGAGGTCACGATCAGCGCCGGCGAATGGAACAACCCCGGTGACGAACCCCTGGTTCGCGGCGAGTGCGGGAGGTCGATCACACCGGGCGGTGTGTTCAACTTCACCCGCCGCGTCGAGGGGGTCAGGCAGAGCTCACTCGGCGGCATGTGGGACCCGGTGTACTTCAACTACGGCATCGCCGTGCACGGCGCCTTGAACGTGCCGTTGCAGCCGGCGTCGCACGGCTGTATCCGCATTCCGCTGCCGCTGTCGCCGACGTTTCAGGACCTGACTGCCACCGGCGACCAGGTGTACGTGTTCGACGGGGTACAGGAACCCGAGTACTACGGGGCTCAGAAGCCGTACTTCAATCGCATCGATCCGGACTACTCGACCACCACGACGAGCACCACGACGACCACGACGGTCCCGCCGTCGACGACGACCACGCCGCCGGCGACCACCACGCCGCCGGCGACCACGACCACGGCTGCTCCCGCGTCCACGACCACCCTCGCACCCGCAGCCGCACCCGGCTCGCCCTGAGTCACGCGGTTGCGTTCGTCGCGCCCCCTGTGTTCGTGACAACGTGCTCGCCGTGACTGACTACGACGAGTTCGGGCTCTTCCACGAGAACATCGCCGAGTTCGACCTCAGCGTCGCCGCGGCGCCGTCAGTCGAGCGTGTCGAGACCTTGGTCAACGGCGATGACGGCTCGACCCGGGCGGTGAGCGCCCTGCGCTGGGGAAGCGACGACCCCGAGTTCGTCCTCCTGCATGGAGGGGCCCAGAACGCTCACACCTGGGACACCGTCGCGCTCGCCCTCGGCAGGCCACTGTTGGCGATCGACCTTCCCGGCCACGGTCATTCGGCGTGGCGCGAGGACGGGGCGTACAGCCCGATGAACCTCGCCGACGATGTTGCCGCTGTCGTGGCCGCCCACGCTCCGCATGCTCGCGTCGTCGTCGGGATGTCGCTCGGCGGGCTCACCGCCATGGAACTCGCCGTGCGGCACCCGGCGTCCGTGCGCTCGCTCGTGATGGTCGACATCACGCCCGGCGTCAACGCGGCGAAGACCAAGGCGATCACCGACTTCGTCGACGGACCTCAGGAGTTCGCCAGCTTCGACGACCTGCTCGCCCGCACACAGGAGCACAATCCCACGCGGACCGAGGCCTCATTGCGCCGCGGGATCCTGCACAACGCGCAACAGCAGGCCGACGGCTCGTGGCAGTGGCGTTACGACCGGGGCAGCCATGCTCGCGCGGGCAAGGCTGCGCCTGGGTTCGATGATGCCACCGACTCCGACGCCCCCGATGGCGCGATGTCGCCGCTGTGGGACGACTTCGGCACGATCTCGTGCCCGGTCACCTTGGTGCGCGGATCGCTGTCGCCCGTCGTCGACGACGACGACGTCGCAGAGGCACGGCGTCTGCAGCCAGGCCTCCTCGTGCACGTCGTCGATGGAGCGGGCCACAGCGTCCAGGGCGATCGCCCCGTCGAGCTTGCCGCGATCCTCGCCGCGCTCGCCTGACCGGGTCTCCTCACCCTCACCCGCACACACGTGGGTTCAGAGCTGTGTGAGGCAGCCGTCTGTGCCGTCGATGACGCCGGTGCGGAAGGCGTCGATCTTCTCGAAGGCGTTGCCGATCACGTCGTCGTCGACGCTTGCATCGCCGAGACGCAACACGGTCTGGATTGCCTCGTCGAGGTCGCCGGCCGAAATGCGCACCGAGTCGCGTTCGACAAGTCGTGGCTGGGGCAGAACGCCGTCGACCGGCGTCACGGTCTGGACCCAACCGCCGGTGAGGCAGTCGTTCAGCAGTGCACGCTGCTCGCCGTCGAGATCGGAATCGAGCGCCGTCTGGACGGCCTCGCTCCAGGCGGTGCCGAGCACGTAGCCGACGGCGAAGTCACCCAAGGTCCGATACAGCTCGAGAGCCGCAGGCTCGTTGAAGTACACCTCGCTGGTCGACGCGCACAGCGCTGCGCCCGTGGTGAGGTCGCCGCTCAGGTCGTCGCACGAGACGGCATCGATCGAGCTGATCACCACCACCGTCAGTGGATCGAGCCCGGAGATGTCGAGTTCTTCGTCCCAGTAGCGGTTGAGGTCCTCGGGGAGAAAACCGATCAGGTCGTTGTCGCCGTACCCGAAAGCGGCGTTGCCGGTGTCGCTGTTTCCCGGCTGGCTCGGCAACAGCGGAAGAGGATCGTCGAGGAGCTGTGAGCACCGTGCGGGTCCTTGGTTGAATCCGACCTGGAAGGCGCCGACGCGGTCGAATCCCGACCCGTGCCCGCCCTCGACGAACTGGTCGGTACCGACGGGATCGCTCACCTTGGTCATTGCGATCAAGCCGGCGCGGACGTCGCCGTCGCTGAACCGCACGGTGGCGGCCTCGCCGCGCGCTGCTCGTCCGGTCCACGCTCCCGCGAAACAGTCGGCCTGCTGTTCGGTGACGATCGTCGGCAGGGCTTGATCGAGTGCGCCGATGCGCAGTTGGATCGCGTGCGCGAACTCGTGTGCGAGCACGGTGCCGATCGTGGCAGCGCCGTAGTCGCGGGCAAGTCCGGCCAATAGGCCGTCGTCGCCGTCGTCGTAGACCATGAAATCACCCACGCCGCAGTAGAACGCGACGTACTGCTGGACGTCGTCGTAGGTGGTGCGGGGCGTGCCACAGCCCGGAATGTCGTCGGGCCGCCCGGGGTAGGCCGCATAGACGTCACCCTCGAGCGGGGTGAAGACCTCGCCGTAGATCGCCGGATAGGCCTGGGCCCACCACAGTTCGAGATCGGTCATCACGGCCAGGAGGAACTCGTCGTAGGCGCGTGGTGGCTTGTTCGGCCCGAAGTTGATGGCCTGACTGTCGACGTCGCCACTCGGCGGGACCGGGGTGCTCGTCGGCGTCGGGTCGGCGATCGTCGGGTCGTCGACCGGTGGCAGCGCAATAGTCGGGTCGTCGACGCTGCGAATCGGGTCGGCTCGCTCGGTGGTCACCTCGATGGTGGCACCGCACGCGCTCAACGCCACGGCCCCCACGAGGGCGAGAGCGAGCGACCTCGCGCGATACATGACGGAGATGCTACGCGGCCCGCTTCGGCCAGCGGCGGCGCATGCCATGTCTTCACGTGGTTCTTACGCAGGAGCGAGGAGCGGTGATTGCAGTCTGTGACGCTCGTCGCAGCGCTGCTACGGTTGCGGCCGCTCGGGCCGTCAGCTGCGGCCGAGGGGGAGGATGAACTGGTGGCATTGCTCGAAGTCGATGAGATCACGGTGACGTTCGGCGGGATCGTCGCGCTCGACGGGCTCTCCTTCGAGATCGAAGATGGCGAGATCCTTGGGCTGATCGGCCCGAATGGCGCCGGCAAGACGACGATGTTCAACGTCGTCAGCCGCATCTACGACCCCACTCGCGGTCGTCTGCGCTTCGATGGTCACGACCTCCTGGGGGTCAGCCCTCATCGGATCGCCGGGTTGGGCATCTCGCGCACGTTCCAGAACCTTGCGCTCTTCCCGACGATGAGCCTGCTCCAGAACACGATGACCGGGGCACACCATCTGGGCAAGGTCGGCTTCGTCCGCGCGATGACTCGCATCGGTGCGGCACGCGAGGAGCGGGCGCTGGCCGCCGACGCATTCCAGATCCTGCATTCGCTCGACCTGCACGAACTCGCCTTTCGGCCGGCGGCCGGGCTTCCGTTCGGCACGCTCAAGCGCCTCGAACTCGCGCGGGCGCTTGCGTCGCATCCGCAGTTGCTCCTGCTCGACGAACCGGCGGCCGGGCTCACCCATCAGGAGGTCGATGAACTCGGCGCCACGATCCGGCGGGTGCGCGACGAGTACGGCCTGACCGTGTTGCTCGTCGAACACCACATGGGCTTGGTGATGGGGATCTCCGACCGGGTGGTGGCGATGGAGTTCGGTCGCAAGATCTCCGAGGGGACACCCGCTGAGGTGCAAAGCGACCCGCGGGTGATCGAGGCCTACCTGGGAATGTCGGCATGAGCAGCGGTTCGTTGCTGCATGTGAGTGGTCTGTCGGCCGGGTACGGCCCGATCGAGGTGCTGCACCAGATCGACTTCACGGTTGGCGAAGGGGAGATCGTCGTGATCCTGGGTGCGAACGGCGCCGGCAAGACCACCACGATGCGCGCTCTGTCCGGCATGATCGGTCGCCAGGGCACCGTCGAGTATGCCGGCAACGACATCAGCGGGGCGAAGCCCGACGCGATCCTGCGGGCCGGGATCTCGCAGGTCCCGCAGGGTCGAGGCACTTTCACCGACCTCACGGTCGACGACAACCTGCGCGCCGGTGGCTACACCGTGAAGGGATCGATCGATGACGACCTCGAACGGTGGTATGCCCAGTTCCCCCGGCTCTCCGAGCGTCGAGACCAGAAGGCCGGATCGTTGTCGGGCGGCGAGCAGCAGATGCTCGCCGTCGCCCGGGCAATGATGCCGAAACCGAAGCTCCTGCTGTGCGATGAGCCGAGTCTCGGCCTGGCTCCGCTGATCACCCAGGAGCTGTTCAAGGTGCTCGGCTCGCTACGTGACGAACACGGCATGTCGCTGCTGATCGTCGAACAGAACGCCGGGATGTCGCTCGCCATTGCCGACCGTGCGTACGTGCTCGAGACCGGCAACGTCGTCGCCACTGGCACCGGTGCCGAGTTGCTGGCCGACGACACGATCAAAGAGGCGTACCTCGGAGTGGTCAACTGATGTCGTTGTTCATCGAACGCATGGTCAACGGCCTCGCCGACGGCTCGATCTACGCGCTGCTCGCACTCGCCCTGGTCGTCGTGTTCCGCTCGACCGGCCAGCTCAACTTCGCGCAAGGTGAGATCGGCACGTTCGGGGCGTTCGTCGTGTCGACCCTCACCCTGAGCGGCCTGCCCGTCTGGTTGTCGATCCTGCTGGCGATGGGTGTCGGTTTCGTCGTCTCGGCCGGCGTCGAGCGGGTCGTCGTGCGGCCCATCGAGCACCGCAACCCCGGTGCGGTCATCGTCGCGCTGATCGGCGTGTTCCTCGCCGTGAACCAGCTCGTGTCGATGATCTGGGGCATCGATGCTCGCCCACTCCCCAGCATCTTCCCCGACGAGGCCGACAGTTTCGTCACGGTGTTCGGTGCCCCGGTGCGTATCGCTCGACTGGGCACGATCGGAGTGTTGATCGTGGTCCTGGTCCTGCTCTGGTTGTTGTTCACCAAGACCAAGCTCGGCCTCGCCATGCGAGCGGTCGCCAACAACCAGGACTCATCCAACCTGGTGGGTATCCGCGTCGGGACCGTCCTTCTGTTCGGATGGGGGCTCGCCGGAGCGATCGGCGTGCTCGCGGCAGCTCTGCTCGCCCCGTCGGCCGGCCTGAGCGGGACCTTGATGCTCGGCCCGTTCCTGCTCGCTTCCGTCGCCGCTGTGCTTGGCGGGCTCGACTCGCCGATCGGTGCGGTCGTCGGTGGCCTGCTGATCGGTGTCACCGAAGCCTTCATCGTCGGCTACGTCGACTTTCTCGGCGCCGACATGTTGTTCCCGGTCATGCTGGTGATTCTCCTCGCCGTGCTGCTCTTGCGACCGTCCGGACTGTTCGGATCCGAGCGAGTGGAGCGCGTGTGATGAACGTGCCACTTCGCTTCACCAAGGGCAGCTGGCAGAACTGGGCCGGCCGACTGGTGCTCTTCGGTGGTGTCGGACTGTTCATGTACCGCGCCGTCAACGAATGGAGTCGCTCGGGCCTCGGCCTGCTCGTCGACGCGATGATCATCGCCATCGCAGTGACCGGCCTCAACCTCATCACCGGCTACACCGGACAGCTGTCGCTCGGCCACGCGGCGTTCTTCGCCATCGGAGCATTCACGTCGGCGACCCTCGTGACGGGCAAGATCTGGACACCGTTCCTCGACGACAACATCTGGACGCCCGGTTGGACCTTGCTCGCCTCAGCCGTCGTCTGCTTCCTCGTCGGCATGGTGGTGGGCATCCCGGCCTTGCGCCTCAAAGGCATCTATCTGGCGCTCGTGACCCTGGTGTTCACCGAGGCCGTCCGGGCCATCTTCAAGTACGACGAGTTCTCCGGCGTGACGGGTGGTGCAACCGGCATCAAGGGCTTCAACTACCTGCCGCCATCGTGGACCGGGCTCGACGGACGTGCCGATCTCGTCACCTGGTTCTTCTACCTGACCCTCGCGATCCTCGTCGTCGTCTCGATCCTGTCGGCGGGACTGATCCGCAGCCGCATCGGGCGTGCGATGGTCGCCGTTCGTGACAACGAGACCGCGGCGGCGGTCATGGGCGTCAACCTGTTCACCACCAAGACGCTCGTCTTCGGGCTGTCGGGGGCCATCGCCGGAGTTGCCGGAAGCCTGTACGCCCTCAAACTCACCTTGGTGGAAGCCGATGTTCCGCTGTTCGGGCTGTTCGGATCGGTCACGCTCCTCGTCGCACTCGTCGTGGGCGGCGCTGCCCAGAACTGGGGGCCGTTCGTCGGCGCCATGTTCTACGTCTTCGTGAACGACTACGCCCGCAGCGTCGGAGAGGACCCCTCGAGCAGTCTGCTCCTCGGGTGGTTCGTCGACTCGGGCACCACGATCAACGGTCTCGGCGGCGTCACGTTCGGCGTCATGCTGATCCTCTTCGCTCGATTCGTACCGTTCGGAGCGGTGGGCACGATGCGAATGTGGCGTTCGAAGGTGGTCCAAGTGGTTCCCCGGCCCCCGATCCCGGCCGCGGCCGCCCCGGAGGCCGGTGCGGCCGCGCCGACCCTCGAGCAGGGGCACAATGACCCTGACGCAACGACGCAACCTGCGGCTAGCTTTGGAAATGCGGACTCGTCTTCCCTCGGGGACGACGAGGACGCATCGTGAACCAATTCCAACCCGCCACCCACCCAGAGGGGGATCTCTGACCATGGTCAAGACCAAGAGGCTGATGGCGCTCGCCGCCGTTGGCGCGCTGACGCTCGCCGCGTGCGGCAGTGATGACGACTCCAGCGATTCGTCTGCATCGACGGACACCGAGGCACCCGAATCCACCGACGCACCCGAATCCACCGACGCACCCGATTCCACCGATGCAGCGGACACCACCGACGGCGGTGGCTCGTCCGATGCCGTGTACGTCGTCGATACCGAAGCGTGTGACGATCCCGACGCGGCGACCGCACAGATCGACGCGCTCAAGATCGGTACATCGCTCCCGCTCTCCGGTGCCCCCGCAGCCGTGTTCGCGCCGCTCGCCGCCGGCCAGCAGGCGTACGTCGAATACTTCAACGCAGAGTTCGGCGGTATCAACGACACGCCCGTCGAAATCGTCATCCTGGACGACGAGTACGCCGCTGACAAGACCAAGGTGAACGTCGATGAGCTCGTCTTCGACGAAGAGGTCACGATGCTCGCGGGCGTTGTCGGAACGCCGAACAACATTGCGGTGCAGCCGGACTTGAACGCTCAGTGCATCCCGCAGCTCTGGTCGGCCACCGGTGACAAGACGCTCGCCAACATCGACGAGTATCCGTGGACCACTGGTCTGCTCGTGCCATATGCCGTCGAAGACCGACTCTGGGCCGAACACATGGCCGAGGAATTCGGCGAGGGTTCGACGGTCGCATTGTTCTATGTGAACACCGAGTTCGGCCTCTCGTACGTCGACGCATTCACGGAGTTGGCCGCCGAGAACGGCATCGACATTATCGCTGAGGAAACGGTCGACGTCGCCGACAACGGTGCCCCGAGTGGTCAGATGACCAACCTCGTGCAGGCGAACCCCGACGCAATCCTCGCAGTGCCCTCCGGGACACAGTGCAGCGCCTTCATGACCGAGTTGGGCAACGCCAAGGCGGCGAACCCCGACTTCGATCCCGAGGTCTACATGACTGCGACATGCGCCAACCCGCTGTTCTTCGACGTGTTGGTCGACAACGGCGGCAGCGACGGCGTGTACACCTCGAGCAACGCGAAGTTCGTGCTCAGCCCCGAGTACGCCGACGACGAGGCCGTGCAGACGTTCCTCGACGCAATGGCGGCGTACGCACCCGACACGAACGCCGGCGACCAGTCGGCCGTCGCCGGTTGGCTGTCGATGGAACTCGCGATCTATGCGGCGCAGCAGGCCGCGGAGGCCGGTGACTACACCCGAGCCGGCATCGTGAACGCTGCTCGGAACATCGACTACACCCCGTCGCTGCTCGTCGACGGCATGCGTACGTCGATGGACGCGAATGATGCGTTCTTCTCCGAGGGGACCCAACTGGTGCAGTGGTCGGAGGACTCCAAGTCCTTCGTGGCGGCCGGTGAGGTCCAGGACTACAACGGATCGCTCGGCACTTACACGCCCTGATCCTGATCTGACCAGAGGCACCGACCGCTGATCGCTGCGGCGCCCGCCGACTCGGAGTTCGCTCCGCGTCGGCGGGCGCCGTCGCGTGCGGGGTTCGTTCAGGACTCGACGGGACGGCGAGCGACGTTGACCTCGTACTCGCTCGATCCGGTGATGACGATCTCGAACTCCCACTCCGCTCCGGTGGTGTCGGTGGCAGTGCAGGGGAACGTGGTGCCCTCGTCCTGGTTCGGTGGTTCGGCACAGGTCGCCGTGGTCAAGGCGGCGTCGGAGTCGGGGAACAGCGCAGCGCGCAACTCGTCGTTCTGCTCGATGAAGTCCTCGGCGTCGTTCTGGAAGTCGGCCGCCGTCGTGAAACAGCCGACAAGACTTCCTGAGAGCACCACGAACGCTCCCGCGGTCAGGAGCTGCCGGAACGAACGGTCATGTGTGCGGCGCATGACCGGACGGTAGCGCAGCGTGCAGGAAGCGACGGAGTGGATCAGCCGGCGAGGCACGGGGTGAGAGCCGTGACCAGCTCGGGCGGCAGATCGTCGCCGGCACCCGCGGTGGCGAGGAGTTCCTGGACGTCGAAGTTCGCGAGCTCGTCTCGGGCGCAGTCCTCGTCGACCGGCACGCCACTGTCGACCAGATCCACGATGATGAGGTCGATGATCTCCTCGTCGTCCGCACAGGTCACTAACTCCAAGCCGAGTGCTTCGCCTTTGGGACTCAACTCGGTATTCGGATCGGACACGGTGAGCGCCGCGTCCTCGTCGGAGAGCTGAGCGGCAACCGGTTCCACGCATGCCCGGTCGAGCGTGACACCGTCGGCAGCCGCGGCCTGGTCGTCCAACAGCTGGGCACCACCGTCGCTGTCGCCATAGCGGCCCGTCCGCTCCGGGGTTCGCGCACCCCCGACGGTTCGATCCGGCACTCAACCGACGGGTTCGGGCACCGCGGATCGCCGGTGGGTCGCGACCCGGTCCCACATCACCACGAGGAGTGCCATCCACACGACGGCAAAGCCGACGAGGCGGTCCGGCGGCACCGGTTCGTCGTAGATCAGCCAACCGAGACCGAAGTTGATGATCGGCACCAACAGGTTGAGCGGGCCGAGCAGCGTGAACGGTATCGACTGCGCCGCGGCGGCGAAGAGCATCAACGGCACCGCGGTGACCACGCCGGTGCCCAGCACCAGGATCCACTCGCCGGTGTCCGCGGTGGTGGCGACGCTGCCCGATCGCGTCGAGAACGCGACGACCGCGAGCACCGCCGGCGCGAACAACACGAACGTCTCGCCGGCCAGGCTGTCGACAGCGCCCAGCGGCACCCGCCGCTTGGCGAGCCCGTAGAGGCTCCAGGTGCCCGCGAGCAGGAGCGCGATCCACGGCGGGCGGCCGTAGGAGATCGTCAGGATCACGACCGCCGCCGCTGCGAGTCCGAACGCGATGCGTTGGGCTCGTGTCGGTTCCTCGTGCAGCACGAACACGCCGATTGCCATAGTCGCCAGCGGAGCGATGAAGTAGCCCAACGCCGTCTCGATGACGCGGTCGTTGGTGACCGCCCACACGTAGCTGCCCCAGTTGAGCGTCAAGAGCACCGACGCCATCACCAGCCGACGAGCCGTAGGCCCGCTGCGAAGCGCGGCGACGATGTTGGGCCAGGTTCTGCGGGCGGTCACGATCACCGCCATCACGATCCCGGCGCACGACATCCGCCAGGCGATCAACTCGAAGGCATCGAATGCCTTGAGCCGCTTCCAGTAGATCGTCAGAAAGCCCCACAGGACGTATGCCGTAACGCCGAGCTGCACACCGCGCTGCACGGTACGGACGGACGGGTTTGGCTCGGACATCGAGTGCGTACAGTACGAGCCATCCGCTGTCTACGGTGGGTTCGTGGAACTCAGGGTGGTCGACGATCCGTGCGCAGCCGCTGGGCTGTGGTTGGCGCGGCGACTTCGTGATGCAGTCCGCCGCCGGGGGACGGCATCACTCGCAGTGAGCGGCGGGAGTTCCGCTCCGCCGTTGTTCGAGGCATTGCTCGAACAGGACGTGCCGTGGGACCACATCGCGGTCTGGCAGGTCGATGAACGCGTCGCCCCCGATGGCCATCCCGGACGCAACGCCACCCAGCTGGCGTTCCTCCCGTGCCGCGTCGAGCTGATGGCGGTCACCGACGACGATCTCGATGCGGCTGCGCGGCAATATGCAGCTGGGCTTCCCGAGCGGTTCGACGTGGCGCACCTCGGTCTCGGCGACGACGGGCACACGGCGTCCTGGCCGCCCGGCGACCCGGTCGTCGACAGCAACCTCGCGTGCGATGTCGTCGGTGAATTCAATGGGTTCCGGAGGATGACGTTGACGCCACTGGCGGTCAATCGGGCCCGGTCCCGCCTCGTGCTCACCTTCGGATCCGCGAAGGCGCCGATGGTGCGGCGATGGGTGCGAGGCGACCGGTCGATGCCCATCGCACGGCTTCGGCGCACCGACACGTGGGCGGTGATCGATCCCGCTGCTGCCGGCGATCTTGCGGACCCGTCGGCGCGCTAGGTTCGACGTCGATGGACACCGCCGACCTGAACTCGGCCCTGGCCGAGCTGCCACGTCCCGCCCACCTCCGCGCGCTCTTCGCCGACGACCCCGGCCGCGCTCAGCGGTATGTGGTCGACGTCGCAGACCTGCGCATCGACTACTCCAAACATCGCATCGACGACACCGTGTTCGCGGGGCTCCTCGCTCTCGCCGAACGCTCGGGCGTTGCTGCTCGTCGTGATGCGATGTTCGCGGGTGAGCACGTCAACGTCACCGAGGATCGCGCCGTCATGCACATGGCGTTGCGCGCTCCGAACGGCGCGGCGATGGCCGTCGACGGTGCCGACGTCGTGCCGGACGTCCACGCAGTCCTCGACCGGATGACCGCCTTCGCCGACCAGGTGCGCTCCGACGACCGGATCACCCACGTGGTCAACATCGGAATCGGAGGCTCCGACCTCGGCCCGGCGATGGCGTATCGAGCGCTCGACGCGTACCGCCACGAGCGGATCCGCTGCTCGTTCGTGTCCAACGTCGACGGGGCGGACGTCGCGGCTGCACTGGCGGGCTCCGATCCGGCGTCGACGCTGTTCGTGGTGGCCTCGAAGACGTTCGGCACGATCGAGACGCTCACGAATGCTCGCACTGCGCGCACCTGGCTGGTCGATGCGCTCGGCGAGGAGGCGGTCGCGGACCACTTCGTGGCGGTGTCGACCAATGCGGAACGGGTGGCCGAGTTCGGGATCGACACCGACAACATGTTCGGCTTCTGGGACTGGGTGGGCGGTCGCTACTCGGTCGACTCCGCCATCGGGCTGTCGTTGATGATCGCGATCGGGCCGGACCGATTCCACGAATTGTTGCACGGCTTCCACCTGGTCGATGAGCATTTCCGCACGGCGCCGTTCGGTGCGAATGCGCCCGTGATCCTCGCCATGTTGGGGGTCTGGTACGCCAACGGGCTCGGTTTCGACACGAAGGCGGTGTTGCCGTACGCGTACGAACTGAGTCGCTTCCCGGCGTACCTCCAACAGCTCGACATGGAATCGAACGGCAAGTCGGTGCGCCTCGACGGTACGCCGGTCACCGGCGCCACCGGTCCGATCGTGTGGGGCGAGCCGGGCACCAACGGACAGCACGCCTTCTATCAACTGCTCCATCAAGGCACCCGTATCGTGCCGGTCGATTTCATCGGATTCGCCAGGCCGCACCACTCGCAGCCCGACCATCACGACCTGCTGATTGCCAACCTGTTCGCGCAATCCGAGGCGCTGGCGTTCGGGCGTGACGCGTCGGCGGGCGAGCCGTACCGACAGTTCGACGGCGACCGACCCAACACGGTGATCCTCGCCGAACAGCTGACGCCGTCCGTGCTGGGGCAGCTGATCGCATTGTACGAACACATCGTGCACGTTCAAGGGACGGTCTGGGGGATCAACAGCTACGACCAGTGGGGGGTCGAACTCGGCAAGGAGCTGGCGAACCAGATCACTCCGGAATTGACCGGCGAGCCCACGCCCTCCGCCCACGACACCGCCACCAACGCCCTCATCGCCTGGTACCGCGCCCACCGCTGACCGACACCATCCCCCGAAAAATGCTCGGCTCGTCCCGGTTGTGACCACCCGGTGCGCAAGTTTCAGGCGGTTGCCGAAATGTGCGCGGCTGGTGCCGCCTGGGACGGCCCCGTGCGCAAGTTTCAGGGTCTGGGATACCGGGAGGGGTACGATTCGGCGATGCGATTTCCGGAGGATGTCAACGACGACGTGTTGAAGCGGTTGCGCCGACTCGAGGGCCAGATTCGCGGGGTCCAACGCATGATCGAGGAGGGCCAGAACTGCGCCGACGTCGTCACGCAGCTGTCGGCGTGCAAGGCCGCGCTCGACCGCGTCGGCTACCGCCTCGTCGTGGCGGGCATGCGTCACTGCGTGACCGCGCCCGAGGGGTCCGACGAGCAGCCCGAGCTGGACGCCGACGAACTCGAACGCCTCTTCATGAAGCTCAGCTGAGCGCAGCCACGGCTCGCTGATCGGACAGCTCGGTTGTAGCCCCGGGAGCTCGATGGGCAAGACTCGCGCCATGCGCGACTACACCAACATCTACATCGACGGTGCGTGGGTTCCCTCCGACGGGACCGGCACGATCGAGGTCATCAATGCCGGGACCGAACAGGTCATGGGCTCGATCCCGGACGGCACCGCCAGCGACGTCGACAAGGCGGTCGCGGCCGCCCGCCGGGCGTTCGACTCGTGGGCTGCGACGCCGATCGAGGAGCGCCAGAAGTACATGGTGCGACTCAACGAGGCGCTCCAAGCCCGCTCGGCGGAGATCGCCGAAGTCATCTCCGGCGAGGTCGGCATGCCGATCACCTGGTCGACCATGATCCAGGCAGGCCTGCCCGCCGGCAACATGCAGACCTACGCCACGTTGCTCGACACGTTCGAGTTCGAAGAGACCATCGGCAACAGCCTCGTGGTCAAGGAGCCCGTCGGCGTCGTCGGTGCGATCACGCCGTGGAACTATCCGCTGCACCAGATCATCTGCAAGCTCGGCGGAGCCCTCGCTGCCGGATGCACATTCGTGCTCAAGCCATCCGAGGTCGCTCCGCTCAACGCGTTCATCCTCGCCGAGATCGTGCACGAGGTCGGCCTGCCCGCCGGCGTGTTCAACATGGTGTCGGGCACGGGCCCGGTCGTCGGTGCCGCGATCTCCGAGCACCCCGACGTCGACATGGTCAGCTTCACCGGCTCGACTCGCGCTGGCAAGCAGGTTGCGGCCGCTGCGGCCGGAACCGTCAAGCGCGTGGCGCTCGAACTCGGTGGCAAGTCGGCCAACATCGTGCTCGACGACGCTGACCTGGCAGCCGTCATTCCCAAGGGTCTGTTCGCCTGCTACTTGAACTCCGGCCAGACCTGCACGGCGCACACCCGCATGCTGGTTCCCAACAGCCGTTATGACGAAGCTGTCGCCATCGCCGCCGCGGCCGCTGAGGCCATGGGCGTCGACGATCCGTCGAAAGAGGGCATGCACCTCGGCCCGCTGATCTCGCAGGCCCAGTGGGACCGCGTGCAGGGCTACATCCAGCAGGGCATCGACGAAGGCGCCGTCGTCGCAGCCGGCGGCCTCGGCAAGCCGGAGGGTCACGAGACCGGCTACTTCGTCAAGCCGACCGTCCTCGCCAACGTCACCAACGACATGACCGTCGCTCAAGAGGAGATCTTCGGGCCGGTGCTGTCGATCATCGGCTACGACGACGAGGACGACGCCGTCCGCATCGCCAACGACAGCCTGTACGGGCTCTCGGGTGGCGTCTGGTCGGCCGACCAGGATCGGGCGATCGCGGTGGCGCGCCGCATGCGCACGGGCGCAGTTGACGTCAACGGTGGATCGTTCAACATCGCGGCTCCGTTCGGTGGGTACAAGCAGTCCGGGTATGGCCGCGAGAACGGTCCCTACGGCATCGACGAGTTCCTGCAGACCAAGTCGCTGCAACTCTGATC
>DATLBC010000048.1:0-15099 GCA_035527095.1 Ilumatobacteraceae bacterium | reverse complement strand
TCGCGCCCGGAGTGGTCAACGTCGCCGGCGTTCAGGCAGGTCAGACCGTGTTCCGCTACGCGGAGTGCCGGGTCGAGGGGTTCGATTCCCCTCGAAAAGTGGAGCTGGGGGGAATCGAACCCTGACCATGATGTGGTCGCGAAAGCCCTGGTCACAGCGTTTTCGAGTCGACGAATCCGGCTGGTGGGAGTTACCGCGGGAGTAACCGCACTCGACGTGTACCGGGGCGTGCGCGCGATGTAGGCCACGGACGGCAGTGGACTTCCATGGACGGCGGTGGACGGACCCGCGAATGGGCGCGTGATATGGCGGTGTCCATGGACGTCCGCAGACGTCCAGATCACTGACGCGGTGGTCGCGTGCGGGATCACGCCCACGGCCGCTCATGGCGGGACTCGGATCGCTCGATCTCGCCGAGGCATGCATGGAGGGAACGAGCTGGCAGCGACGAGAGATCTCAGCCGAATGTCATCGTCGGTCGGGGCCATCGGTTGCTCGCGGGATCGCGGGACGTCCACAGGAATACCGCGGCGGAGATGGCCGTGACCACGAGCCATCGAGTGGCCGTGCCGGCGGTGCCGGGACTTCGCGGCATCGGACTCCATGAGGGCAGGGGTGCCAGTGTGAGTCCGTAGACGATCATGGTCGCTGTGGCTCCGGCGAGCCCGTCTCGCTCGGCCAGACCCGCCCCTGCAGCGACGGCCGCGACCGCCAGCGCGACCGAGACGAGCCCGATCAGTTGGATGCTCAGGGCGCGGACCGGCAACGGGCCGAACCGGGCATGGGCTGTTGCCACGAGGATGGTCCACCAGGCGGCAAGCGCGACCACCGCGACGAGCACCCGACTCATGCGGCGCGCGAGTAGCGACGGGGGAGTGGAGGCGACGGTGATCGCGGCCGGGTCGTCGATCACGAACGCGCTCATGGCGGCGACGGCGGCGGCGGATGCAGCGAGTCGGTCGGATGCGCCGACCTTCGAGCCCAACCAGGCGTAGAGCGAGCCGACGACCATCGCGATCGCCAGCGGACGCCATCTCGTCACGCGGATCGAGGCGACGATCGCGTCTGGGGTCACGCGCAGTCCGTGCGTGACGGCATCTGCGTGGCCGATGCCGGCGCGGTCAGGCCGAACTCGGATGCCAACATCTTCGTGGTGGTCGCCGGGTCGGTCCATCGGTCCCAGTTGTCGGCGAGCACGTCGCGCACGTCGCCGGGAGCGAGGCCGAGCATGTCGACCGCGAGGCCGGCATCGGCGACTGCGTAGTCGACGCCCCATGTCGGCGGACTGTCCCAATCGGCGAAGGTGATGAGGGGGAAGCCCTGGGATCCGTCGTTGGTGACGTCGCGCAGGGTTCGCTCGCCATCAGGACTGGCGACGGCCGCGGCCCAGAGCGCGATGGCCGATCGGGCCTGACCCGACGCGACGCAGCGCACGTTGGCGCCGTGTGGGGCCGGTGGCAGGCCGACGGCCCAGGCGCCGGTCTGGACGGCCAGGAAGAAGCCAAAAGCGTCGCGGCTCGAGCACGGGAAGTGGTCGCTGCCGAAGGGTGGGTGCACGTCGCCATCGGCCGGCCACAAGTCGTCGACGGCGATGCGCGAGGCGATGGCCGACGTGAGCGTCGTCAGGTACCCCTCGGGCGAACAGTCCGAGTCGCTGATGACGATGGCCGGACGCTGGCGCACCTCGAGCGGTGGTCGGCTGTCCCTGGCTTCGGTGGGCAGCGCGGCCAACGTTGCTCCCACTCGATCGATCCAATCGGGCACGTCGACGAGGAAGTCTTGGTAGGCGCAGTAGGTCACGTCGTCGACCTGCTGGCACACCTGGTGCTCATCGGGGTCGAGGAGGAACGACACCCGAGCCGCCACCTGTGCCTCCGACATCGGGCGGGTCTGGATCCACCCTGCGACCAGCGTGATGGCCAGCGCACCGCCGATCAGGATGCGGACGTTTCGGCGCAGGCCATCACGGGCCAGGGCCAGGCCACCCATCAAGACCGAGAGCGCGGCCAGGTAGACGAGATGCCAGGCAGCCGGTCGGAACTCGAGGAAGTTCGCGCCGGAGTTGGTTCCCTCGGCGAGGAAGCCGATGAAGCGCATCGGGTCGCCCTGGGAACGATTCCACGGCCAGGTGGTGACGTCGAGGAAACGAGCCTGGAGGAAGATCACCACGAAGACCGAAGCGATTCCCCAGCCGCCGCCGGGTAGCCACCGCGCCACCGCCACGCCCACGGTCACCGCGCCGGCGACGATCAGTATCCCGGCCAAGGTCTCGAGGGGCTCGATGGACCCGCTGAGCACCGTCGTGCCCCGCCCGACCAGCACCAGCGCCGCCACGGCGAACACCGCCGAGATGACCGTAGGGCCGACGACGGTCGCCAGCATCGCTCCCGTTCGGGTCGACTGCGGGGCCGGGAGCGCCGCCAACAACTCTTCAGTGCCAGAGCGACTTGGCCGGAGTGCAACGAGGTTGCTCGCAATGATCGTCATCCAACCGAGTGGCACCAACCCGAGTGCGACACCGCCCGACACAGCTCGCCAGGACTCCGGGTCAGAAGTAGCGGCGACCAGCATGAGCGGTGTGAGGAGCACGCCGACGATGAACGCCGGGTGCAGCAGCACCCGCCTTGTCTCGGCGCGAGCAAGCGGTACCACGACGCCCCACTCGGTGGTCGGACTCGACGCGACCGGACCGACGATGCTCGCCGGGTCGATCGAACCGTGTCGAGGGCGCAGCCTCCACGAGGCCAACCCGAAGACCGCAATCAGCAGGATGATCTCCACTACTGCCGCCTCCATCGGCTCGGCGACGGGCTCACCGGTTCGGCGTTTGCGGCCTTGCCGACGAGCAGCAGGTACGCATCTTCCATCGCTGGCTCAGCCAGTTCGGACCCAGAAGGAGGGTCGCCGATGAGGCGGTGCTGCCCGGATCCGGTGCGCCACGACACCTGGGCTGCCGGGTCGGGCTTGTCGGACACCCACACCCGGCCCCGCGCTGTCTCGACCAGAGCGTCCGGGGTCCCCTCGCTCAGCACCTGGCCGCCGTTCATCACCACGACGTGTTGGCAGAGAGCTGCGACGTCTTCGGTCATGTGCGTCGAGAGCAGCACGGTGTGGCGCTCGGCGATCGCCGAGACCGTCTCGCGGAACCGGAGACGTTGCTCGGGGTCGAGGCCAGCCGCGGGTTCGTCGAGCACCAGAAGATCGGGGTCGCCTAGCAACGCTTGAGCCACGATGACCCGTCGCTTCATGCCGCCAGAGAGCGCCTTGATGCGCTTGTGCGCCACGTCGGCGAGGCCCACCTCCGAAAGCACCCGCCGCACCTCGTCGTGGCGGACCCGCCGATCGGTCATCTCCTTGAGCACCGCGAGGTAGTCCACGAAATCGAACGCAGAGAGGCTCGCGTAGTAGCCGGGCTCTTGGGGGAAGTAGCCGAGGCGACGACGGATCGACAAACGTCCCTCGCTCTCGGTGGGATCTTCGCCGAGCACCCGCACCTCGCCCGAGTCGGCAGCGAGCACGGTGGCGACGATGCGCAGCAAAGTGGTCTTGCCGGCACCGTTCGGTCCGAGGAGGCCGGTGACGCCCGTCCCGAGCTGCAGCGAGACTCCCTGTAGGGCGCGGGTCGACCCATAGGTCTTGATCACCTGGCGCAGGTCGACGGTGGCGGTGGTCGTGGTCATGCAGTTCTCCCGAGATCGAGAAAGTCGAACGAGTCGCGGCGCCGGGCCACGAAGATGGCTGCAACGAGTGAGACGAGCAGAAGGACCAGCTGGCCGGCGGGCTGGAACGCGGCGAAGCTGCCGACGAGATCGGTGCGGGGCGCGCCCCTCGTGGCGATCGAGGCCGCCACGACCCAACCGCTCCCGAGCATCCAGGTGACGGCGCGCAGCGGGAAGACGGTTCCGAGCGCGAGCGCGGTCGACGTCAGGCAGAACGACGGAAGGAGCCACAGGCTCGGCTGCACCCCGAGGCGCGGCACGAGCACCGACGCGGCCGCAACCACGACAAGGGTGGGAGCAAGCACAGTGAGAGCTCGCAGCAGAAAGACCTTCATGGCCGTGGTCGGAGCAGCCGTGACGAGCTCGCCGAGCGGGTCGCTGCGAAACGAGATCGACGATGTGACGCCGGCGAGCGGCAGGATCGGCGCCGCCACGAGGAATGCGAACACCGACGCCTCAGAACCGTCGAACGAGTCGAACACCAGAGCGACAAGAATCGCAACGGCGATGTCCGTGAGCCACGAGACCCGCTCGGTCGACCCCACCGACACCACCCGGGCCACATGGTGCGGAACCCCGAGGCGGTACAGGAACCGCTCGACCGGGCCGGTGCGCTCGAGGTCGACCCGGTCGGTGATGACTGCCAGGTTGCGCTCGAGACGCCCGAGATCGGCCAGCGGCGCGACCGCGGCCCGACACTCTTCGCAGCTCAGCAGGTGCGCCTCCGCCGATGCCGTCCGCGTGCGGTTCGCGGTGCCGTCGACATAGTCGGCCAGCAACTCGGGGCCGGCGTGCCAGGGCGGATTCGGGGTCATGTGAGTGCCTCTCGTAGTTCAACTCGTGCCCGCGACATCCGACTCTTCACCGTGCCGGCGGGGATGTGCAGCAGTCGCCCCGCCTCGCGCGTGGTCAGGCCATCGAGAACAGTGGCCTGCACCACGGCGACAAGCTCGGGCGACAGCGAGTCGAGGGCGCTGATCAGCCCCCCGTGTTGGAGGCCGACAAGCACCTCTTCCTCGGCCGAGACGACCACGACCTCGGCCGCCGCGACCGGCGTGTGGGCCGGGCGGCGCCGGAGCTGATCGATGAGGCGACGCACCGCGATTCCCCACACCCATGCAGCCACCTCGCCGCTGCCCTCGTAGGAGCGGGGCTTGCGCCAGATGGCGACGAAGGTGTCCTGCAGCGCCATGTCGACCACCTCGCGGTCGTTGCAGCGATGGGTGAGGCGGGCGGTGAGCCAGGGCGCATGCCGTCGGTAGAGCACGTTCAGCGACTGCTGGTCGCCCTGAGCTATGGCCGCGAGCAGAGCCTCGTCGGTCGCTGTCTCACCCATCGGCGCTCCTCACGAATCACTTGTCGTAACACGGCCGGTGATCGGTTCACAGCCATTCGTTCGGGGGAGTGCTGACTCGAAGGGCTCTCATTCCCGAGTAGACGCAACGCGCCGGGACCTCCGCGACCTCGCCGTCGCCACCTTCAACTTGGTCGGGTCGCCGAACGGTATTCCCGGTTCAACCTCCCGGAACGCCGTGCAGTTCCTCTTGATCTCGTAGCCAACGATGACGGCACGCCGAGCAACTAGATCAGCGCGTGAGTCCGAGGCGGTCGAGTACGGCGTCCCATTCCGGGATCCCGTCGTCTCCGGTTGTTGCCCATCGGACGAAGCGCGGCTGGTTCATCTCCGGGGCAAGGTCGGTCATCAATTGGCGGTGCGGCGACGCCGATGAGAAAGCGTCGAGGGCGGCCTCGTCTCGCCAGATCGAGACCGTGGCGTATCGCTTGCGGAGCGGTTCGGCCAGCAGTGAGAAGCCCACGACACCGTCGGTCGCCTGCAGTTGACGCCCGACGACTCGCGAGCCGCGGAACAGGCGCCCGGTAGATCGAAAGCTGTGTGGAGGGATGCTCGACGCGAGCGCGAGGTAGTCGACGCCAAGCCGAAGCGGTTCGATTGTTTTCCAGGGCGACTTCACGGTGCGGCTCCTCCTCGAGACGATTGCCGATCGAAAGTCTGTCGCGCTGAGATACCTCATCGGTTCACGACGCGGAGAAGCCGCTGCCGCGAACGCGGCGACGGGAACTGAACCGATTCGACGTCGGATCGCGGCAGCACTCGTAGTCGGCCTCGGAGGCCGTGAACCGCTGTGGAGCACCATGTCCGTATCTCGATCTCTTCTCTGTATGGCTGTCGCCTCGCTCGTGGTTGGGGCGTGTGGGGCGGACGACGGCCCGACGGCCGCGTTCGTGACGCCCGCGGCCGGCGCCAGCGTTGCTGGCAGTGTCGAACTGGAGATGTCCGCAGAGGGGGTCACCATCGAGGAAGCTGGCGAGGCCCGCTCGGGAGCGGGCCACATTCACGTCATCGCCGACGCTGGTTGCGTGTCGGAGGGCGAAGGCATCGCGAAGGACGCGGACCACGTGCACTTCGGCAAGGGCCAGACGACGGGACGCATCTATCTCGAGCCGGGGTCGCATGACCTCTTTCTCCAGGTGGGCGACGGGGTCCATCAGGCGCTCGACATCACCGATCGACGTACCGTCGAAGTGGGCATCACTGACGAGGAAGGGCTGTGCGACGTCGTGACCGAGATCGACGACCTCTTCGACGAGATCGACAACAGCAGCGACGAGTTCGCGGTCAAGCAGATCGGCTACGAGAACATCCGGAGGCTCGCCGCGCAGATGGCGGACGGTCTCGATGTCGTCGATGCTTCCGATCGTGGTGATCTCGAGGTGACGGCACGATTCGTCGATGCGATGACGTCGGTGTTCGTCGACACGACGATCTTCGCCATCAGCACACTGTCGCGCTCCACACATCAAACGGTTCGCTACTTCGAGCAGGACTGGGTCCGCTTCGCCGAAGAGCGGCTCCACCCGGTCGAGCACCCGCTCCTCCCGGAAGTCTTCGGCGACGACCTGCCCCCGAACCCGACCGAACCGAGCTCACGGTGGTCGACGTCTGGATCGGGCACGACTGATCACCTGGGCATGCGCCAGGGCCTCCGGCATCGGTGAACCGACTGGGTCGTCGTCCGCGACAGCACTTCAGGCGGCCACCGAGGCCATGACCCCTGAGGAGCACCATGTCCGTGTCACGACCCGTTCTCTGTCTTGCCGTCGCCGCGCTCGCGGTGGCGTCGTGTGGGAGCGACGACGAACCCATAGCCACCGCCACATTCACTTCGCCCGAAGCGAATGCGCAAGTCGCTGGAAGCGTCGAACTCAAGATGGCCGCGGAGGGCATCACCATCGAGGAGGCGGGAGAAGCACGTGATGGTGCCGGCCACTTCCATGTGATCGCTGATGCCGGCTGCGTCTCGACCGGCGACGGAATCGGCAAGGACACCGATCATGTGCATTTCGGCAAGGGCCAGACAACGGGTCTCATCTACCTCGAGCCCGGCTCGCACGACCTGTGCCTCCAGGTGGGCGACGGGACTCACCGGGCCCTCGACATCACTGATCGACGCACGGTCGAGGTCGGCATCACCGACAAGGACGGGTTCTGCGACGTCGTGAAGGAGATCGACGATCTCTTCGAGGAGATCGACAGCAGCAGCGACGAGTTCGAGGTCAAGCAGATCGGCTACGAGAGCATCCGACGGCTTGGCGTGCAGATGGCGGCAGGGCTCGACGTCGTCGATGCCGACAGCCGTGCCGACGTAGAGGCGACCGCAGCGTTCGTCGATGCCATGACATCGGCGTTCGTCGACGCGTCGGACATCGGCGAGGCGGAGAAGGCCCTCGTACCGGTCTTCGAGACCATGGAGGGGGGACTCCCGGGTGGCAAGTGGATCCTGGACAACTGCGGCGTCGACATCAACGAAGGCGAGGAGTAACCACCGCGTGAACCGGTTCGTCGGTCGTGCGCGACAGCCCCTGCGATGGACTCGTCGGCAACAGCACAGAGACTCGTTGCCGACGAGACTGTCCAGCGGAGGTCTCCAATGAGTGTCCGGAACGATGCGCAGTTGCTGGAGGCGATCGCTGACGGTGACCGGGACGCGCTCCGCACGCTTCACGACCGTCACGCTGCATGGGTCGCCCTTCGCCTCCGTCGACGATGTTCCAACCCCGATGTCGTTGCTGAAGCGGTCCAGGACACGTTCGTCGCAGTGTGGACGAGCGCGGCACGCTGGGATGGACGGGGCGAGCCAGCGGCGTGGATCTGGGGCATTGCGATCCGGCGTCTCATCGGGGTGCTGCGATCTCGAGACCGTTGGAATCGGGACCGCCCGACCGAGACCGTGCCGGAGTCCGATGTCGTGACCACGGCGGAGGACCAGGTGCTCATCGGCGTTGAACATGGAGACCTGGCCGGAGTCCTCGGACAGCTGTCGCCGGAGCTGCGTGCCGTTGTGCAGGCGACGGTCCTCGACGGACTCACGACACGCGAGGCGGGGCGACTGCTCGGCATCCCGGCCGGCACGGTCAAGACCCGGATGATGCGGGCAAGAACTCAGATGAGAGGAGCACTGGCATGAGCAACACATGGATGGGCGACCCGGATCCGAGTGAGACGGCTTGGCATGCGCCCCGCTCGTTGATCGATCGGTTCGCCGTCGACCCCGGGGGAGTGGACAGCGCGGTTGCGGCGTCGTTCGAGGCACATCTGGTGGCGTGTGCGCGCTGTCGCGATGCCGTGACCGAACGTGTCGGTGGCGTGGTTCTCGAAGACTCGTGGCGTCGGGTCGCATCATTGATCGACACGCCCCACCTCTCGATCCTCGAGCGGGTGATGATCAGGCTGGGCGTGTCGGACTCCACGGCACGTCTTCTCGGGGGCACGCCGGCGCTGACCCTTGCGACGCTCGGCTCCGTCGTCACCCTGGCTGCAATGGCTGTCGCGACAAGTCGGATCACCGATTCGGCGGGTGGGTTCCTCGTCGTCGCACCGCTCCTACCTCTCCTGGCCATCGTTGCGGCGTTCGCCTCGGTTGCCGATCCGGTCGGCGAAGCGGCAGTACCGACGCCGATGCACGGCGTCGGACTCGTGTTGCGGCGAGCGGCCGTGGTCCTGAGCGCGGTGTTCATGGTGCTCGGTGTGGCCGACCTGGCGGTCGGCGATCTCAACGCTCCCGTCGTCGCGTGGTTGCTCCCGGCGTTGGCACTTCCAGTTGGCGCACTTGCGCTCGGGACGTGGTTCCGGGCGGAGGTCGCCGCCATGACGCTCGGCATCGGTTGGATGGTTGTGGTCCTCGGTGTCCGGTGGACGAACGGTTTGCACACGGACTTCGCCGACAGCACGACGTTTGCACCACCCGGCCAAGTTGCCGCGTTTGTCCTTCTGCTCGGCGCCGCCGCGGTGGTCGTAGTCAGACGTGATCAGTTCCAGACGATGGAGGGTGTTCGATGAACGGCGACGTGAGTGCCCATGGCGTGACGAAGGCATTCGGCCCGCTTGTCGCGGTCGATGGGATCGACGTCGACTTCGAACCGGGGGTGACCGGGCTCCTCGGGCCCAACGGCGCAGGCAAGACCACGCTGATGCGCATGGTGGCCACGGTCGTCGCTGCCGACAGCGGGCGCTTGGACGTGTTCGGCCACGATCCGTCGACCGGGGCTGGGCGGCTCGAGATCCGCCGCCAGCTCGGCTACCTCCCACAGGAGCCGGGCTTCCATCGCAACTTCAGCGCGTTCGATTTCGTGGACTATGTCGCGATCCTCAAGGAGTGGGGCGATCGGAGTGCACGGCACGATGAGGTCCGCCGCGTCCTTACGGTGGTGGGGCTCGCGTCGGTGATGCACAAGCGGATCGGTCGACTGTCCGGCGGGATGCGGCGGCGGGTCGCCATCGCCCAGGCGCTTCTCGGTAGCCCACGACTCCTCGTGCTCGACGAGCCAACGGCTGGGTTGGACCCCGAGCAACGACTCCGGTTCCGAGAGTTGTTGGGCACGGCGGCAGATGGTGCGACCGTCTTGCTCTCCACCCATCAGACCGACGACGTTGCCGCGTTGTGCAACCGCGTCGTCGTACTCCTCGCGGGACGGATCCGATTCGTGGGCTCGCCTGGCGATCTCGCTCAGCGTGCAGACGAAAGGGTCTGGACTGCATCGACGCGGGACGCGCGAGCGGAGGTGGCCTGGGTGACCGGCGACGGCGCCGTCCGCCACATCGGAACGCCGCCAGTTGATGCGCAACTCGTGGTGCCGACGGTCGAGGACGGTTACCTGCTCCTCGCCCGAGAAGCAGATGTCGCGGTGGTCGGACCGTCATGATCGTCCTCGTCGCCCTCGTGCCGATCGCGGTCGCTGCCCTCTTCGTTGCGCGCTCGCAATCACGTCCGAACGTGGCCGACGCGGGATGGTCGAGCCCCGATCATGCTGACGTGACGTTTGGGACGTCGGCGGACCGTCGGCAGGCGACGAGTCCTGAGACCATCCGTGCGATCGGCCGCGTCGAAGGACGGCTGTTGTTCTGGAGCCCGTGGTTCTCGATCGGTCTCGGGTTCCTCGCCCTGATCGTCCTCATGTACGCGATTCTGTACCCGGACGACAGCGTGCAGACGTGGGCGGAGTACGCCGAGCTCTCACCGTGGTTCCTTCACCCGCTGGTGGGCATGGTCATCCTGGCGAGCCATCGCGCGGCAACGAGGTCGACCCGCGACGGGGCCGAGGAGGTGTTCGGTGTCTGCCCGACTCGACCGGAGATTCGTACCGTTGGTCATCTGGCGGCTTCCTGGCTTCCCGTGGTCGTCTCCGTCGTGTTCCTGATCGGGTTCGCACTGTTGCTCGTCATCAGGTCGCCTGACGTGCACGGTTCGTTCTTCGCGGACAGCGCGGCCGACTTCATCGGGGCGCTCCTCCTCTGCGTCGGCGGGGTGGCGCTCGGTGTCGCGTTGGGGCGCTGGATCCAGTTTGCACTCGCCCCCGTCCTGGTCATCGTGGCGATCTTGTTCCTGTCGTCCGGACTGAGCAGCATCGGTGGCAGCGGCTGGAACCCGTACGTGCAGTTCTCCACCGCGCCGACGATCGAGGCCTCATCGGAGTTTGCTGATCGGCCAGCGTGGTCGCACGCGTTGTGGATCCTGGCGCTCGTGATGCTCGTCGCCGTCGTGGCCATGTTGCGCCACCGTCGCGACAAGCCGATCTTCCTGGTCGGGGCCGCCGCGATCGCCTTGGCGATGATCGCAGCATTCGGCGTCACCCGCGAGATGCCGTCCGCCTCCGCCGCCGCGATCGCCGACCGGGTTGCCCGACCCGAGGTGAGTCAGGACTGTGTCGATATCGATGATCGCGTCGACGTCTGCGTGTTCTCTGTTCACGCAGCCGTCGCTGATCGGATCGCTGCGGCCGTGGCTCCTGTCGTGTTGGCGCTCCCTGACGAGGTCGGTCCGATGACAATTCGACAGGTGTATGACGGTCGAATCGAGAAGCTCCCACCCGAAGTGCGCCGACTGCTTCCTCGCCCTTTCCCTTCCCGTCCGGCCAACGAGATCCCCTTCTCCGGCTTCAGCACGGCCTACGGGCTCGCTGGACAGGGAGCTGATCTCGCCTTCACTGCCGTTGGGTTGCCGACCCGGCCCGACGATGCGTTCATGCCCCTGGTCGTGGCGGGCGAGGCGCGTGGTGTGGTTGCACTCTGGCTCTCCGTGCGTGGGCTCGACCTCGACGACCAGCTACAGGAAGCGACGTCAGGCGAGCGCGACCCGTACATGGATGGTTCAGGAGACGACGTCGAGTTGTGTGAGGTGCCGAGTGTGGTGTGGTCCCGACAGGACCTCGAGGCTGCCCGCGCAGTGATCCAGCTCCCGGAAGCGACTGTGGTTCGAGCGCTCGGGACTGACTGGAGCAGATGGATCGATCCCGCAACCGGGACCGACGAACTACTCGCTCATCTCGAACTTCCATCGGTGGGGCCCTTCGATCAGCTGACACCGAGGCCAGGGAGGCCGTGTTGACGATGACGTCCGCGGTGGCCGACCACCGGCCAGACCGTCGACTCGACGTGGCGCGTTCTCTGTTCTGGCCGACGGTTCGCGTCGCCAGACTCGACCGAGTCGCCGGCACGGTGCTCCTGGGCTCGATCCCGCTGCTGGTCACGGTGGTACGAAACGGCGCTGACCTCAGCGTCCCGTCCGTGATCCTCGGACTCGTCACCGGTGCATCGATGGGCTGGATCGCAGACGACCCCACCGTCGACGTATTGACCCCGTGTCCGGTCAACACACCACGGCGGCTGGCCTGCCGCGCCCTGTTGGCGGTCTTCACCGCACTCGCCGTTGCTGGCGCGGTCCTCGCATTTGCCGCCATCGCCAGCGCGGCGGCGCCCTCCTGGACCGAGCGTGTCCCCGAACTGTTCTTCGCGGCCATGGTCGCGCTCGCAGTGGGGTTCACTGTGATGCGGAGGGGCGACCCGCTCGGCGGGGCCACCGGCGTCACCGCCGGAGCATTGCTGCCTGCGCTCGTGGCCGCTCTCGCGTTCCGGTGGCCCGAGACGATCCCGTCCTTCGGCTCAGGCCCGTCCCACAGCCGTTGGTGGGTCCTGGTGCTGATCGGCGCATTCGTTGCCGCGCGCAGCGGTGGCGACCCCGCTTCTCAATCCATGATCCGACGAGTACTCGAGGTTCGATGACCACCGCACTGCCCAGTCCCCGCCCTCCACTGCCAGCCCCGGCAGGAATGGTCGTCAATCGACCGACCGGCGACGCCCGGATGACCGTCTCGGCGAAGTGCGGAGCAGTCTGAGGCATGGATTCCACTCAGGGACCGACTCCGGACGAGGTCGACGCCGGCCACGCGTTCTACACCCGGCGATCTCTCGCGATCTACGACCTCGCCATCCTCTGGTACTTCTCCCGCTTGGCGTGGAAGTGCCCTGCCAGCCGTGTGCTCCGCCACTACGACGAGCACGTCTCCGACAACCATCTCGACATCGGAGTGGGCACTGGCTACTTCCTCGATCGGTGCACCTTCGCGACGTCATCGCCTCGCATCGCTCTGATGGACCCGAATGAGGCGTGTCTCGACGCAGCGTCGCGCCGGATCGAGCGGTACGAACCGGAGCGTTACCGCGAGAGCGTGCTGGAGCCCTTCGATCTCGGCGGCCGTTCGTTCGACTCGGTCGGGATGAACTATCTGCTCCACTGTCTCCCCGGCGACATCCGCTCGAAGGCCGTCGTCTTCGAGCACGTGAAGGCGGTGACCGAGCCGGGTTCCGTGGTGTTCGGGGCGACGCTCCTCCACGACGGCGTCGACCGGAACTGGATGGCCCGCACCGTTATGAAGCGCAACAACAGACACGGCATCTTCTCGAACGCCGACGACGACCTCGATGGTCTCGAGTGGGCGTTGTCGCAACACCTCGCCGAGACGAAGATCGAGATCGTCGGCTGCGTCGCGCTCTTCGCCGGCCGGACCTGACCGACCGAGCACCCGAGGCACCAGGCTCACCGTCACTGCGAACGTCGACGGCCGCGGTCCCCATTGCTGGTAGTTCCCCTGGCTGCAGCCAACGGTTCATCATCCTTGTCGGCGGCTCGAACCCGTGCGACTGCGACGGTCAGGATTACGAGGCCTGCGATCCACGCGAGGTGCGCGAAGGCTTGGCTTGCGCTGAAGCCGCCCGCGCCGTCTGCAACCGGGCCGAACGTGGAGAGGATCATGCGAGTCTCGATCTCGGGTTCAGAACTGGCGCCGAGCTGGAGGCCGACGAACCCGATGATCACGATGGCGATGATCGGCGTGAGTTGAAACCGGACCCATCGCCCCAGCGCCGCGCCGAGCGCGACCCCGCCGACCCCGAGCAGACAAGTCGTCGCCACGTCAACCGACGCAGCCAGCGGGTCGGCCCATGCCAGCCCGTTGCCCCACATGGCGATCATGACGAAGTGCGCGCCGGCAAGGGCTGCCAGCACCGCCGCCGGGACCACCCCGGCCCACACGACGCCGACAGTCCGCCGGCTCCGGTGAGACGGGCAGATGTCGAACAACTCGACGGTGTCGTCGCGGGTTGCGCGGGTTGCGGCTCGATGAGCGGCGATGATCGCCATCCCCACCAACGGATGTGCGAGAAACGCGACCTGGGACGACGCTTCGTTGAGCGAGGAATCGCGGTCAGCAGTGGCCACCGCAAGCAGGCAGATGCCGAGTCCTACCCCGAATCACGGACTGGCAAGCATTGCCCACCCCTCGACGCGACCCAGTGCTCGCCCGACAACAGCCGGCGGGGATCGGATCACGGCGGTCGGAACCTGAGCCCGGGTGGTCTCGCCACCCGAGCTCAGGGTTCACCGGCTCGTTGGCTCCAATCGGAGAGTCAGAACGCCACGGGGATGCAGGCCAGACGGGCACCCGCGGCACCCGCGTGATCGGTGGGGTTCATGTGGATGACCGCCGATCCGGCGCCTCCTTCGGGAATGAGGAAGGGGACTGTGGCCGATGCGCGACCTTGGCCGTTCGCTTCGACGATGAAGTCGAGCCACACTTCGGTCTGGTCGTTGATGACGGGCGGGACATCGCTCGACGAGTTGTAGTGCGGGCCAGCGGCACCGCCGTTGCCTTCGACGCACGGCCCGACGTGGACATGCGCGCCCATGGTCGCACCCGCCGCCCCGTGGTCGAGACCCTGGACCTTGAGGCTGACCGTGGTCTTGCCACCGGACTCGGTGGCGACGATCTGTGCCGTCGCATGGTCGGTCGGGTTGTCGATCGACGTCTGGAGGTCGCGGAGCTGGCCGGCACCGCGGGCGCGGCTGGGAGCGCCAGCACCAGCCATGGCCGGGCTGAGCATGGTGAGAATGATGGCGGCGCCGATGACGGGGGCGATGACACGAGAACGGGTGTTGGAAGGCATTCGAGATCTCCTCGGGACAGGGTCGTCGAGCGATCGCTCGATGACTTCTTGTCGCGATGTCGACGGCGTTCGGTTCGCCCCAGTTCGGATCGAGGAGAACCAGGTGGGCGCCGGAGCGCGACAGTGCAGTTGTGAGATCGCGGTTGACCTTGTTACCGGCGTGGGGCGGTCGCGATGATTGATCCCTACGACGTCCTCCATGTGCAGCCGACAGCGTCCGCGGCGGAGATCCGCGGGGCCTATCGCGACGCGATCCGTCGCCTGCACCCAGACCACCTGGGAGGCTCGGACCCGGACCACGTCGCCTTCACGACGCTGGTGGACGCATGGAAGCTGGTGGGAGACGCACGAGCGCGATCGGAGTTCGATGCCAGCCGATCGTCGGCGTCTGACGACCTTTCCGGATCGGGACGTCTGACGCAGGCCGACCTCGAGTTGCCACTCCTCGACGCACGATCGAGTCGGATGATCCGTCAAGCCTTCGTCGTGACGTTCATCCTCGTGATCTCGAGCACGTTCGTGCTGCTCGTCGTGGGCATGTCCCAGTCAGGCGGACGCTGACTGCCCGTCGAAGATCCGACG
>DATLBC010000047.1:0-13305 GCA_035527095.1 Ilumatobacteraceae bacterium | reverse complement strand
CAGCGACTCCTGGGTTCGTGACGGTGTTCCCGTGTGGAACGTTGCCCGGTACGTCGAGTGTGAACTATCTGGCGGGTGAGGCGGTTGCCAATGAGGTGATCGCCACGTTGTCGCCGGCTGGTTCGATCTGCGTGTATGCGCATTCGGCGGTCAACGTGATCGTCGACGTCGCCGGGTACGTGCCGGTGTTGTCGGACTACGTGGCGTTGACGCCGGCGCGGTTGCTCGACACTCGCCCGACTCGGGTTGCGGCCGGCAAGTTCATCGAGGTCCCGGTTGCGGGACGTGGTGGCGTGCCGGTTGATGCGACGGCGGTGGTTGCGAACATGACCGTCGTGGGTGGGCCTGCGGGCGGCGGGTTCGTGACGGTGTTCCCGTGTGGAACGTTGCCCGGTACGTCGAGTGTGAACTACTCGGGGCCTGAGGCGGTTGCCAATGAGGTGATCGCCAGGTTGTCGCCGTCTGGTTCGATCTGCGTGTATGCGCACACTGCGGTCAACGTGATCGTCGACGTCGGCGGGTCGCTCTGACGGCGGGCGGTGGTCGGCTCCGAGACCGGACGGTTCGGAGCCGACCTCGTCGGAAACACTCCGACCGGTGAATCGTCAACATTTCCTCAAGTCCGGTTGTCGGTGTGCCGATGAGCACTCATGAGACTGATCCGCCTCGGCGCGCTTGTCGGCAGCGTCGTGCTGCTGGTGGCCACGACGGTCTCGATGTTCAACAACCGTTCGGAGCTGCGCGCCGAACAGGACGCTCGCGTGACCGCAGCCGTGCTCGTGGCGGACCAATCCGTCGAGAGCACGATCCTTCGTGCCGCCGCCGTCTCCGAGATGGCGAACGAGTTGACCGATCCAGCGGACCTGGCTGAGTCGTTCGGCGCCGACGTCTCGGCGTGCATCTCCGCAGCCGACGAAACGCAATGCACCGATGTCGATCTCTTTGCGCTGTCGGGTTTCGGCGAAGCCGCGGCTGTGTCGGTGCAACGCGGGGGGCCGGCGCTCGTCGTCGACGAGACGACCGACTCGTTGTTGGTCGTCAATCGCCAAGGGGTGACAGCGGCATTGCGCCTCCCCGTCGATGCCTTGATCGACGCTCGCGCCGCCACCACGATCGTGGAGTACGGCGCCAACATCGAGATTCTGCTGTCTGACATTCCGGCTGGTGCCGGCGACCGTTCCGGTCCGGTGAGCATCGATGGCCGCCGTGTCGTCACCGACACGCTCGGCCTGCCGAACGACGGTGGCTCCGTGCACGTCGCCGCATCGATCGTCGACGACGTCGGACTCCTCGGTGACGGAGCGTTCGGCTATCTGGTGTTGCTCGCCCTGGGCACGATTCTGATGGCCTTGGCCGGGTGGACGTTCCTCCTCGATCGGCGCACACTCGAGCGACGTGCGACCACCGACGAGCTGACCGGCCTCGTCAACCGGCGCGAGTTCGAGCGCATCTCGGAGGAGGAGCTGCTCGCAGCCGAACGCTTCACCACCGGCGTGTGCTTGATGCTGATCGACCTCAACGGCTTCAAGCAGATCAACGACACGCTCGGCCACCAGTTCGGCGACCTCGTGCTGCAAGCTGCCGCGGCGCGATTGCGGGCGGCGGTTCGCGACACCGATGTCGTCGGACGCTGGGGCGGCGACGAGTTCGTGATCCTGCTGCCCGGCATCGAGGACGGCACGGGCGTCCGTGCCAGCGCCGAGCGCATCGGTCGATCACTCGCGGCCACGCCGATCGTTGGCGACGTCTCCGTGACCGCCGCGATCGGCGCCGCGCTGTTCCCGCGGCACGGTCGGCAACTCGATGATCTCATCAGCGCCGCCGACGTTGCCATGTACAGCGCGAAGACGACCGGGGTCACCTATCGCCTCGCGGATGCCCATGCCGTCGAACTCGCCGAAGCCGAGCTGCGATCGTCGTCCGAGTATCTGGGCCCGGATCGTCGTCGCCATGCTTCGGACAGCGACGCGGTCCTGAGCGACTGACATCGGGGCGCCGCGCCGGCACGAGGCGTGCGTACAGTTGCGACGTGGCTCCGACAGACCCGCTCACGACGAAACTCGCTGGTTTCGGTACGACGATCTTCGCCGAGATGTCAGCATTGGCGGTCGAGACCGGAGCGATCAACCTCGGACAGGGCTTCCCGGACACCGACGGGCCCGCCGAGGTGCTCGCCGCTGCCGTCGACGCCATCCGTTCCGGGCTCAACCAGTATCCGCCGGGTCCCGGCACGCCGGAACTGCGCCTGGCGATTGCCGAGCACCAGCGCCGCTGGTACGGCATCGACCTCGACCCGGCGAGCGAGATCGTGGTGACCGCCGGTGCGACCGAGGCGCTCGCAGGTGCGTTGCTCGGAATGCTCGACGCCGGTGACGAGGTGATCGTCTTCGAGCCGATGTACGACAGTTACCAGGCGTGTATCGCTCTCGCCGGCGCACGCGCCGTACCGGTGCTGCTCATGCCGGGCGATGACGGCCGGTACGTGTTCGACCCGGACGAACTCGCCGGCGCCGTGTCCGAGCGCACCAAGATGATCCTGGTCAACACGCCGCACAACCCCACCGGCAAGGTGTTCACTCGCGACGAACTCGACGCGATCGCCCGTCTGGCGATCGATCGCGACCTCATTGTGGTCACCGACGAGGTGTACGAGCACCTGGTGTTCGACGGGCGGACCCACATCCCCATCGCGACGCTGCCCGACATGGCCGAACGCACGTTGACGATCTCGTCGGGCGGCAAGACCTTCCACACCACCGGCTGGAAGATCGGTTGGATGTCGGGACCGGAACCCCTGGTCGCCGCCGCCAAGACAGCGAAACAGTTCCTGACCTACGTCAACGGTGCACCGTTCCAGCCAGCGATGGCCGTCGGACTCGGGCTGCCCGACGCCTACTTCCAGGACCTCGCGGCAACGCTGCAGACCGCACGCGATCACCTCACTGCAGGGCTTCGTCAGGCCGGGTTCACGGCGCACGAGCCCGAGGCGACGTACTTCACGACCGTCGACATCCGATCGCACGCCGCCGACGGCGATGGAATGGCGTTCTGCCGATCGTTGCCGACGCGCTGCGGTGTGGTCGCGGTGCCGAACGAAGTGTTCTATGCCCGGCCCCAATTCGGTCGTCATCTCGTTCGATTCGCCTGCTGCAAGCGCATCGAGGTGATCGACGAGGCGGTCGAACGACTCGCCGCGGGGTTCGGATCGTGACAACCGTGCGCATTGCTGCGATCCAGCACGACATCGCTTGGCACGACCGCACGGCCAACTTCGATCATCTCCGTCCACTGATCGCCGGTGCCGTCGGAAGCGGCGCTCGCGTGGTGCTGGTGAGCGAGACGTTCTCGACCGGGTTCTCGTTCGACTCGCCCGACATCGCCGAGCCCGAAGGAGGCCCCTCGTCGCAGTTTCTCGCCGAGATGGCCAGGACGCACGGCATCTGGGTCGGCGGCTCGTGTCCTGAGATCGCTCCCGAGGCGCCGACCGACGACCAGCGCCCCTCGAACGTCTTCGTGCTCGTCGCACCTGACGGCGCGCAGCACCGATATCGCAAGATTCATCCGTTCTCTCATGCCGACGAGGAGCGCTACGTGCGCGCGGGCACGAACTTCGTCACCGTCGACATCGACGGTCTGCGGTGTGCCTTGTTCGTGTGCTACGACCTGCGCTTCGCTGACGAGTTCTGGGCGTTGGCGACCGGTGTCGACGCGTACTTCGTGGTCGCGAACTGGCCGGCGAAGCGGCGGTTGCACTGGTCCACCCTGTTGCGGGCGAGGGCGATCGAGAACCAGGCGTACGTCGTTGGTGTCAATCGTGTCGGCTCAGGCGGGGGGCTCGACTACTCCGGCGACAGCGCGATCATCGACCCGCTCGGCGAAGTCCTCGCCACCGGCGCCGGCAGTGAGACGGTGCTCCTGGCCGACATCGACCCCGCGCACGTCGCCGCGACCCGCAACCACTTCCGCTTCCTCCAAGACCGCCGCTGAGAACGGTTACGCGGTGCCTGGCATCCGCGTCACCGCTCGGCTGCCGGCGGCGCGCATCTGCATCGAGACGCGGACGCCGTACGGAGTGTCCTGCTGTCCGACCTCGACGAATCCCTGGCGAGCGTGGAACGCGAGTGACGGCTCGTTGGGTGGAACGACGTTCACCTCGAGAGCGAGCTGAGAGACGTCGCGCTCGTCCATCTGGCGGTCGACCTCGGCATAGAGCAGCGTGCCCAGGCCTCGACCCTGTGCAGCGGCGACGAACGCGACACGGTCGAGGTACATGAAGTCGTCGTAGCGCTCGGTGAACCATCGGTAGTTCACCGAGTCGTACTCGGAGTCGGACCGCATCACCAGGCAGAACCCCACCAGCGCTCCGTCGGCCTCGACCGCGAGGGCGATGGGGCTCTCGGCGACGAGGTACGCCATCCGGTCGGCCTCGACCGACCCGACCTCTGGCACGTTCTCCTGGTTGATTTCGAAGATGCCGGCGAGGTCGCCGGGCACGATCGAACGGATCACGACGTCGAGCTCGGCGGGCATCGTCGGGACCGTAATCGCATTGGCCCCGCGGAACCCACTGCCGTACGGTGCGGTCGGTGTCGCCCGTGATCAGTGCACGCAACTTGCGCAAGGACTTCGGAGACTTCATCGCTGTCGACGGCATCGACTTCGACGTGGCACCGGGTGAATCGTTCGGCTTCCTCGGCCCGAACGGCGCCGGCAAGACGTCGACCATGCGGATGATCGGCTGCGTGTCGTCGATCACGTCCGGCGCCATGCGGGTCTTCGATCTCGATCCCGAACGCGACGGCCCGGCCATCCGAGCCCGGATTGGGGTGGTGCCCCAGGCCGACCAGCTCGATTCCGAACTGACCGTCGTCGAGAACCTGGTCATCTACGGGCGCTACTTCGACATCCCGCGCGCGGAGTGTCGACGTCGAGCGGCCGAGCTGCTCGAGTTCGTGCAACTCGCCGAGCGAGCGAATGAGCGCGTCGATCCGCTCTCCGGGGGCATGAAGCGGCGCCTCACCATCGCCCGCTCGCTCATGAGCGACCCCGACCTCCTGCTCCTCGATGAGCCGACCACGGGCCTGGATCCGCAGGCGCGGCACACCCTCTGGGACCGCCTGTATCGGCTGAAGCAGCGCGGCGTCACACTGGTGCTGACCACCCACTACATGGACGAAGCCGAGCAGCTGTGCGACCGACTCGTGGTGATGGACCGCGGCCGCATCGTCGCCGAGGGTTCGCCCCGCGGGCTGATCGTACAGCACGCCACGCGAGAGGTGCTGGAGTTGCGGCTGCATCGAGACACGGTCGGCGAAGCTACTGAGCAGCCCGACCGCGATGCCGCAGCGTTGGCGACGATCGAGGGCATCGGCGACCGCCAGGAGGTGCTGCCAGATCGTGTGTTGATCTACGCCCACGACGGCGAAGCAGCATTGTCGGAGGTCCATGGACGCGGTGTCGAACCGGTGGGCAGCCTCGTGCGTCGAAGCTCACTCGAGGACGTGTTCCTCCGCCTGACCGGCCGCACCCTGGTCGACTGATCGGCTGAGTGGCCATGAACACACCCACCACGGTTCGAGTCTGGGAGAGCGAATTCGCCGTCTACCGCAAGATCTGGCAGTCGCATGTACTGCTCGCGTTCGTGCAGCCGCTGCTCTACCTGATCGGTATCGGTGTCGGTGTCGGTTCGCTGATCGACGGCAACGCCGACTCGACGGCGTCGCTCGGTGGTCTGACCTACTTCGAGTTCCTCGCGCCCGCGCTGCTCGCCACCACGGCGATGATCAGCGCCGGTCAGGCGTCGCTGTGGCAGGTGCTCGACGGCTTCTTCTGGGGCAATCGGTACCGGGCGATGGCCGCAACGCCGCTCACCCCGAACGACATCGCTTCGGGACTGACGCTGTGGCACGCAACTCGCACGTTGATCGGCGTGACCGGTGTTGCCGCCGTGCTCGCACTCTTTCCGGAGACCCGAACATGGGGGCTGCTGCTCGCGATCCCGGCCGCCGTGCTCACCGGCCTCGCATTCGCGCTGCCGATCACAGCGTGGTCATCGACTCGCTACGGAGGGGGATCGTTCCCGACGATCATCCGGTTCGGTCTGCTCCCGATGTTCCTGTTCGGAGGGGCGTTCTTCCCGGTTGATCAACTGCCCGACTGGCTGCAGCCGGTCGCCTACGTGACGCCGCTCTGGCACGGGATCGAGCTCTGCCGTGGCGCGGTGATCGACTCGGTGAGCGCCGGCAACGTCGGAGTGCATCTCGCCGTGCTGGGCGGATACATCGTCGGCGGCTGGGTTGCGTGTCGGATCACGTTCGCGCGGCGGCTCGCGCCATGACCATCGCCCTGCGCATCGTGCCGATCGAGGTGCTCGCCAACGCCCGGCGACCCCAGCGCATGGTCGAGCGCGGGGTCATGTTCTATCGCCACGCCTGGATGGTCCTGGTCTCCGGCTTCTTCGAGCCGCTGCTCTACCTGCTGTCGGTGCAGGTCGGGTTCGCTGCGCTCGTCGGTGACATCGTCGTCGGCGGCGTCGCCTACGACTACGCCCAGTTCGTGGCCCCCGCCCTGCTGGCAGCGTCAGCGATGAACGGAGCGATCTTCGACGCCACGGGCAACGTGTTCGAGAAGCTGCGCCACACGAAGCTGTACGACACAGTGCTGGCCACCCCGATGACCGCTGCCGACGTCGCCGTCGGTGAGATCCTCTCCGCCGTCAGTCGCGCGCTGATCTACTCCGTCGCATTCGTGCTCACGATGTGGGCGCTGGGGCTCGTCGGCTCGGCGTGGATCGTGTTGGCGATCCCGGTCTGCGCGCTGATCGGGTTCGCATTCGCCGCGGTCGGGATGGCGTACACGACCTACATGCGCACGTGGTCCGATCTCGAGTACGTCAACGCGGTCACCTTGCCGATGCTGCTGTTCTCGGCCACCTTCTATCCGGTGTCGAGCTACGGCGAGTGGGCCTGGGTGGTGCAGCTGAGCCCGCTGTATCACGGTGTCGCAGTCGTGCGCGGTCTCAACCTCGGCCAACTGGACTGGACCATGCTGATCCACCTCGGTGTCCTGGCCGTCATGGCGCTCCTCGGCCTCGGCCTGACCTCGCGCCGCATCGACGGCCTCCTCCTGCGGTGAACGTTCGAACCAGGGTCGGGCGGGTTCGGCGTTCCACTCCTAGGCTGCATGCATGCTTTTCCGCAAGAACGCTTCCATGGTCGCGGCTGGGGACGCGCTGCCCGGCCGCACCGACCAGACGATGCCCGTTCCCGAGGCTCACTTCGTCAACGGCCATCCGCTCACCGGCCCGTGGCCCGACGGCATGAAGACGGCAGCCTTCGCAATGGGCTGTTTCTGGGGTGTCGAGCGCAAGTACTGGCAGCTCGACGGCGTCTACTCCACCTTCGTCGGCTACGCGGGCGGCTACACGCCCAACGCCACCTACGAAGAGGTGTGCTCCGGCATGACCGGCCACACCGAAGCCGTCGTCGTCGTGTACGACCCCGAGGTCATCAGCTACGAACATCTGCTGCAAACCTTCTGGGAGGAACACGACCCGACCCAGGGAATGCGCCAGGGCAACGACGTCGGCAGCCAGTACCGCTCGGCGATCTTCGTCACCGACGTCTCGCACGAGCAGGCGATCGAGGAGTCGCGGGCGGCGTTCCAGGAGCGCCTCGCCGACGCCGGATACGGCGAGATCACCAGCGAGGTCCACCGCATCGACCTCGAGACCGGCTTCTTCTACGCCGAGCCGTACCACCAGCAGTACCTCGCCAAGAATCCCAACGGCTACTGCGGTGTCGGTGGCACCGGCGTCAGCTGCCCCATCGGCCTCGCCACCTGAACCCGGGGGAACTCCCTGCGCCAGGCCGTCGCCGGTCTGGACACGCGACCGTGCGCTCGTGGCGGTCCGTGACAGCACCCTCGTGATCTACCATCGCACCCATGGCTGAACAGGGGAACGGCGAACACCACGACACGATCGACGCGCTGAGCGCGGAGAACCGCACGTTCCCGCCGTCCGAGGAGTTCAAGGCGAACTCGCTCGTCACCGGCACGTTTCTCTACGACCAGGCGGCCGAAGACGACGAAGCGTTCTGGGCTCGGCAGGCCTCGGGTCTCGTCGACTGGGCGGAGCCCTGGGAGACGACGCTCGAGTGGGACCTGCCGAACGCCAAGTGGTTCGTCGGCGGCCAACTCAACGTCGCCTACAACTGCCTCGATCGACACGTGCTCGGCGGCAAGGGCGACAAGGTGGCGATCCACTGGGAGGGCGAGCCGGGCGATACTCGCACGATCACGTACCGAGACCTGCTCGATGAGGTCAGCCAGTTCGCCAACGTCTTGAAGGGGCTCGGCGTCGAGCGCGGCGATCGCGTCAACATCTATCTGCCGATGGTCCCGGAGGCGGCGGTCGCGATGCTCGCTTGCGCGCGGATCGGCGCGGCTCACAGCGTCGTGTTCGGCGGCTTCTCGTCGCAGTCGCTCGCCGACCGCATCAACGACGCCGAGGCCAAGGTGCTGATCACCGCCGATGGCGGATACCGGCGCGGCGAGGTGTTCGCGCTCAAGCCGGCCGCCGACGAAGCCTGCGCTGACGCCCCGACAATCGAGCACGTCGTGGTCGTCAAGCGCGGCGGCAACGACGTCGACATGGCCGAAGGACGCGACCACTGGTACCACGAACTCATGGACGGCGCGTCGATCGACTGTCCCGCCGAGCCGATGGACTCCGAGCAACTGCTGTTCCTTCTCTACACATCGGGCACCACCGGAAAGCCCAAGGGCATCATGCACACGTCGGGTGGGTATCTCACCCACGTGACCTACACCCACAAGTACGTTTTCGACCTGCACCCCGAGACCGACGTGTTCTGGTGCACGGCGGACGTCGGATGGATCACCGGCCACAGCTACATCGTCTACGGACCGCTCTCGAACGGCGCCACCCAGGTGATGTACGAGGGTGTTCCGAACCACCCGGGCAACGATCGGTTCTGGGAGATCATCGAGAAGTACGGCGTCACGATCTTCTACACCGCCCCAACTGCCATCCGGACGTTCATGAAGTGGGGCGCCGGCGAACCTGCCAAGCACGACCTGTCGTCGCTGCGCCTGCTCGGCTCGGTCGGCGAACCGATCAACCCCGAAGCGTGGATGTGGTACCGGGAGCACATCGGGGCAGGCCGATGCCCGATCGTCGACACCTGGTGGCAGACCGAGACCGGCGGCATCATGATCAGTCCGCTTCCGGGCGCCACCACCACCAAGCCCGGCTCGGCGACGTTCCCGATTCCCGGCGTGTCGGCCGAGTTGATCGACGACGACGCCAACCGAGTCGACGTCGGCGGCGGCTATCTCACGCTCACCCGTCCGTGGCCAGGAATGCTGCGCGGGATCTGGGGCGACCCGGACCGATTCCGCGAGACGTACTGGTCGCGTTTCGAAGGTCGCTACTTCGCAGGCGACGGCGCGAAACTCGACGACGACGGCTACCTCTGGCTGCTGGGTCGAGTCGACGATGTCATGAACATCTCGGGCCACCGAATCTCGACCACCGAGGTCGAGTCCGCCCTCGTCTCGCACCCCGCTGTTGCGGAGGCAGCGGTCGTCGGTGCGACCGATGCCACCACCGGTCAGGCGATCATCGCCTACGTGATCCTGCGCGGGGGCGAAGACGTCGACGCCGAGGTGTTGCGCTCGCACGTCGCTGCCGAGATCGGTGCGATCGCGAAGCCGAAGCAGATCTACATCACCCCCGATCTGCCCAAGACCCGGTCGGGCAAGATCATGCGCCGCCTCCTCCGCGACGTTGCCGAGGGCCGGAACATCGGCGACACCACCACGCTCGCCGACGCGTCGATCGTCGACGAGCTCCAGGCCAAAGCCGCGGCCAGCGCAGAGGACTGACCCTTCGCCCGTTTCTGCTCTCAAGCGCGCGCTGCGAGTTGCCGATGGAACTACATGGTTCTGCCAGATGGTGCACGCACCAAGCGCATCCCCGCCCTTTCCTGGGATTCCGTCATCGACACCGAATCTCAACCCGACGCAGCCGACGACCGCGCCACCGATGATGTTCCGGCAGCGGGCGCGGGTTCGATCACCCTGGCACCACTTCGGCTCGATCTGACGGAACCAGCCGCGACCCCGGCGACCCCGGTGGCCCCTGTCGAGACGTTCCCGACGCCGGTGCCCGACGAACCTCCGACGGTCCGCACGACCCCGCCCGCTGTCATCGTGCCGGCGATCGGCGACGTCACCTCCGGCCCCGATCAGATCGCCGCACCCGCGACCCCGGCGACCCCTGCAGTTCCGCCGGCCCCGGCCCCCGCCACCGATCTCGCAGTTCCGGAGGTGGCGGTGCCCGCGGCCCCCGTGACCGCCCTGCCGGAGATCCAGGAAGCGACGCCGGTCGAAGCGACGCCGGTCGAATCGGCTCGGCTCGAAACGGTCGCGCCGCTGCTTCCGTCGGTTCCGGCGTCAGTGCCACGACCGGAGACAGCGACGTCATTCGAGTTCGATTCGGCGTCCGTGGTTTCTGCGCCCAGCCAGCAGTCACGCCGTCCGAAGAAGCGACGTGGCATCAAGCTGCTCCTGACCATCGTGGTGTTGGGCGGCCTCGTTGCCGCCGGTCTCGTCTTCGGGCAGGCCTACCTGTTCCCGGGGGAGTGGGACGACACCAGTGCCCCATACGCCGAGGCGGTCGAGACGGCCAGCGGCGTCGAGTTCGCCGAAACCTTGGCGGTCGTCGCGGAGCCGACCGCTGACTTCGCCACACGGATGCAGGTCCAGTTCGCCCCGCTCTCACCCGAGGAGATTGCCCAGTGGCGGGCACTCGGTCTTGCGAGTGGCACCGTCGACGACGCCACGATCGCCCAGCAACTCAGCGGGTGGCAGGACGCCGTCTACTCGACGCTCGACGGCCAGATCTACCACGACCTGGGCGTCGCCGGTCCGGAACTCGATGCCCAGATCACGCAGGAGATGGCGGCGGCATCACTCGATCAGCAGTTCAGATGGTCGGCCGATCAGAACGAGCGCACGCTCGACGCCGCCGCTGCGACCTCGGCCGAGGTGCTCCGCCAGTCGCGCGCGGTCCAGCAGGCGTCGAGTTTCGCCGACCCCGTGCCGTCGGTCCCGAGCGAGACCGCCGATGTCCTGCCCGCCGTGATCGGCTATCGAATGTTGGCGCCACACGTCTTCGCCGAGTTCGATTCCGGCCTGGTGGTGGCGACCGACCGAACCAATCCCCTCGAGGGTCTGGGCACAGGTGGGCCGGGAATTCTCGGTGACGGCACCTCGACCACCGCAACCGACCCGGCGATGCTCGCCGGCGACGTCGTGGCCGCCGCGCCCGTCGCGAAGGATCGTGCCTTCTGGTACCTCGTGTTCGCCGGCTATCTCGATGCTCGAACCGCCTACGACGCCAGCGAGGCAGTCGTCGAGAACTCGCTGACGGCGGTGATCCGAGGAGCGACGCAGTGTGTGTCGGCGACCTTCTCCGGCGGCGGTGTCGAGCAGACCACGATCGTTCGTTCGGCACTCACCGCATGGACTGGCGCTGCGCCGGGCGAGATGGCGAGCTCGGTCCAGGTCCTCCCTGACGGCGCGCTCCAGCTCGTGTCGTGCGACCCGGGCGCCGAGTTCGGCGCCACGGCTCGGCCGGGGGTCGTTCATGAGTTGCTGTCGTGGCGGGCAGCCGAACTGGCGACGCTCGAGGCGGCTCGTGTCGGTGGTGGCGGCGAGGCCGAACTCGTTGCTGCATGGGACTTCGCGCAGAACTCACAGGTCGCGTTCGATGTGATGAACGTTCCCGCCTCGGCAACGCCCGCCGAGCTGGCCGGGGCCGCACATGATGCAGTCGCCGACCTGTTCGCCTTTCTCGGCTGACGTCTCGCACCTTCGCTCGAAGGTGGGTGTCAGTCCCGGAAATTCTGGAACTGCAACGGGATGCCGACGTCCTCGGCCTTCAACATCGCGATCACGTCCTGCAACGCGTCACGCTTCTTGGCCGAGACGCGGAGCGACTCACCCTGGGTCTGGCTGGTCGTGCCCTTGGGGGCCTTCTCCTTGATCAGTTTGTTGATCTCCTTCGCCTTGTCCGAGGAGATCCCGACCTTGATCGTGACGACCTGGCGCACGGTGTTCTGTGTGGCGTCCTGCACGTCGCCGTAGTCGACGCCGCGCAGCGACACGCCCCGCTTGACGAGTTTCTCCTCGAGCACTGTGCGCAGTGCATCGAGACGGTCGCGGCTCACGGTGTGCATCGTGATCACCATCTCGTTCTGCTCGATCGTCGAGTCGGTGTTCTTGAAGTCGAACCGGTTGGCGATCTCCCGCTGGGCCTGGTCGACCGCATTGCGGACTTCCTGGGCGTCGACTTCGGACACGACATCGAACGTTGGCATGGCGCAAGGGTAGCGAACCGGCTCGAATCGGCGTGGCGCTCGGCCCGGTGACCGGTACGCTCTGCCCGCCTCGTTCATCGCTCGAACGAGGTACGCACACACAATTCATGGGTCGGTGCCCGAGCGGCCAAAGGGAGCAGACTGTAAATCTGCCGGCATTGCCTTCGAAGGTTCGAATCCTTCCCGGCCCACCACATTGCTTTCGTTCAGCGTGACGGCGTCGCGCTCAGAGCATGAGCTGCATGACGGCGACGTCCAGCCATCGGTTGAACTTGCGTCCGACCTCGCGTTCCACGCCGATCAGCTCGAAACCGCACGCCTCGTGCAGGGCGCGTGACGCTGTGCCGGTCGCTTCGACCCGAGCCATGACCGAGTGGAAGCCGGACTCGGCGGCGATGCCGACGACGTGCTGCATCAGCAGCCGGCCGATTCCGAGCCGCGGATGCTCGCGTGAGACGTACACGGAGTCCTCGACCGTCGTTCGATACGCAGCGCGTTCCTTGTATGGCGACAGCGATGCGAAGCCGACGACGTCGTCTCCGATCGTGGCCACCACAGCAGCGAACGCGCCCGACCGCTCGGTGATCCAACGCTGCTGATCGTCGAGCGTGCGCGCGACGAGATCGAACGTGCTCGTGTGGTTCTCGACTTCGACGTTGTAGATCGCCATGATCGCCGATGCGTCCTCGAGTGTGGCGAGGCGAACCGTGACGGTGGGCGGGTTCGACACGACCACGCAGAGTACTGCGACACGACCGGAACTCCGCGGTGGTTGTACCGATGCGGGCGGTACACTCGTCGGCTGGTCCGCGGCAGTGCCGCGTCCCGAAGGGTGCCCCGGGTACCGCTACAAACGGTGTCCGCACCCGTCAAGAACGCCCTCTTAGCTCAGTCGGTA
>DATLBC010000046.1:0-3398 GCA_035527095.1 Ilumatobacteraceae bacterium | reverse complement strand
CGTTGCGGACGGCCTACACAGACATCGATTGCTGAATGGTCTGGTGATCGGAATGCCTCCCGATCACGGCCATGCAATGCTATGGGCGTCGTTCAACGCTTCCAACACGCGCCCCAACCACGTTTGCGTCAGACGTCGGGTGGGACGGTGCACCGAGAACCCGACGCAAACGGGGACTGTCCGACGTCACGGGAAGCGCCTCGTCAGCCACTCGGCCACCCGTGCCATCGCTTCGGGGCGGTGTCCCTCCAGGTAGTGCGGTGCGCCCTTCATCTCGACGTAGGTGACGTCGTCGGCGCCGGCGGCGGCGACGATCTCCTCGGCCTGCCACACCCGGATCTCGGTGTCGGCGGTCGGATGCACGAGCAGCGTCGGCACCGTGACCTGCGGCATCGTGTCGGCGAGCTTGGCGCCGCTCGACAGACCCGACCAGGTGCTCAACCAGCCGCGGGCGGTCATGGAGCGCGCCAATCCCCCACGCCCGTAGTTGGCGTCGAACGGATCGGGGAACGCGAACAGCGAGCCCATCTGCCGGTCGTCAGGGTCGATCGACAGGTCGAGGTACGCCGGGTCGGCGAGCGTTCGGTAGATCGTGAGGTACCTGGTGAACACCACATGCCGTCGCAGCTCTCGCCATCGTGCTGGGTCCGTCGATCTGTCGATGCCGCGCAGCTCCGCCAGCCCGTCGCCGGCCTCGGCGATCGAGGCCTTAGCGATCGCGTCGATGCGCGCCACTCGAGCGACTTGCGCGGCTCGGTAGGTGGCCACCCACGTCGGGTCGTAGCTGCACGGCTCGGGCCACGGCCGCCAACCGTTGTCCGGGTCGTACATGTCGAGTTCCGGCACGGTCGAGAACGGGTCGTGCTCGTCGGCGACCGACGGGTCGATCACCTGCAGCATGAACACGCCTTCCCCCGGATGCGCCGCCATCCCGACCCAGCCGTCGCCGATTCCGAGCTCGGCGTTGGCCATCGCCATCAACGACCCTCCGCCCGAGTTGCCGAGCAGCACGACCGCCTCGGCTCCACGACGAATCATCTCGTCGTGGGCGGTCTCGACGTCGGTGATGCACGCCTCGTGGAGGCAGTCGGTGTCGTTGTTCATGTAGCGGGTGCCGAATCCGAGCACGGCGTAGCCAGCGGCAGCGAGCAGCGGACAGGCGTAGTGGACGCTGAAGTCACCCCTCGGATGCGACAAGATCACGGCGGTCTTCCACGCCGTACCGACCGGTGGCGTCCACAGCACCCCGCGCACGAGCGCGCCGTCGGGCGACACGAGCCGCACAGCTTCGCGCCGCACCGCCACTCCAGGATCGTCCTGCGGCAACGGCCAGTATCCGAGGCCGAACGGTCGAGCCGAGCCGAGCATCACGTCGAGCGCTTCCATGAGGGCAACGTATGCGACCGCTGCCCGGCAAGCCCCTCCAGCGATGAGCCAACCGACCGTATACGGACACCTCGCTCATCGGAGGTCTCCCGATCGCCCCAGCGATGAGCCAACCGACCGTATGCGGTCACCTCGCTCATCGCGCGCCGGTTCGGCGATGATGAGGGTCAGTCGGCGGGGCGTTCGACGAGCGTGACGGTGAGTTCGATCGGCTCGCCATTGCGCAGGATCGTCAGCGTCGTCGAGTCGCCCGGACCGAGATCTCGAATCGCTGCGATGAGACCGGTCGCGCCGTCGATCGCTACACCATCGGCCGCAACGACGAGATCCTCGGCCGCCATCCCGGCCTCGGCGGCAGGCGTGTCGTCCTGCACCGCCGTGACCACCGCGCCCTGTCCGCCGTCGCGCCGTTCGCCCAGTTCCACTCCGAGGTAACCCTCGGTGCGGGGGTCACCACCCGACTGGGCGCGGAGCGCTTCGATCACGGGCAACGCTTCGCCGGCACTGATCGCGAATCCGACATTCGTCGCAGCCGACGTCGCCGTATCGCGAGCGACGGCGGTATTGATCCCGACGACCTCGCCCCGTGCGTTGACGAGCGGTCCGCCGGAGTTCCCCGACGAGATCGCCGCATCGGTCTGAATCAGACCGTCGAGGAAGGCGCCCTCGGTCCCGATCGTTCGGTCGAGCGCCGAGACGATCCCGAGCGTCACCGAGGGATCACCGTCGAGGCCCAACGCAAACCCGATCGCAACCACTTCGTCGCCGATGCGGACGCTGCCCGGGTCGGAGAACACCGCCGCATCGAAATCGTCGCCGCTCATGCGCAGCAGGGCGAGATCGTTGCCGGCATCGGACGCCAGCAGACGCGCCTCGCGCGGTTCGGTCTCTCCGGCAAGCCGGACACGAATCTGGGTCGCGCCCTCGACGACATGCGCGTTGGTGAGGATCTCGCCGCCGGACGACACGATGACGCCGGTTCCGGTCGACTGACCCTGCCCGAACTGGCTGTCGATGTCGGCGCTGATCGTGACGACGGAGGCCGCCATGTGGTCGATCACCTTGGCGACGTCGAGGCGCCCCTCGATCGGCCCGCTCGGGTCCGACACGTTGATCGGTTCGTCGCTCGCGCTCTTGGGTGGTGAATCGATCCAGTCGGAGAGTTGATTGCCGACGAGTGCGCCGGTGAGCGCAGCGGTCCATGCGACCACGCCGACGGCGACGACGATGACCCAGTTCCGTTGCCTTCGGGCTCGAGCCTCGCGACGTGGCACGGGAGCCGGCACGCCCGGTCCCGCGCCGGGGGCCGGTGGCGGCAGCGAATTCATGAAACCCTGTCTATCCGCGATCGTCGGATCCCAGCTCAACCGAGGTCGGTGTTCTCACCTCGTTCACAACGGACGACAGCGGCTCCGGGGCGTTGACGGAGGCCTCCCCACCTCGACAGAGCTGCCCCGGGACGCGAAACGGGGCGGACCCGAAGGCCCGCCCCGTTTGCGAATCGACCGTGTGTGTCAGCCGTTCTGGATCTTGATTTCGATGTCGACGCCGGCGGGCAGTTCGATGCGCTGCAGGCTGTCGATGGTCTTGCCGTTCGGGTTCACGATGTCGATGAGGCGCTTGTGCACCCGCATCTCGAAGTGCTCCCGGCTGTCCTTGTCGACGTGCGGGCCACGGATGACCGTGTAGCGGTGCTTGTCGGTGGGCAGCGGAATCGGGCCACGAACAGTGGCGTCGGTCCGGGTGACCGTCTCGACGATCTTCTTCGTCGACTGGTCGATGATCTCGTGGTCGAATGCCTTCAGGCGGATTCGAATGCTCTGTGCCATGTCAGTGTGCCGTTCTGTCTCAGGTCGTCCAGGTCACTTCAAGATCTTGGTGACGCGGCCGGCACCAACCGTGCGGCCACCTTCACGAATAGCGAACCGCAAACCCTCGTCCATCGCGATCGGCTTACCCAACTCGACCGTCATCTCGACATTGTCACCAGGCATCACCATCTCCGTACCCGA
>DATLBC010000045.1:0-2358 GCA_035527095.1 Ilumatobacteraceae bacterium | reverse complement strand
AGTTCTGGCAGGCCTATGGGTTGACCGAGACGACCGGCGCAGTGGCGAACCTGCCTCCGGAGGACCACGATCCAAATGGTCCGAACAAGCATCGGCTCCGCTCGTGCGGTGTCGCGGGTCCGGGTGTCGAGTTGCGCATCGTCGGCGACGACGGGAGTGATTGCGAAACGGGTGAAGTCGGCGAAATCTGGGTGCGGACCCTGCAGAACATGCTCGGCTACTGGAAAATGCCGGAGGAGACCGAAAAGGCCATCACGCCCGATGGGTGGTTCAAGTCGGGCGATGCCGGCTACCTCGACGCCGATGGGTACCTCTACATCCACGACCGGGTGAAGGACATGATCGTGTCGGGCGGTGAGAACGTGTATCCGGCCGAGGTCGAGAACGTGTTGATGGGCCATCCTGGCATCGCCGACGTGGCAGTGATCGGCGTGCCGCACGAGAAGTGGGGCGAGACCGCCAAGGCGATCGTGGTCAAGGCTCCCGACTCCGACGTCAGCGAGGCCGACATCATCGCCTACGCCAAGGAGCGTCTGGCGACGTTCAAGTGCCCGACATCGGTCGAGTGGACCGACATGTTGCCGCGCAATCCGAGTGGCAAGGTGTTGAAGAAGGACCTGCGCGAGCCCTACTGGGAGGGCCACGACCGGCGCGTCGGCTGAGCGTCGTGCCCGGGCTGACGAACGACGAACTGGCGGCCTTCCTCGACGAGCCGGGGCACTTGCTCCGGCTGGGGACGATCGGTGTCGACGGGCTCCCGCGCGTCGTGCCGATCTGGTTCATCCACCACGAGGGGGCGATCTGGTTCACGCCGCGAGCGCGTTCGGCCTGGCTCGAGGACCTGCGTGCGAATGCAGCAGTGTGCGCCACGATCGATGAATCAGAGCATCCGATGCGCAAGCTGATCGCCCGTGGCCAGGCGGGGTTGGTGCACGACCTGGGTGACGACGACACGTGGCGCGACCTGTACCGATCCATCGCGTGTCGGTACACGCCCGAACGGTTCGCCGACGCCTACCTCGCCGACACGATCGACGAACCACGGGCGCTGTTCCGGCTGGTGCTCGCCGACTCGGACGTGTCGACGTGGCGGATGCCGATCGTGGACCGGGGCGAGAATCCGCTCGCGGTGTGGTCGAGGCAGTACTACCACCGCTGATCGGTACCTCGATCGGTCAGATCAGGGCGAGTAGGGAACTGGTCGCGGTGTAGACGGCGACGACGACCAGCAGGATCACGAACCACTTCTGAAGGAAGCTCGGGTCGCGGGTGCTGGCGAGCCGGCTTCCCACGAAGACGCCGATCAGGCTGGCGATCGTGAACGGGATAACGGTGCCCCACTCGACCGATCCCGACGGTAGGCGGGTCGCGAGCGCGACGGTCGAATTGACAGCGATGACGATCAGCGAGGTGCCGACAGCGTCGGGCATCGAGAAGCCGAGCGCGAGCACCAGCGCTGGCACGATGACGAAGCCGCCACCGACGCCGAAGAAGCCGGTGAGCAGGCCGATGAACGACCCGGCGACCACGACCTTGACGGCGGTCGCCATGTCGAGCCGGATCGCCGTGCCCGCCGACGGATCGGTCTCCACACGTTCGGGAGTTGCCGCTGCCGCTCCTGCCGACCGGACGGCCGGTGTTGTGGCCTGCTTCTTGAGGCGCCGCCACATGGCGTACGCGGCGACCAGCATCAACATCGAGAAAGCGAACAGCAGCACGTCGGCGTCGACCGCTTCGTTCCACGCCGAACCGACCAGTGATCCACCGATGCCGGCGAGTCCGAACACGGTGCCTGCGGCCAGGCGGACGTGACCAGCCCGCCAGTGGGGGATGATGCCGATCAGCGCGGTGATCGTGACGAGCACGAGCGAGGTCGTGGTCGCCGCCTTGGGATCCTGCCCGGCCGCGTAGACCAGCGCCGGCACCGCGAGGATCGATCCGCCGCCGCCGAGCGCGCCCAGCGACAATCCGATCAGGAACCCCAGCGGAGATGCCAGCAGCGCGCGCACCCCTCCAGCATACCCCATGGGGTACCATTCCCTTCGAAAATTCGGAGCGATCGTTGCGCTGGGCGCACACGCGGCTCCGAAATTCGGGCTGGGAGCACCGGACCACCGAAATTCGGAGGCCTCGTTGCACTGGGCGCAACGTTCGCTCCGAATTTTCGATGGTTTGGCGGCGATAGCGTGGTGTGTCGTGTCCCCCCACGACCACACCCTTCTCGACGACCCGACGGGCGTCGACCACGACGCCGCCGATCAGGCGAACGTGCGTCGTCGCACCGACATCCGCAACCTCGCGATCGTCGCGCACGTCGACCACGGCAAGACCACCCTCGTCGACGCGATGCTCCACCAG